>DAIOET010000007.1:32512-43103 GCA_036746135.1 Cupriavidus sp.
GTAGGAATTCGCGCCGTGCTCGACGGCGTCATCGCGCAGATGAGCAACTGGTCCGGGTCGTCGGACGTGACGTCGTTCAACCGCGCCGTCGCCGGTAGCTGGATCACCTTGCCGGAAGACTGCTTCACGGTGCTGCAGGCCGCGTTGCAGACGGCACGCGACAGCGGCGGTGCCTACGATCCCACCGCCGGCCCGTTGGTCGATCTCTGGGGCTTTGGCCCCACCGGCAGGCGCACGGCTGCGCCGCCGGCCGACGAAGTGGCGCGGCTGCGCGAACGTTGCGGATGGCAGCGGCTGGAGGTCGATGCGCCGCTACGCCGCGTGCTTCAGCCCGGCGGTGTTTCGCTGGATTTCTGCGCCATCGCCAAGGGCTTCGCGGTCGATGCCGTATCGCGTTGTCTCGATGCCCAGGGCGTGCCGCATCATCTGGTGGAGATCGGCGGTGAATTGCGCGGCCAGGGGCTCAAGCCCGATGGCATGCCGTGGTGGATCGAACTGGAGTCGCCGGCCGCCGATGGCAATGCATCGGCGCGCACGTTAATCGCTTTGCTGGGTTTGTCGGTAGCTACGTCGGGCGACTATCGCCGCTATTTCGAGCAGGACGGCCAACGCTTTGCCCACACCATCGACCCGCGCACCGGCTACCCGGCAGCGCATGCGCTGGCGTCGGTCACGGTCATCCACCGCGACTGCATGATGGCCGACGCGCTGTCCACCGCGCTGACCGTGCTCGGTCCGCAGGCCGGTATGGCCTTCGCCCAGCGCCAGCGGCTGGCGGCACGCTTTCTGGTGCGCACGCCCGCCGGGTTCGATGAACTGACCACGCCAGCCTTTGCGGCGATGCTGTCATGACGCGCTGGTTCTGGTGGATCGTCTTCACGATGGGCGTGGCGCTGGCCATGCTGGCACATGGCCGCGCGCTGACGGCCGCTAGTGTGGTTATCGCGTACGCCGGTTTCTGCGCCGCCATTGTTGGCGCCCATCGCCGCCGCCGCGCGGCACGCATGGTGCCGTCCACACCGGACGATGGCCAGACCAGGCCGACGCTGGTGGCCTATGCCAGTCAGACCGGGTTTGCCGAGCAACTGGCCGCCCAGACTGCGCGTGCACTGCAAGGCGCCGGCGTGCCGGTTCAACTGCTTTCCTTTGCCGATCTCGATGGCGCGCGCCTGGCCGCGTGCGATCAGGCATTGTTTCTGGTCAGCACCACCGGCGAGGGCGACGCGCCCGATGCCGCATCGGGCTTCACGCGCAAGCTGTTGTCGGGCACCACACCTGAAACACTGAAGACGCTTCGCTACGGCATTCTGGCGCTCGGCGACAGCAGCTATGCGCGGTTCTGCGCCTTTGGCCATGCGCTGTCCGCGTGGTTGCAGCGCCATCATGCGCTGCCACTGTTCGATATGGTCGAGGTCGACAATGGCGACCCCGGCGCGCTACGCCATTGGCAGAACCATCTGTCCGCATTGAGCGGCGGCGCCGAAATCGAAGACTGGGAGCGCCCGCGCTATGGCCGCTGGCAGTTGGTGGAGCGGCGCCTGCTCAATCCGGGCAGCCTTGGCGAGCCGGCATTTCATCTGGCGCTGGTGCCGGAGGATGGCAGCGGGCCAGGCTGGCAGGCCGGCGATATCGCGGAAGTGGGACCCTGCCAGCCGCCCGATGTGGTGGCACGCCTGCTGGACCGCCTATCGCTCGACGGGGCGATACCGGTGCGCTGTGACAGCCGTCCGATGACGCTGGCCGATGCACTGGCCACACGCCTGCCGCTGCCCGATGCCCATATGGCGACGATGGCGGACCTGAAGCCCCAGCAGTTGATCGACGCGCTGCCCGCGTTGCCTAACCGCGAATATTCGATTGCCTCGCTGCCCGCCGACGGGCGGCTGGAGCTGCTGGTGCGCCAGACCGTGCGCGAGGATGGCCGGCTCGGTCTGGCATCGGGCTGGCTGACGCGGTACGTGGCGGAGGGCGGATATGTCGCGCTGCGCGTGCGAACCAACCGCGCCTTCCATGCGCCCGACGACGACCGGCCGCTGATCCTGATCGGCAACGGCACGGGCCTGGCGGGGCTGCGCGCGTTGATCAAGTCGCGCGCGGCCGCGGGCCGGCATCGCAACTGGCTGCTGTTCGGCGAGCGCTCCGCCGCGTGCGACGACTTCCACGGGGCGGAACTCCGCGCATGGCATGAAGCGGGGGTGCTGCAGCGTGTAGACCACGCGTGGTCGCGCGATGGCGGCACGCCGCACTATGTGCAGGACGCCGTGCGCGCCAATGCGGCGGCCGTGGCCGAATGGGTGGCGCAGGGCGCGGCGATCCATGTGTGCGGCAGTCTGCAGGGCATGGCCGGAGGCGTGCATGCGGTGTTGACCGAAATCCTTGGTGAAGCGCGGTTGCAGCAGATGATCGAAACGGGCCACTACCGGCGCGACGTCTACTGACGGGCGCGGGCTGCCGCACGCCAACGGCCGTTTGTTTGCGGCAGTGCAGGATCGCCGCCGCCGTCACATTCCGTTATCCTCGCATCAGTTTCCGCCGAGGAGTCACGATGTTCCGTCCCACCCGTTCATGGCGCCGCGCAGCCGTCGCCGCCTTCTGGCTGGCCGCTGCCTGCCTGCCCGCCCACGCCGCGGGTATCGACAAGTATGCGGTGCCAGGCCTGGAGAAGCCGGCCACGGTGCTGATTGACCGCTGGGGTGTGCCGCACATCTACGCCAATACGCTCTACGACGCGTTCTACGTGCAGGGTTTCATGGCCGCACGCGATCGGCTCTGGCAGATCGACCTGTGGCGCAAGCGCGGTCTCGGCGAAATGGCGAAGGACTTCGGGCCAGCCTATGTGGAGGGAGACCGCATGGCGCGCGCGGTGCTGTTCCGCGGCGACATGTACCGCGAATGGCTGGCCTATGGCTCCGATGCCAAGCGCGTTGCCGAGGCATTCGTCGCCGGCGTGAATGCCTACGTGGCGCAGGTGGAGGCGCGTCCGGAACTGCTGCCGCCCGAGTTCAAGATCCTCAACTACAAGCCATCGCGCTGGCGTGCCGAAGATATCGTGCGCATTCGCCACCACGGGCTGACCTTGAACTTCACCGGTGAAATCGATCGCGCGCAGATTTTCTGCCACGTGAAACCCAACGCCGTGCGTGCCGACTGGGTGCGCCGCGAACTCGACCCGTCAGTCGAGCCGAAGGTGCCGGACGGACTCGATACATGCGCCGTGCCCGGCGCGGAACTGCGCAAGGCGTACGACCTGGCGACCGCCGCGCCACGCTTTCCGAAAGACTGGTGGCAAGGGGGCGCCAGCAAGGCGGAGAACCTCCCGGTGGACCAGCTCTATGCCACCGTCGACGCGAACAGCGATACCGGGCGCAGCCTGGGGTCGAACAACTGGGTGATCGCGGGCAGCCGTACCACGACGGGCCGGCCGATCCTGGCCAACGATCCGCACCGCGCGCATGGCGCACCGAGCCTGCGCTATATCAGCCATCTCAATGCACCTGGGTTGTCGGTGATCGGTGCGGGCGAGCCGTTCCTGCCGGGCATCTCGATTGGCCACAACGGCACGATTGCATTCGGCCTGACCCGGTTCTACATGGATCAGGAAGACCTCTACATCTACGAGACCAATGCCGCCCAGCCGCACGAGTACCGCTACAAGGGCCGCTGGGAACCGATGGAAACCGTGACCGAGCAGATCGCGGTACGAGGCGAACCCACGCCGCGCAAGGTGACGGTCGACTACACGCGCCACGGCCCGGTGCTGTACGCCGATGCCAAGACCAATCGCGCCTATGCACTGCGCGCGGCCTGGCTCGACTACGGCATGGCGCCGTACTTCGGATCGATGGACTATATGCGCGCTCAGAACTGGGACCAGTTCCGCGCCGCGATGAATCGTTGGGGCGCGCCTGGCGAGAATCAGGTCTACGCCGACCGCTCGGGCAACATCGGCTGGATTCCGGGCGGGCTGACCGTGAATCGTCCTAACTGGGACGGCCTGATGCCAGTGCCGGGCGATGGCCGCTACGAGTGGGCTGGCTACCGCAATATGGACGAGTTGCCGTGGGCCTTCAATCCGGCGCCCGGTTACGTGGTGACGGCCAACGAAAACAATATCCCGCCCAATCATCCGGCCGCGAAGATCGGCGTGGGCTACGAGTGGAGCGACAGCTCGCGTGCGCGCCGCCTGAAGGCGCTGGTCGGTGCCAACCCGCGCAGTTCGCTGGAGGATTCGATGGCGTGGCAGAACGACACGGTATCGCTGCCCGCGCAACGGATGGTGGCACTGATCAAGCCGCTGAATAGCAGCGATGCGCAGGTGCAGCGTGGTCTGGACCTGCTGCGCAACTGGGACGGCAACGAGCGCGCCGACAGTGCGGCGGCGGCGCTGTTCGAGGTCTGGTTCAGCAAGCATCTGCGCACGGCCGTCGTGCGCGCGGCGCTGTCGCAGGACGGTTCGCGGCTGGTTGGCGCTGGCGATGCCAGCCGCGTGATCGCGGTGCTGGAACGGCCCGATACCTGGATGCCCGTGGACAAGCGCAACGAGATCATCATGGGCACGTTGAAGTCCGCGATGGTTGAGGTGGAAAAGCGGCTTGGCACCGATCCCAAGGCGTGGCAATGGGGCAAGCTGCACACGGCGGTGTTCAGCCATCCGCTCGATCCGATTCTCGATGCCAACCAGCGTCAGCAGTTCGATGTCAATGCTGGCCCGATCGGCGGATCATCGTTCACGCCCATGAACACGAGCTACCGCAACAGCGATTTCCAGCTGACGGCCGGTGCGTCGTTCCGCATGGTGCTGGACGTGGGCAACTGGGATGCGTCGCGCGTGGTGAACACGCCGGGACAGTCGGGCAATCCGGCCAGCCCGCACTATCGTGACCTCGCGCCGCTGTGGGCCAAGGGCGAGTATTTCCCGCTGGTGTATTCGCGCAAGGCGGTGGAGAAGGAAAGCAAGGAGCGGGTGGAGCTGGTGCCGCAGTGATGGCCGGCGGCCGGGGTGAATGAGGCGCCGGCCCTCTCCCCCAGCCCCTCTCCCGCTGTGCGGGAGAGGGGAGCAAACAGACGGGTATTAAAAAAACCCCCTCGGTGTTCTCCCCTCTCCCGCACAGCGGGAGAGGGGCCGGGGGAGAGGGCTGGCCTTTGCCCGACTACAGCGCCATCTCCAGCACCCGCGCCACATGCAGTGCCTCCCGTCCGGCTCCATCGTGGATCTGGTGCCGGCAGCTCGTGCCATCGGCCACCACCAGCGTTCCGGCTTCAGCCTTGCGCACGGCGGGCAGCAACGACAGTTCCCCCATCTTCATCGATACCTCATGGTGCTCGGCCTCGTAGCCAAAGCTACCAGCCATGCCACAGCACGACGACTCGATCAGCGATGTCTTGAGCTCGGGAATCCATCCCAGAACCTGCTCCACGGGACGTACCGCGTCGAACGCCTTCTGATGGCAATGACCATGCAGCAGTGCCTGCCCGTGGCCGATAGGTTTTAACGTCGGCGCGAAACGTCCCGCCGCATGTTCGCGGACCAGGAATTCCTCGAACAGGAATGCGTTGTCCGCCAACTGCCGCGCGGCATCGCCATAGCCGTACTGCAGGAATTCGTCGCGCATCGACAGCAGGCACGACGGCTCAAGGCCCACGACCGCAACGCCGCGCGAAACAAACGGCAGCAGGGCATCGAGCGCTCGCTTGGCTTCAGCGCGTGCCTCGTCGACGAGGCCGGCCGCCAGGAACGTGCGGCCGCAGCACAGCGGACGCTCCCCCGGAACCCCGGACAGATGCACGATGTAGCCGGCAGCCTGCAGCACGCGCTGCGCTGCGCGCGCGTTCTCAGGCTCCATGTGGTTGTTGAAGGTATCGACGAACAGCACCACCTCCTTGCCGCCGGCGGGCTGGCTCACATAGCCGTCGGTCAGGAAGGCCGGTTGCCAGCGCGGCAGCGAACGCTTTGCCGACAGCCCCAGCAGTTTTTCGCCAAGCTGCGGCAGCCCCGGCACGCGGTCGCGCAGGTTGAACAGCCAGGGCAACTTGCTGGCGATGCCCGCGTAGCGCGGCAGGAATGCCACGAGCTTGTCGCGTGCGCGCAGGCGGCCGGCCTTGGCGTTCGCGGCGCGGACTTCGATCTTCATCTTCGCCATGTCGATGCCGGTGGGGCAGTCGCGCTTGCAGCCTTTGCATGAGACGCACAGGTCCATCGTCTCCTTGACGGCGGGATCGAGCAACCCTTCATCGCCAAGCTGGCCAGACAGTGCCAGCCGCAGCGTATTGGCGCGGCCTCTCGTCAGATGCTGTTCATCGCGCGTGACGCGGTAGCTCGGGCACATCGTGCCCGCATCGAACTTGCGGCAGTGGCCGTTGTTGTTGCACATCTCGACGGCGGCAGCCAGGCCGCGCGCCGGATCGAGTCCGGTGCCGGGCGCGCTCTCGGCCTCGGTGACGGGATTGCGCGTGACGTTCCATGCCGACCAGTCCAGCGCGGGCTGCAGCGGCTTGACCGAATAGCTGGGCGAAAAGCGGAACAGCGCGGCATCGTCCATCTTTGGCGTGCGCACGATCTTGCCCGGATTGCAGCGGTTGTCGGGATCGAACAGTGCTTTGACTTCCTCGAACGCCTTGGCCAGCGACGGGCCGAACTGCCAGGCCACCCATTCGCCGCGGCACAGCCCATCGCCATGTTCGCCCGAGTAGGCGCCCTTGTACTCGCGCACCATTGCGGCGGCTTCCTCGGCGATGGCGCGCATCTTGCCCGCGCCGTCGCGGCGCATGTCGAGGATTGGCCGCACATGCAGCGTGCCGACGCTGGCGTGCGCGTACCAGGTGCCGCGCGTGCCGTGCTTGTGGAACACTTCGGTCAGGCGCGACGTGTACTCGGCCAGATGTTCCAGCGGCACCGCGCAATCCTCGATGAACGACACCGGCTTGCCGTCGCCCTTCATGCTCATCATGATGTTCAGGCCGGCCTTGCGCACTTCCCATAGCGCCTTCTGCGCGCCGGCATCCGGCATTTCGACCACTGAGCCAGGCAGGCCCAGGTCCGCCATCAGCTCCACCAGTCGCCGCAGGCCGCGCAGCGTGGCGTCGCGGTCTTCGCCGGCAAACTCGACGAGCAGGATCGCCTCGGGTTCGCCGATCAATGCCTTGTCGATGACCGGACGGAACGCGGGATTGCTGCGCGCCAGATCGATCATCGTGCGGTCGACCAGCTCCACCGCCGCCGGCCCAAGCGCCACGATATGGCGCGTGAGGTCCATCGACTGGTAAAAGGTGGGGAAATTGACCACGCCCAGCGTCTTGTGCGTGGGCAGCGGCGCAAGCTGCAGCGTGATCTGGCGGAAATAGGCGAGCGTGCCTTCGGAGCCAACCAGCAGATGCGCCAGGTTGACGCTGCCATCGGCCGTATAGGGCCGTTCGCTTTGCGGCTGGAAGATGTCGAGGTTGTAGCCGCCCACGCGGCGCAGCACCCTTGGGTACATCTGCGCGATGGCTTCGCGCTCGCGCTCGGCAATGCGGCGCACGCCATCGGCAATCGCGCGATGCGGCGCGTCTTCCGCCGGCCATTCGGCGTCGAAGCGCACATCGTCGCCATTGGCCAGGATGGCCTGCACGCCCAGCACGTTGTGCACCATGTTGCCGTACTGGATCGAGCGCGAGCCGCACGAGTTGTTGCCCGTCATGCCACCGATCGTGCATTGCGCGGCCGTGGAAACATCCACCGGAAACCACAGGCCGTGCGGCTTGAGCCATGCATTCAGGTGATCGAGCACGATGCCGGGCTGCACGGTCACGGTACGCGCCACGGGGTCGAAGTCGATGACCTGGTTCAGGTACTTGCTGTTGTCGATGACCAGCGCCTCGCCCACGGTCTGTCCGCACTGGCTGGTGCCGCCACCGCGCGGCAGCAGCGGGGCCTTCAGGTCGCGCGCGATATCGAGCGCAAGCCGTGCGTCGGCTTCATCGCGTGGCACGACCACACCGATCGGCATGATCTGATAGATCGACGCATCGGTGGCATAACGTCCACGGCTCGCGGTGTCGAACAGCACTTCGCCACGCAGTTCGGCGGCCAGGCGCCGGTACAGCGGCGATTGCAGGGCAGGAGCGGAAGCCGCGCCAGGCATGAAGCGCAGCGGCTGCACGCCGGGTGGCGTGGGAGTGACGGGCAAGGCCATGAGCGGGGATGTCTCCGTTTGCGTGCACTAAGGACGCACCGTCATGGCCGGAGAGCGCGCCGATGCGCGCGTCCGTTCAGGCGGCGACGTTCTGTGCGCGTTCTAGTTCGGCGATCAGCGCGTCGTGCTTGTGTTTCAAGTGCGCGCGCAGGATGTCTCGCAGGGCTGCACCGTCGCGCTTGGCCAGGGCATCGAGCATGATGCCGTGCTCGCGCACCGCCATGTCCCATTTGTCGTGGTCGAAGTTCGAGCGAAACCGCAGCGCCTGGATACGCAGGTTGATGCGTCGATAAGTCTCCTCAAGAATCGGATTGCGCGCCGCGGCGTTGATCGCGTCGTGGATGCGCCGGTTCAGCGCGTAGTAATTGGGCAGGTCGCGGCGTGCGTGGCATGCCAGCATCTCGAAATGCAGCGCGCGGATCTCGTTGAGCTCGGCCTCGGTGATGCGCTGGCAGGCCAGTTCACCGGACATCGCTTCCAGCGCGCCCATCATCTCGAACAGGTGGTCGACGGTTTCCTGCGACAGGACCACGACCTCGGCGCCACGGTTCGGCAGCAATGTCACCAGTCCGTCGGCGGCCAGTACCTTGAAGGCCTCGCGCAACGGCGTGCGCGAAACCTGCAGCAGGTCGCACAGCACGCGTTCGTTGAGCCGGGTGCCGGGCGCCAGATCGCCTTCCATGATCATCGTGCGCAGGCGCTGGGCTACCGCCACATGCAGGATCTGGCGGTCCACGGCTTGGGAGGAGATGGTCGGAGAAGTGCTCATCAGGGATCGTGTGGCTTGACAGTATTGTATTCAAAACCTACTCTGGGGCAAGCACGAATCTCGTTCCGGTAGCATTTTTTCTGTCCGGAACCATGCAACGACTGGCATCAAAGCCTTGTAGTTGTTGATTTACAAGGGTTTTTAGCGGAGAGGCAGGTGTTTGCGCCCGCCAACATTATCCCGCATGCCGGCGCTGTAGTGCATCCGAGTTTTTTGAATACAAAATTCAAACGTGAGGACACGAGGCGACATGATCCGACTGAATTCCCACCCCAGCGGCCGGCACTTCCTGCAGATTCCGGGCCCCACCAACGTGCCGGATCGCGTGCTGCGCGCGATGGACTATCCGACCATCGATCACCGTGGCCCCGAGTTCCAGCAACTCGGCAAGAAGGTACTGGCCGATATCCGCAAGGTTTTTCAAACCGAACAGCCGGTGGTGATCTATCCCGCGTCGGGTACCGGCGCGTGGGAGGCAGCGCTGGTCAATACGCTGTCGCCGGGTGACAAGGTGCTGATGTACGAAACCGGCCACTTTGCATCGCTGTGGAAGAAGATGGCCGACAAGCTCGGCCTGAATCCCGAATTCATCGTGGGTGACTGGCGCCACGGCGTGGATGCCGCCGCCATCGGCGCGCGCCTGGCCGATGACCGCAACCATGAGATCAAGGCGGTTTGCGTGGTCCATAACGAAACGTCGACTGGCGTGACGTCCGATATCGCGGCCGTGCGGCGCGCCATCGATGGTGCAAGCCACCCGGCGCTGCTGCTGGTGGATACGATTTCGTCGCTCGGCTCGGTCGACTATCGCCATGACGAATGGGGTGTCGATGTCACGGTATCCGGCTCGCAGAAGGGCCTGATGCTGCCGCCGGGCATCTCGTTCAACGCGGTCAGCCAGAAGGCGATTGCCGCGTCGGCCAAGGCGAAACTGCCCAAGGCGTTCTGGGGCTGGGAAGAAATTCTCGAATCGAACAAGAACGGCTTCTGGCCATACACGCCGGCCACGAACCTGCTCTACGGGTTGTCCGAAGCCTGCGACATGCTGTTCGAAGAAGGGCTGGCAAACGTGTTCGCGCGCCATCAACGGCATGCAGCCGCCACGCGCGCATGCGTGACGGCCTGGGGCCTGGAGATCCTGTGCCAGAACCCGGCCGAATACAGCCCCGCGCTGACCGCCGTGGTCATGCCCGATGGCCATAGCGCGGACGCATTCCGCAAGGTGGTGCTGGAGAACTTCAACATGTCGCTGGGGCAGGGCCTGTCCAAGCTGTCGGGCAAGGTCTTCCGCATTGGCCACCTGGGCGATTTCAACGACCTGACGCTGATGGGCACGCTGGCTGGCGTTGAAATGGGCCTGGCGCTGGCCGGTGTACCGCATCAGGCCGGCGGTGTGCTGGCCGCGATGGATAGCCTGCGCAAGGCAGCGGCGTCGCAGCCCGCATTGCGCGCCGCCTGAGCGGGAGACTGGCAACCCGACCGATGTAGCAGAAGGAGGCGGCCCCTCAGAAGCCGCCACGACAACAGTGCCGATGCGCCGCCAGAGCGCACGGCCGCCACCCAAAGGAGACAGACCATGACGTTTCGTTATGCCGCGCGCGCGCTTGCGTGCGCCTCGCTGTTTGGTGTCGCGCTGGCCGCCGCGCCGGCT
>DAIOET010000008.1:0-35201 GCA_036746135.1 Cupriavidus sp.
GGTGGCTGCGTTTGCGCTGTGGCAGCGGTGGCTGCGCTGAATCGGGAATCGGGAAGAAAGCAAACCGAGGGCCGATCAATCGCCCTCAGCCCGCGTTCGCCGCGATGATCTTCGCGATGCTGGCATCGGCATCGCGGCCGACCGACGCAAAGACATCGGTGGATAGCGGCGTTACGGCGGGCAGCGCGTGAAGGCTGGCACCATCATGCCGATGAACATCGACCGTGGCCCGCATCGACAGGCCGATACGCAGCGGATGCTCGGCAAGTTGCGCGGGATCCAGCGTGATACGCACGGGCAGCCG
Organism: Cupriavidus sp.; assembly: GCA_036746135.1. GTDB lineage: Bacteria > Pseudomonadota > Gammaproteobacteria > Burkholderiales > Burkholderiaceae > Cupriavidus. The sequence goes on from DAIOET010000008.1 coordinate 305, forward strand.
CTGCACCACCTTGATCCAGTTGCCGGTGGCATTCTGGGCCGGCAGCACCGAGAATGCGGCACCAGTGCCGGCGCCGAAGCCGGCCACCTTGCCCTCGTAGCGCACCGTCGAGCCATAGAAGTCCGCCACCAGCGACACCGGCTGGCCCACGCGCATGTCCTTCATCTGGTTTTCCTTGAAGTTGGCGTCGACCCAGACCTGATCCAGCGGCACCACGCCCATCAGCGGCACGCCCGGTGCCACGCGCTGGCCCACCTGCACGGCGCGGCGCGCCACAAAACCGGTCACGGGGGCCGGCAGCGTGGCACGCGCGTGGGCCAGGTAGGCCGCCCGGTAGTTGGCGGCGGCGCGCGCCACGTCGGGATGCTCCGCGATGCGGGTGTTCTGCGTCAGGGCGCGGTTCGATGCCAGTTGCTCCTGCGCTGCGCGCAACGCCGCCTGTGCTTCCTTGAGCGTTGACTGTGCATGCTCGACATCCTCTTTCGATACGGCGCCGGTACCGTCGACCGACATCCGCCTGCGTAGATCGTCACGGGCGTTCTCCATATTGGCCTGCCGCTGGGCAATGTTCGCCAGCAGCGCTCCGTTGTTGACATAGAGCGTGCGTACCTGCCGCACCGCCTCCGCCAGTTGTGCCGCGGCCTGCTGCAGTGTCACGTCGCTATCGGCCGGATCGAGCGCCACCAGCGGCTGCCCCATCGTCACGCGCTGCGTGTCGTCGGCGGCAATCGAGACCACCGTGCCCGGCACCAGCGAGGTGACCTGCACGACGTTGCCGGCGACATAGGCATCGTCGGTGGATTCGAAATGCCGCCCGACGGCCCACCACCAGGTGCTGGCTGCCACCCCCGCGGTAGCGGCCAGCACGGCCACGGCAATCAGGCGGCGGCGCGGAACCGGCCGGATTTCGGCCATTGGCGGAGAAGGCGTGGCAATCGTGTTCATGGTGTCGTGGTGGTATTGGCCGGGGCATGCGCGGCCTGGTCGGGCAGGTGCCCCACGTATCCGCCACCGAGCGCCCAGACCAGCTGGAATCGAAGATCGAATTGCTGCCCATTCAGCTGCGCGATCAGGCGCTCCTGAGCGAGCACGCTGTTCTGCGCCTCAAGCACGGCAAGCTGGTTGACCAACCCCGCTTGCCAGCGGCCCGAGGCCAGCGCATAGGCGTGCCGGGCCAGTTGCAGTGCCTGCTGCCGCTGCGCGATTTCGATATCCGTGGCGCGCAGGCTGCCCACGGCATCAGCGGTTTCGCGCAGCGCGTCGGTCAGTGTCTGGTTGTAGTCGGCCACTGCCGCGTCGTATTCGGCAAAGCGTCCGTGCAGATTCGCGCGCAACCGCCCGCCTTCGAACACGGGCAGCCGGAGCGATGGGCCAAAAGCAAAAAACCGGCTCGCGCCGAGCAGGAAATCGGATGGCGTAATCGTCGTGAGCCCGGCCAGCGCGGACACCGACACATCGGGCAGGAATTCCGCGCGCGCCACGTCGATGTCCTTCGCGGCCGCTTCCACGCGCCAGCGCGCCGCCACGAGGTCTGGCCGCCGCGACAGCAGGCCGATGCGCGCGTCGTCGGGCAAGGCCGTCGCCGGCGCCGCCAGCAGCGTGGGCCGGGCGATGGCCAGGCCGCGGTCCGGCCCCTTGCCCAGCAGCGCCGCGATCTGATGGCGCGCCACCTCGATATCGTCATCGATACGGGTCAGGTCGGCCTGGGCACTGGCAAGGTCGGCGTCCTCCAGCGTCGTGCCAACCTGGGTGTCCAGCCCCGCCACCAGCCGCGCCTTGCTCAGCATCGATAGTTCGCGGCGCTGGGCGACAGTTTGCGCGGTGACGTCCCGCAGCGCGTACAGCGTGGCCAGACGCGCGTAGACGCGGGCCACGCCCGTGGTCAACAGCAGTTGCGCCGACTGGCTTTCCGCCTGCGCCTCGCGTACGCCGGACAGTGCGGCCTGCAATGCGGAGCGGTGCTTGCCCCAGAAATCGAGATCGTAAGAAAGCTGGCTGGACAACTGCACCTGGTTGATCCATCTACCCGACAGCGGGGTGCCGCCAAGCACATCGGTCTCCGAGATACGCTGGCGCGACAGGCCGCCACGGATATCGACCTCGGGATATAGGCCGCTGCGCACGCCGTCGGCCACGGCTCGCGCCGCTTCCACGCGCGCCTGGGCGCCCTGCAGCGTCGGGCTGCCCGCCACCGCTTCACGCGCCAGCGCGGCAAGCTGCGGGTCGCCAAAGCCATCGATCCAGTCCTGCGCCGGCCACTGGCCATGCTGGGCCGGCAGGCTCCGCGCCGTGCCGCTGGCGCTACCCAGCGTCAGGGCAGGCCCGCTATGGTCGAACGCCGCGCAGCCGGCCAGCGCAACGGTTGTCAGTACCGCGGCGGCCACCGGCAAGTGCCGCCATCGGGATACGGCATGCATATCGGCCCCGCTCTGATGGTTGATGTGGGGAATGATCGTCGAGCGGCCTTGATCGGGTCATTGCGAACCTTGCTCGGATGTCTGGATTGCACGGCCAGGTGGCCCGGCGGCCCCGTTCCGGTGCAAGAAGGTGGACGGCCTCATACCTTGGTTTAACCGCGCACCACCCACGCGGCAATTGTGGGCATCCGTGCCTGGCTCCTAGCATTCCTGTCAACGCTTCAATTGCTTCTCAGGGAGCCACACAGCATGAAACTCAATCACCTCTGGATGCCCATCCTCGCCATCGTGCTCGCATTCGGCGCCGTCGGCGTGGCGGGCGGCACGGTGTACTGCATGTGGCAACAGTCCATTGCACCCGTCCACGCGACCGCGCCCGCCGCGACGTCGCACCGCCATTCGTGAGGCCGCCATGAACGAAGGGGAAAGCCTGCTGCTGATGTACGGATGGATTGCCCTTGCCGTCCTCAACCTGATCCTCATCGCCCTCGCCTTCATTCAGTACACCGAGTGAACGTACGCACATCGATTTCCGCATCCCGGAGCACCGCCATGAAAGATGTATCGACCACCGTTCTTGAGGCACCGACCATCCCCGAGGCCACGCGCCACAAGCAGCCGCCACAACCGCGCATCGCCGCCGCGCAGGCGCCGGAGTTCGTGCAGCGCGAAACCCGCTGGCGTCATGCGCCCGGCGCGGCCGCGGCGGGCCAGCGCCCGGACACGATCGTGGTGTCGCGCTGGACGTGCGAAGGCGAGCCGCCCGACATGGTGTCCCACCCGGGCGATGACCGGCACTGCATCGCCATCAATCTGCGTTCCAGCTCGATCCGCTTCCTGTGCGGCGGCATGCCGGTATTCGATGGCCGGCTCGGGGCCGGCGCGGTCCACGTGACCGCACCCGGCATCGCCACCGCCGCCGTGTACGCATCGGCCAGCGACGTGCTGCACCTGTTCGTGCCCCAGTCCGTGCTGGCGGCCTGCTATGCCGATCAGTTCGGCCACCCGCACGACGGCGAGCTGCGAATGGACGATCCGTTCTTTCATGCGGACCCGGCGCTCGAACGCCTGGGCCAGGCGCTGGCCGTGGCGCACTCGCAGGACCCCGGCCTGGGACGCATCTTTGCCGACAGCGTGGCGCTGGCCATCGTGGCCCGCGTGGTGGCCAATCATTTCCAGCGCATCGCGTCGAATACGCGCGCCGTCACCACATTGCCGCAATGGCGCCTGCGCCGTGCCATCGAGTTCATCGACGCCAACCTGGCGGCGCCCATCGGCCTGGCCGACATCGCGCGCAGCACGGGGCTGACGCGGATGTACTTTGCCGCGCAGTTTCGCCGCACCACGGGCATGCGCCCCCACGAATATCTGGTACGCCGCCGCATCGAACACGCGCAGGACCTGCTGCGCGGCAACGAAGGCAGCGTGCTCGAAGTAGCCATGCGTTGCGGATTCCGCTCGCAGGCCCATTTCACGACGGTCTTCAAGCGGTTCGTCGGTGATACGCCTCATTGCTGGCGCGTCAAGGTCACCCCAACTCTTGGGAGTTCCCATGCCTGAAATCCTGCTACACGCGATGGACGAAACCCGCGATCTCGCGGATATCCATGACGACGCCTGCGACACGTGGCTGCGCACCATCGCGCTGCTCGGGCCACAACGGCATACGCTGACCTACTCGGCACAGGACAACGCCCTGCGCGCGCACGCACCCATCGTCAGCATCATCGAACGCCCTGGCGCGGCGATGGCCGTGGTGAGCTGGCGCGACGCCACGCACTGCCGCTACGGCGCGCAGGTCTGGACGGCGAGCACGGCACGGGAAACCGGCATCTGCGCACTGACCGGGCAACCGATTGAGCGGAGCGACCTCGTGTTCCGGCCGCAGCGCTCGCGTCCGCCCGCGCTCAACGCCGACGCGATGATCCTGGCTTCGGCCGTGGACAACGCCGCCGCCCCCGAGGCACCGCCCGCCGCGGCGGTCGGCACGGACTCCGCCATCCACTACCGCTCCAACGCCCGGTGATACCGCCATGCACAACGTCATCGACCTGTCGCGGGCGCAGTTCGCCTTTACCGCGATTTTCCATATCCTCTGGCCGATCCTGACCATCAGCCTGTCCGCGTTCCTGTTCATCGTCGAGGTGCTCTGGGTGCGCACCAATGACCTGGTCTGGTACCGCCACGCGCGCTTCTGGAGCAAGCTGCTGCTGCTGAATTTCGCCGTCGGCGTGGTCAGCGGCATCCCGATGGAATTCGAGTTCGGCACCAACTGGAGCGCGTTCTCGCAGTTCACCGGACAGTTCTTCGGCAACATCCTCGGCTTCGAAGGCGCGATGGCCTTCATGCTCGAAGCCGGCTTCGTCGGCATCATGATGTTCGGCTGGACGCGCGTGCCGCGCGGCGTGCACCTGTTTGCCACGGGCATGGTCGCGCTGGGTTCGTCGCTGTCGGCGTTCTGGATCATGGTCGCCAATTCGTGGATGCAGACGCCCGCCGGCGTGGCCGTCGTGGACGGCAAGATCGTTGTCACGGACTACCTGCGCGCCATCTTCAATCCCGACTCGCTATGGGCCATCGGCCATATGTGGGTGGCCGCGCTGGAAACCGGTCTGGTCGTCGTGGCCGGGATTTCGGCCTGGTACCTGTTCAAGCGGCGCCAGCCCGAGTTCTTTGCGCGGTCGTTCCGGCTGGCGCTGGTGTTGCTGGTGATCGTGGCACCGCTACAGGTGTGGCTGGGCGATGGCAGCGGCGTGGACGTGTTCGAGACCCAGCCCGCCAAGGGCGCGGCGATCGAGGGCCACTGGCAGACCAATGCGCCCGGCACGGCGGCGTCGTGGTCCCTGCTGGCATGGCCCAATCAGGCTACGCAGCGCAATGACTGGTCGATCGAAGTGCCCGGCATGCTGAGCCTGCTGGCCACGCACAAGGTGCATGGCACGGTCACCGGCATGGCCGATATTCCGCGCGCCGACCAGCCGCCGATGCTGCCGCTGCTCTACTACGCATTCCGCGTGATGGCGGGCATCGGCTTCCTGTTCGTGCTGCTGGCCTTTTGGACTGCCCACGTGCTGCGCCGCACGCGCCACCAGCCCGCGAGTCTGAGCCAGCACCGCGCGTTGATGCTGGCATGGGTCCTGGCCATCCCGCTGCCCTACCTGGCCGTCGAATGCGGCTGGATCGTCCGCGAGGTGGGCCGTCAGCCCTGGCTGGTCTACGGCTTGCTGCGCACCTCGCAGGGCGTCTCCACAGCCATTTCCCCCGCCGACGTGACCGGCAGCATCGCAATGTTCGGGGTGTTCTACATCGTGTTGCTGGCGACGTTCACGTGGCTGGCCGCGCGCTGGTTGCGCAATGGCCCGGACCTGACGCTGCCCGCGCCCGCGCCGATGCCCGCACTGCAGCCCGTGGCCGAGCGCGGCACTTACTGATTCCGGAATACTCGTCATGGAAACTTCCGCACACACCTTGCTGGTGACCCTCTGGTTCTGCATCCTCGGATTGATGCTGGCCGCCTACGTCGTCACCGACGGCTTCGACCTTGGCATTGGCATCCTGAGCCTGTTCGTGCCCGAGCGCGACCGGCGCGACGTCATGATCGAATCCATCGCCCATGTCTGGGATGCCAATGAAACCTGGCTCGTGGTGCTTGGCGGAGGGCTGTTTGGCGCCTTCCCCGCCGCATACGCCACGTTGCTGCCGCAGCTCTACCTGCCGCTGATGGCGTTGATCGCCGGGCTGATCATGCGCGGCGCGGCCATCGAGTTCCGCCACGCCACGCATCGCGGCCCGTTCTGGGACCGCGTGTTCGGTATCGGCAGCCTGCTTGCAGCCGTCGCGCAAGGCGTGATTCTCGGACGCATCATCACCGGGCTGGCCCCCGGTGCATGGAATGCCGTGTTCACGCTGGTTGCCGCGGTGGGCGTGGTTGCCGGCTATGCGCTGCTGGGCGCAACCTACCTGATCAAGAAGACTTCGTATCCGGTGGAAGCCACCGCGCGCAACTGGACGCTGGCCGCCCTGCCCGTCACGGTGGTGAGCGCGCTGGTGCTGTCCGGCGCGACGTTGCGATTGAGCCTGATCGGCACCGAGCGCTGGCATCAGCATGGCGTGCTGGCGGTGCTGCTGGTACTGGGCCTGGCCGCCGCGCTGGCTGTTGCCTATATCGCCGGGTCGACATGGACGGGCGGCCGCCGTGCGCCGTTTCGCGCCACGGTGCTGCTGTTCCTGGTCTCGTTTGGCGGGCTGGCGATCAGCCTGTTTCCATACGTAGTGCCGGGCCGTCTGTCGCTGGCCGATGCCGCATCCGACGACCGCACGCTGGTGTTCATGCTGATCGGTATCGGCGTGCTGCTGCCGGTGATGCTGGGCTATAACCTCTATCAGTACCACGTGTTTCGCGGCAAGGTGCCTGCCTGAACACTGCCCGCCCGATGCAAAACGCCCTCTCCGGTGGAGAGGGCGTCTGCCTTCATCGAGCGGCGGTAACGTTATTTGACCGATTCCGCCAGGAACCACGCGCGGCGCTGGGCCTCGTCGATCCAGTTTTCCAGCAGGCTGGCCGTCGCCACGTCCGCATGGTCATCGCAGACCGCGTGCGCATCGAGCATGGCTTCCACAAGTTTGAGGTTGTCCGCGTGCAGCTCGCGCAGCATGGCCTTGGGCGACACATCCTCGGCGTCGTTGTCACGGATGCGCTGCAGACGGGCGATGGCACCGATCGAACGCAGCGTCGTGCCGCCGACCTTGCGCACGCGCTCAGCCACGTCGTCGGTCATGGCAAATATCTGCGCCGACTGCTCGTCCAGCATCAGGTGATAGTCGCGGAAATGCGGGCCGGACATATGCCAGTGAAAATTCTTGGTCTTCAGGTACAGCGCGAAGACATCGGCCAGCAGCCGGTTCAGGTGGTCGGAGATTTCAGTGACGGCCAGGCCGGCATCGTCGAATTGGGAATCGGTCATGACAGCTCCTTGGGGTGAGATCGATTTGGGCGGCAAGCCCCGTTTCAGTGCACTCGCGGCCACCATTGGGCCTGGCGAGCGTCCATTTCGACTATGCGCCTGGCTGAAAGCCACGATTTGTCCCCCGATCAAGCCGATTTTCAAATCGCACCGGCCTCACAAATCCATACACACCTCCTATACCTTCTCCTATACCTTCATATGATTCCTTGAGCAGTCATCCAGGACTAGTATCATCGGCGGACCATGCTGCCAGCTACGGGCATGGCATTCAGATAACCAGCAAATCGAGCGGAAAGGGCATGTACAACCCAACGACCAACCGGCTGTTGATGGGCGCGGCAGGCTTACTGGGCCTGTGCGTGTTCGCAATCGATGCCTTTACGCCACTCGATTTCGCCATCGCCGTCGTCTACGTGCTGGTCATCCTGCTCGTGGCGCTGACCGGCTCGATACGCGCCACGCGCCTGACGGCCGCCATTGCGCTGGTGCTGACCGTGGTGGCCTTCGCGATGTCAACGAATCCGGAGCCGGACCACGGCCAGTTGGCGCGCTTCGTGTTCGCGCTGCTGGCCATCGGCACCACGACGCTGCTGGCGCTGCGCAACCTGTCGGATATGGCACGCCGCAGGCGCACCGAGGCAGCACTGGCGCGCAGCGAAGCCTTCCTGGCCGAAGCCCAGCGGCTCAGCAAGACTGGCAGTATCGCGCTGCGCCTGCCGGCCAACACGATGACGTGGTCCGACGAAGCGTTCCGGATTCTCGGCTACCCATGCGGGGAGCCTACCCACTTCGGCATGGTGCTGACGCGCGTGCACCCGGACGATCTGGCCGAAGTGCAGCGCGTGCATGCGTCGATGCTCGGCGGCATCCCCATCGTGGACCTGCGGCACCGGTTGCTGATGCCCGACGGCGCGATCCGGCACGTGCATCTGGTGGCGCGCCGCAGCGCGTCCGCCGGCGACCAGCACGAATATATGGGCGCGCTGATGGATACCACCGAGGCCACGGAAACCCAGCAGGCGCTGCACCGGACCATGACCGAGCTCGCACACGTGTCGCGCGTGACCACGCTGGGTCAGCTTGCCGCGTCGATTGCCCACGAAGTGACGCAGCCGATGGCGGCCATCGTCACCTGCGGCAGCTCGGCGCTGCGCTGGCTGAAGCGAGACGAACCCGACATCGGCGAGGCCACCGAATCGATCGAGCAGGTGATCCGCGACGCCAGCCGGGCGAACGACATCATCCGCCAGATTCGCGCGATGGCGCAGAAGTCGGAACCGAAATACGTGGACATCGCCGTCGACAAGCTGGTGACGGACTCACTGGAACTGGTGCGGCGCGAACTGCAGGATCACCAGGTTTCCGCCGTGCTCGATCTCGATGCCGCATCGGCACGGATTCACGGCGACTGGACGCAACTGCAGCAGGTATTGGTGAACCTGATGGTCAATGCCGCGCAAGCCATGTCGCAGGTTCCCAGCCGCCGACGGCTGACGCTGGCCAGCCGGGTCATGGCCGACCGCACGGTGCTCGTGGTGGTGAGCGATACCGGGCCTGGTATCCCGGTCAAGGCGATGGATCACCTGTTCAACGCGTTCTACACGACGAAGTCCGACGGCATGGGAATGGGCCTGTCGATCTGCCGGAATATCGTGGAATCGCACGGTGGCAGTATCGCTGCCGAGTCACCGCCCGAAGGGGGTGCCAGGATGATCGTGCGCCTGCCTCAGCAGTCCGCGGAGGGCGAAGCTACGGAGCGCGCGGCCTGAAGCCACCGGTCCCCGGTTCGGCAGGCACTCGTCGCGCATATCGCGGACGAGTGCCGGAATCCTTCTTGCCATGCTGCCTCATACATGTCACGCACCTGCCCAGAGTGCCGTGACCACGGCCATGCCGCAACTGGCGGCGCAGATACCCAACCACGCCAGCGCCACCTTGATGCCACCGACGGCCGCGCTGGCGGCCCGACCGTCGGTGCAGATGGCCGCATTCATGCCGGCGTGTTGCCCGGAGGCGCGGACACGCCGGTCAGGTCCTGACCGACGCGGATGAAGCGGCCCTGGTCGGCAGGCGATACGTTGAAGCGTGCGCCTTGCGTGTACACGTCGCGCGGCTGGTCGATGTTGTACTGCGGATGCGACTGGGTGGCCTGATGCTTGCCGGTTTCAGCAGCGTTGGCCATGCCTGCGCCAAGCACGCCAAAAGCGGCTGCCACGATGACGGGAACCAATTGTTTGCGAATCATGATGTGCTCCTGGTTGACTTGCATGAACAGGCGGAAGAAGCCGTGCTGGCCAACCGCCGGGGCCCGCGTTGTAAGCCCGTGAACCCATCGTAGGCGGAGCGGCCAAGCGGCGCATTCGTACCTGGGTTGCCTTGTCCTAGCCAATTTGTAGCGCGCCATCATCCTTTGGTTTGGCCCGCGCGGCGCACGTCCATACTCCGTCGTGCAAAACCGAAACCGGCACCGCCGCCGGCAATGACCAACGCCCCTGCGCCGATACGCTTCGCCATGACGACGTATCGATCCATTCAGGCAGGAGCAAATGTCATGGCCTTCAAGTCAAAGCCGAGAATCGAACCCTATACCCACGCCGCCGCGGGATGGGGCGCGCTGAAGTATGTGGCCATCAACCTCATCAAGGAGCGCGTGCCGGGCCGCGACTACGCGATGCTGTTCCGGCAGAACAAGGCGGATGGCTTTGACTGCCCTGGCTGCGCCTGGCCAGACCGCGAACACGCCTCGACGTTCGAGTTCTGTGAGAACGGCGTCAAGGCCGTGGCCGCGGAATCCACCGGCAAGCGGGTCACGCCGGAGTTTCTGGCCCACAACACCGTGGCCTCGCTGATGCGGCAGACCGACTACGAGCTGGAACAGCACGGCCGGCTGACCGAACCTGTCATCTATGACGCGCCGTCCGATTCGTACCGCCCGATCAGTTGGCAGGATGCATTCGCGCTGATCGGCACACGCCTGCGCGCCCTGCCCGATCCCAATCAGGCGGCCTTCTACACGTCCGGCCGCGCCAGCAATGAGGCGGCCTTCATGTACCAGCTTTTCGCGCGCATGGTGGGCACCAACAACTTCCCCGACTGCTCGAACATGTGCCACGAAGCCACGAGCCGAGGCATGCCCCATACCGTGGGCGTCGGCAAGGGCACCGTCACGCTGGACGATTTCGAAACCTGCGACACCGTCCTGCTGTTCGGCCAGAATCCCGCCACCAACCATCCGCGCATGCTGGCCGAGCTGCGCGATTGCGCCAGACGCGGCGCCACGCTGGTATCGATCAACCCGCTCCGCGAGCGCGGGCTGGAGCGCTTTACCAGCCCGCAGAGTCCGGTCGAGATGCTGACGATGTCCGACACCAAGATCTGCTCGGTGTTCGTGCGCCCGACGCTCGGCGGCGACTATGCACTGATCAAGGGCGTGGCCAAGCGCGTACTGGAACTGGACGACGAGGCGCAGGCGAATGGCGGCGCGCGCGTGCTGGATACCGCGTTCATCGCCGAACACACGCATGGTTTCGACGCCTTTGCAGCGGACCTGCGCGCCGAGCCGTGGCCGGTGATCGAGCGCGAATCGGGCGTGCCGCGCGAGGAAATCGAGGGCCTGGCCGCCATCTACGCGCGCGGCAAGCGCGTGATCTGCACCTGGGGCATGGGCCTGACCCAGCATAAGCACTCGGTGCAAACCATCCAGATGCTGAGCAACCTGATGATGATGCGCGGCAATATCGGGCGGCCCGGCGCGGGCCTGTGCCCCGTGCGCGGCCATTCGAATGTACAGGGCAACCGCACGGTCGGCATCGAGGAACAGCCCACGGCAGCCTTTCTCGACAAGCTCGGCACGGCCTTCCGCTTCACCCCGCCGCGCGAGCATGGCTACGACGTGGTGGAGAGCATCGAGGCCATGCTGCGCGGCGACGTCAAGGTCTTCGTGGCGCTGGGCGGCAACTTCGCGGCGGCCACGCCGGACACCCCTCGCACCTGGGATGCGCTGCGCGCCTGCAACCTGACCGTCCACATCGCCACCAAACTCAACCGCAGTCACCTGGTGCACGGCAAGGAAGCGCTGATCCTGCCGACGCTTGGGCGCACCGAGATCGATCTGCAGGATGGCGTGCCGCAAGGCGTCACCGTGGAAGACTCGGTATCGAAGGTCCATATTTCGTTCGGCATGAACACGCCCGCGTCGCCGGGCCTGATGTCCGAGACGGCGATCGTCGCCAACCTGGCGCATGCCACGCTGGGCAGTGAAACGGTGGACTGGCGCTGGTACGCGCAGGATTACGCGCGCATCCGGGACAAGATCGCGGAAGTCATCGACGGATTCGAGCATTACAACGCCCGCGTGGCGATTCCGGGCGGCTTTCACCTTTACGTGCCCGCACGCGAGCGTCAATGGCACACCCCGTCGGGCAAGGCCGAATTCCTGGTCAATCCGCTGGCGCCCGATACACCGATCGCCCAAGCCCGCGCGCGCTACGGCGAGCGCGTGATGACGCTGATGACCACACGGTCCCACGACCAGTACAACACCACTATCTATGCGCTCGACGACCGCTACCGCGGCGTCTTCGGGCAACGGCGCGTCGTGTTCATCCACCGTGCCGACCTGGAAATGCTGGGCTTGCGGGATGGTGAGTGGGTCGACATGACGACGGTCTGGCACGACGACGTGGAGCGGCGCGCCGACGGGTTCCTGCTGGTTGCCTACGACATTCCACGCGGATGCATTGCCGCCTACTATCCGGAGACCAATCCGCTGGTGCCGCTGGACAGCGTGGCGGACCTCTGCAACACGCCCACTTCCAAATCGATCCCGGTATTGCTGCATCGCGCCAGCGCACCGTAACTGCCGCAAATCCCAAAAATCAGGCCACTTTCTAGTGGCCTTTTTTCTTTTCATGCATGCCAATGTCTGCTGCATCCATGCAACGGATATTCGGAAATTATTCGTCTTGTACAAAAATCATCGGGCCGGCATTGCGCAATCAAACCTGCCCAAGGCTCCAGATTTTGTCATGTAAATGACACGGACGGGGCTGCAACCGGCGCCCCTTCTAGGTGTGACGATCCTCGTCACCATGCCGCCCAATTTTTGTCACCCCGTGCGCCAGATAATGACAATTGACATCTATTTAGGCGGATCCAGATAATCGCGGCGGCTACAGGGAATAGGCCTTTTTCCGACGCATGCCAACGGGTAGTGAAGGCAGCGGAAAAGAAAAACCGAGAACGGAACCGTGTGCGGTTCCCATAAAAACGAAGGGTCGATCATGAAACTAGTCGCTCACTATCGTGGGCCGGCATTGCTGCTGGCCGCGGTCTTGATGGTTGTCGCATGCGGCGGAGGTGGCGGTGACAGTGCGCCGCCCCCCACCGTCACGCCTTCGCTCTACGAGCCGCTCTATAACGCCGATACGCCGGTCATGGAGCAGATCCAGTACCGCGAGCCGGATGGCACGCTGGTCACGCTGATGGGCTCCCGCCCGACCGAGCGGCACGCGCGCGAACGCGGCGAAGCGTGGGACGCCCCCGACGCCGGCCCCGGCCGTTACCTGACCTTCCCGACGTTCTACTTCCAGAACCGCACCTTCGGGCTGGAGATCCGCGATCACGTGCCGGCCGGCAAGCAGCTGATCGAGGTCTATCTGCGCGTGAACCAGGGCATTTTCGATGGCACCACGTTCAGCCTGTTCCGTAACGTGCTCGACCCCACCGTGCGCGACTACGGCTGGTCCCTGAACTACGGCTTCAACAATCCCAAGGAAGGTGGCCTGCCGATCTGCCGCGAGAACCAGCCGCGCGAAGACTGCATGATGACGTTCGATTCGAACTGGCGCACCGACCCGCACAGCCCGCTGAAGATCGGCGACAAGGTCGAGCTGGCGCCCGCACCGCGTCTCAAGCGCGATCCCGTGGTGGATGGTGGCGGCAGCCGCTATTACTCGTTCGAGCAGCTCTACATCGTCGGCGTGGGCATGCGTCCGTGGTACGGCATTGCGCCGAACCTCGATTCCGAGCCGCTGCCCGACGACACCCTGCTGGGCGGGCAGGCCAGCCTCTCGTACAACTACTCGGAAGAGCCGATGCGCGTCTTCCAGCAGATGGCCAACAACATCGGCATCACCAATACGCAGCGCTTTGTTGAGGGCCGTCGCCTGTTCCACACGTCGTTCGCCGATGGCACGCACTCCGAGCACGACCGCGACAACCCCGTGTTCACCGCCCATATCGGCCAGCTCGGCGCGCGCTACAACCAGCCGCGTTGTATCGAGTGCCACACCAACAACGGCCGCAGCAAGCCGCTGGGGCTGGGTGCGAAGCTCGACACGATGTCGTTCCTGACCGCCAATGCCGACGGCACGGGCGCGGACCCGACCTACGGCCACAACGTGCAGCAGCACGCGCAGGACGCCAAGGCACCCGCCTATGACGTGAGCGTGACGTCGTTCGAGACTACGGTGCGCACGCTGGCAGACGGCGAGAAGGTGGAACTGGTCAAGCCGGTCTTCACGTTCAAGGGACCGACGCCGGCACGATTCTCGGCACGCCAGGCGGCACAGGTGATCGGCATGGGCCTGCTCGAAGCCATTCCGGAAACCACCATCCTGGCGCAGGCGGACCCCGATGACGCGAACGGTGACGGCATCAAGGGCGTGGCCAATCTCGTGGTGGACCCGCAGACGGGCAAGACCCGCGTGGGCCGCTTCGGCTGGAAGGCATCGAAGGGCAGCATCCGCCAGCAGGTGGCCGATGCGCTGATCAAGGACCTGGGCGTCACCTCGCCGATGTTCCCCGACTATGGCTGCCAGCGCGGCGCCGCGAACTGCCATTCGGTCACCACGCCGACGTCGATCAGCGAGAACGAGCTGGAACGCATGACGCACTATCTGTCGCTGATTGGCGTACCTGCCCAGCGCAAGCTGCGCAGCGGCTTTCCCGATGGCATCCGCGTGTCGCCCGAGCATGACGTCAATCCGTCGCAAATCGCGCGCGGCGGCGATCTGTTCGCGCAGGTACGTTGCGTGGCCTGCCATACGCCGACCATGAAGACCGGCAACACTCACCCGTTTGCCGAGCTGCGCGAGCAGACCATCCATCCGTACAGCGACCTGCTGCTGCACGACATGGGTCCGGGCCTGGCCGATACGCTGGCCGAAGGCCGCGCGTATCCAAGCCAGTGGCGCACGGCGCCGCTCTGGGGTATCGGCTCGCTGCGCTTTGTGCAGGGCGGCGATACGAACGTCCGCCTGCTGCACGATGGCCGCGCACGCAATGTCACCGAGGCTGTGCTGTGGCACGGCGGCGAGGCCACCGACGCGCGCACGCGCTATGAAGCGCTGCCCAAGGCAGACCGCGACGCGATCACTGCTTTCCTGCAGTCGCTGTAAGGCACGGCGCCGATCTAGGAACGTTTCCCTCTCCCGCCAAACGGGAGAGGGAAAAAATCCTGACCCGAATTCGCTTCACACGGAATCTCACATGCTGATGCAAACCCTACGCAGCCGTGCCCTGGCACCGCTGCTCATGGCCTTCGCGCTCGCTGCCTGTGGCGGCGGCGACGGCGGTGCCGCGAGTTCCGGCGGCGGCAATGGCAACGGCGGCGGCAATCTCGCCCCGAACACGCCGACCACACCCGCCACCCCGCCCGCCGCCACGCCTGGCGTGACCAAGAGCGCCAAGCGCGGGATTGCCTACGACCTGGCCAGCCAGGCCGACGTGGCAGCGTTGGCGCCCGGCGTATCGTGGTGGTACAACTGGTCTCCCAAGCCAAACGCGGCGGCACCCGCCAACCCGCGCGCCACCTACGGCATGGACTTCATCCCCATGCTCTGGAACGACTATGCGTTCGATGCCACCACGGTGGAGGCGTGGCTGCTGGCCCATCCGGAGGTCAAGTATCTGCTGCTGATGAACGAGCCGAATCTGACGGACCAGTCCAACCTGTCGCCCACCGCCGCGGCGGCGGCATGGCCGCAATTCGAGGGCATTGCCGCGCGTACCGGCGTCAAGCTCGTGGGGCCGGCCATCACGTGGGGCACGATGCCTGGCTACAGCGATCCCGTGGTCTGGCTCGATGCGTTCTACAACGCCTATCGCGCCGCCAACGGCAACCGCAATCCCCAGATCGATTACCTGGCCTTCCATTGGTACGACTACGGCCTGGGCGGACAGCTCGATCGCCTGGCCAAGTACGGCAAGCCATTCTGGGTGACGGAGTTCGCCAACTGGCATGCCAACGCCGATGGCGCGCAGATCGATACGCTGGAGAAACAGAAAACGCAGATGCGCGAAATGGTGGCGACCTGCGAGCAGCGTGCCGATGTATTCCGCTACGCATGGTTCACGGGCCGCTGGCGCCCCGATCCGCATTTCACGAGCCTGCTCGGCGCGGACGGCGAACTGACGGAACTGGGACGGTACTACCTGAGCCTGCCGTTCTGATTACCGCGCGCCGGGCCGCATGCGCGCTGCATGCGGCGCCGCCACGTATCACGAACCATTGGGGTGCGTGGCGCCGTTGTCTCCCGCCCGTGCCGGCTGGGCACGCGGCGGCCGTTGTGTCTGTACGGGCTGCGCAGCCGGTGGCGACAACGGCCCCGCCCCTCGCGCCGTCTTGACTGCTTCGCGTTCCACGCGCAACTGGTCGATGTCGGCGCCTACGTCGCCCGCTTCACTGACACCCATCGACATGACCACGGTGCCCCTGGCAACGGGCACTGGCATCGGCGGCGACATGCTGCTGCATGGTGTCTGCGTACACGAAACGCCCTCTTCGCCCAGCGGCACGCGCGCAACCGTGGTGGCCGCCGATCCGAGTTCGGCGAAGGTTGCCGCCCCCTGGTTATCGACCACGAGCTGCCGCGCCACCAGCGCGAATGACACCGCGATCCGCGCCGGTTGCGACGCATTGCCGGCCGCCGTCCTGGCCACGGTATTGCCAGCGCGCACATAGAGCGGCCGGAACCGGAAATAGTCGGTGAACTTGCCTTCCTGGAGTTTCTGCTCGATGGCCAGCACGGCCAGCAGACCAGGGCGGGCTGGTGCATCGCCCTCGGCATAGCGTGCGTAGACCACGCAGCGAATGCCACGGAAGCCCGCTGCGGAGAAGGTCACGTCGACACTGCTGGCATCGAGCGCGTCATGCTTCAAGCGCTCCCGTTCGCTCTTGTCCTTGTCGGTATAGAGATCGGATACGAGCCGCGTGCCGCCCACGACGAAGACGCTGGCCGACGGTGACGCCGCCCTGGCAGCGGAAGTCTTCGGCGCGGCCTCGCTACACTGCGGCGACGCCAATAGGTCCTTGACGCCGCGGTTCTCGGGCTGCGCCAGGATTGCGCCGAGGTCCTTGTCGGCGGACCAGTCCTTGTTGGCCGCGATCCACGCCTGTGCCGCGCGCTTTGGCTTGCCGCTGTTGTCGTCCGCCTGGAAGGCCGCCGGCGCCGGTGGTGCTTTCGGTGCACTGCAGCCAGCGACCAATATGCAGCCGGCAACGAGCCCGGTTAAGGTCCTCATGCTGCCCCTCCGTTGCAATTGAGCTAGAGAATATCGCCCGCCCATATACAGCGGGTACCCTCCAGATGACTGAGTAGCCAAATGGAGAGTAGCCACCGAAGCGGTTCCTGCCAACTTTTGTTGGCACGGCACAACGCCCGTCAGGTCAGCGCGATACCGCCATCGACGCGCAGGTTGACCCCGGTAATGAAGCTGCCCTCGCCGCTGGCCAGCAGCAGCGCGGCCGATGCAATTTCCTCGGCGCGCCCAAGCCGGCCAAGCGGAATGGCCTTGGCCACGCCGGCCTCGAACGCGGCCCGATCCCCCGGTGCCACGCCGAGCTTGGCCAGAATCGGCGTGTCCACCGGGCCGGGGCTGATCACGTTCACGCGAATGCCGCGCGTCTTGAATTCCAGTGCCCAGCTTTGTGCAAACGCCTCGATGGCGGCCTTGCTGCCCGCGTAGACCGCGTGTCCGTCGAGCACCTTGGCACTGGCAATCGAGCTGACCAGCAGAATCGCACCACCATCGCGCATGACCGGCGCAATTTTCTGTACGCCAAAGAACACAGCGCGCGTATTGGTGGAGAACTGCGCGTCGTACTCGTCGACGCTCACCCGCCCGGACGGTGTGATCTGGTTCATCCCGGCATTGGCTACATAGATGTCGGCGCCGCCGAACCTTTCCGCGATCAGCGCCGCCACACGGTCGTGCGTGGTCAGGTCAGCGATATCGCCGGTCAGGCCGACGGCCCGCGGCCCCAGGCCCGCTACGGCCTGTTCCACGGCGTCCGCGCGGCGCCCGACGATGACCACACTGGCGCCCTCCCCGATAAACCGCCTGGCCATCGCCAGGCCGATGCCACTGTTGCCGCCGGTGATGACGGCGACTTTTCCCGCGAGTCTGCTCATGATGGTCCTCTACATTCCGTGATCGATACGGATGCGAATTTACGGAAGCGGGCGCGGCGTGGGCAGCCTTACAATGAACGCATCACTTGTGCCAATTTGTCATCCATGTCAATGGAACGCCTGCATGGCCTGTCCGCCTTCGTACGTGCCGTGGAAGCCGGCTCCTTCACCGGTGCCGCCAGGTTGCTGGGCACCACGCCGTCGGCCATATCGAAGAGCATCTCGCGGCTGGAAGCGCGGCTCGGCGTGAAGCTGTTCAAGCGCTCCACGCGCGCCTTCATGCTGACCGATGAAGGCAACGCCTACTACGAACGTGTGGCGCCGCTGGTGCGCGGGCTGGAGGAAGCCACCGAAGTACTGGCCAGACCGTCGACGGCGGCGGGCAGGCTGCGCGTCAGCATGCCCAGCGATCTCGGCCGCTCGCTGCTTGGCCCGATCACGGCCCGGCTGATGCCCCGCCATCCGCGCCTGTCGCTCGATATCAGCATCAGCGACCAGCACGCCGACCTGATCCGCGAAGGCTTCGATCTCGCCCTGCGCGCCGGGCACGCCAGCGACAGCGGCCTCTATGCCCGGCCGCTCGCGCTGCTGCCGCTGGTACTGGTTGCGTCGCCGGCGTACCTTGCCAGTCATGGCGAGCCTCGCACGGTGGCCGCATTGCAGCAGCATCGCCATGTGCGCTATCGGCTGGCCGGACAGGTCATGCCCATCACGCTTGCCGACGGCACGCGCCTGCAGATCGAAGGCGCGTTCGATACCGACAGTGGCGAGGCCATGCGCACGGCGGCGCTCAACGGCCTGGGCATCGCGCAACTGCTGCGAACCATCGTCCAGGAAGACCTCGATGCCGGACGCCTGCGCCTGGTATTGCCCGATGTGGCATTGCGCCCTGTTCCGCTGCAAATGCTGCACGGATTCGGGCGGCGCCTGCCCGCGCGCGCGAAAGTGTTTGTGGATTTCGTTGCCGCGGAACTGGCTGGCCGATAGCCGCATACCCAACAGCTACACATCACGGACACCGCGGGTGTTGGCCGCCAGCCGACTGGATATCCGCTGGCCGTGCAGCACCCTGCCCTTTACGCAATGGCATGGTCCCTGCTGAACGGCTGACAGGCACCGCGCTCGCCGTGCCTGCCACCACGTTCAGGAGACCATCATGAGCAAGCTGAAGATCGCGGACCTGTACCGCGAAGATCTGTTGGATAGCGGTGCCGCACGCGCCATTTGCGGCGGTATTGCCTATATCCGTGTGGGAGAACCACATGGCAGTACCTGGCCGGGCTGGCCCGCGTGGATGCCGCGCGTCGCGCTGCCCAAAGGCAACGAATGGGACCCCGCCTATTCGCCGATGGCGCACGAGCCGGACCCCCGGTTGCAATAGCCGCGACGCAGGACTCACTCCGGCACGCGCAGCACAAGCTCCGGAAAAGCCTCGGCCAGACGCCGGGCCACACCGGCAGGCCAGTTCACCGGCTGGCCGGCACGGTTGCAGACCTGCAGGGACCAATGCCGCACGCCCCGCGCCTTGAGCATGCCGGCCAGCGCCAGCAGCGCCGGCTCATCGAACAGCGCGGGGTCCCACGTGGTGCGGCATTCATAGGGCACGCCGCTCGCCAGCATCCGGTCCAGCGACGCCATGACGCGGGCCGCGCTGCCAGGCGTATTGGTGACCGCCTCATAGGCATGCGCCGGCGCCTTGATGTCGAAGCCGATCCAGTCCAGTTGCGGCAGTACCGCGCTCAGGCGGTCCGGATACATGCCGGCCGTGTGCAGTGCCACCTGAAATCCCAATTGCCGCACGGCACGGATCGCATCGGGCAGCGCAGCCTGCAGCGTCGGCTCGCCACCCGAAAACACCACACCGTCCAGCAATCCGCGCCGTTGCGCAAGGAACGACAGGACATCGTCCCATGCCATCGCGGGCGGCCCCTGCGGTGGAATCAGGTGGGGGTTGTGGCAGTAACCGCATTGCCACGGACAGCCCTGGCAGAACACCACGGCGGCCAGCCTGCCCGGAAAGTCGATGCTGGTCAGTGGCACCAGACCGCCAACGCGCAGGCCCGCCATCGTCCGCTCAATGCCGGCTGCGGCGCTCATCGAAGAACCTGCGTTCGGCGTGCTCGCCCTTCTTGCCGATATTGAAACTCTCCACGGGTCGGTGGTAGCCCATGACGCGGGTCCAGACCTCGCAGGGCTGGCGCTCGTCGTCGCGCAGGGTGATAGCGGTGTCGGCGGTGTCGATGGAGAAATGCTGGCTGACGGAAAGATCGGTCATGGCATGCGCTCGCAGGTTGAAAACTTCGGGTTGGAACATCGGGAGAAACAACTCAGGCCGCCTGCTGCGTCCGCTTGCGCGCGAGGATCTCCTCGTCGCATTTGGGGCAGAAGCGGTGTTCGCCGGCCAGATAGCCGTGCGTGGGACAAACGGAGAACGTGGGCGTGACCGTGATATACGGCAGCCGGAACGACTCAAGCGCCCGGCGCACCAGGCGCTGGCAGGCGTCGCCACTGGACAGGCGCTCGCCCATGTACAGGTGCAGGACCGTGCCGCCCGTGTATTTGGACTGCAGCGTTTCCTGCCGCGCCAGCGCTTCGAACGGATCGTCGGTAAAGCCCACGGGCAGTTGCGACGAATTCGTGTAGTACGGCTGCGCGGCCGTGCCGGCCTGCACGATGTCGGGCCAGCGCTTGCGGTCCTCGCGCGCAAAGCGGTAGGTCGTGCCTTCGGCCGGCGTCGCCTCAAGGTTGTACATATGGCCCGTGGCTTCCTGATACTCGACGATGCGGCCGCGCACATGGTCGAGCAGCCGCAGCGCCATCGCGTGGCCCGTCTCGCTGGTGATGTCGTGCGCGTCTCCGGTGAAGTTACGGATCATCTCGTTGATGCCGTTCACGCCCAGCGTGGAGAAATGGTTGCGCAGCGTGCCGAGGTAGCGCTTGGTATAGGGAAACAGCCCCTGATCCATCAGTTGCTGGATACGTTCACGCTTGGCTTCCAGCGTATCCCGCGCGATATCGAGCAGCGTGTCGAGCCGGGCCAGCAACGCGGGTTCATCACCCCGATGCAGGTAGCCCAGCCGTGCGCAGTTGATGGTGACCACGCCGAGGGACCCGGTCTGCTCGGCGCTGCCGAACAGACCGTTGCCGCGCTTGAGCAGCTCGCGCAGGTCGAGCTGCAGGCGGCAGCACATCGATCGCACCATATTGGGCGTCAGATCCGAATTCACGAAATTCTGGAAGTACGGCAGGCCGTATTTGGCGGTCATCTCGAACAGCCGCCGGGCGTTCTCGCTGTCCCACGGAAAATCGGGCGTGATGTTGTACGTCGGAATCGGGAACGTAAAGACGCGCCCCTTGGCATCGCCCTGCGTCATCACCTCGATGTAGGCGCGGTTGATCATGTCCATCTCCGCCTGCAGGTCGCCATAGCGGAATGGCATTTCCTGGCCGCCGATCACCGGCACCTGCTCCTTGAGGTCGTCCGGGCAGGTCCAGTCGAAGGTCAGGTTCGTGAACGGCGTCTGCGTGCCCCAGCGCGACGGCACGTTGAGGTTGTAGATCAGCTCCTGGATGTGCTGCCGGACTTCCGCATAGTTCATCGCGTCCTTGCGGATGAACGGCGCCATATAGGTGTCGAACGAAGAAAACGCCTGCGCGCCGGCCCATTCGTTCTGCATCGTGCCCAGGAAATTCACGATCTGCCCGACCGCGCTCGACATATGCCGCGGCGGCGACGCCTCGACCTTGCCCGGCACGCCATTGAGTCCTTCATGCAGCAGCGTGCGCAGCGACCATCCCGCGCAATAGCCGGACAGCATGTCGAGGTCGTGGATATGCAGGTCGCCCGCGCGATGCGCCGCGCCGGCTTCTGGCGCATAGACATGCGAGAGCCAGTAATTGGCCGTGACCTTGCCGGCCACGTTGAGAATCAGGCCGCCCAGCGAATACCCCTGGTTGGCGTTGGCGTTGATCCGCCAGTCCTGGCGGTCGAGGTATTCGTTGATCGATGACTCGACATCCACCGTCGTTCTGCTCATGGCCATTTCCGGCATCGCGTCCGCTCCCTCATACAAGATGTGGTGCGGATTCTTCCACATGACCACTATATGTAGTTTTGGCCTAGATCAAATGTCGATATCAGGGGTATTTGGGGCCTGCCAGGCGAAACGGCGCCGAACCTATTAACATGGCCGCTTTCGCCCACAAAACGACTTCTTCCCACAATGACCGTTCTGTCCGACTTTCCGATTACCGCCAAATGGCCCGCGCAACATCCAGAGCGCCTGCAGCTGTATTCGCTGAATACCCCCAACGGCATCAAGGTATCGCTGATGCTGGAAGAGACCGGCCTGCCCTACGAGCCGCAACTGGTGCGGTTCGACAAGCATGACCAGATGTCGCCGGAATTCCTGTCGCTGAACCCCAATAACAAGATCCCGGCGATCATCGATCCCAACGGTCCCGGCGGCAAACCGCTGGCCCTGTGGGAATCGGGCGCAATCCTGGTCTACCTGGCCGAGAAGACCGGCAAGTTCATGTCGGCGGACCCGGCGCTGCGCTACGAAACTATCCAGTGGGTGATGTGGCAGATGGGCGGAATCGGACCGATGTTTGGCCAGGTGGGCTTCTTCCACAAGTTCGCGGGCAAGGACTACGAAGACAAGCGTCCGCGCGACCGTTACGTGGCCGAGACCAAGCGGCTGCTGAAGGTGCTGGACGAACGGCTCAAGGGCCGTGAGTGGATCATGGGCGACGACTACACGATCGCCGATATCGCCACGTTCCCGTGGGTGCGCAACCTGCTGGGTTTCTACGAGGCCGGCCCCCTGGTCGGCATCGAGGACTTCCCCGAGGTATCGCGCGTACTCAAGGCATTCGAGGCACGCCCTACCGTGCAGCGCGCCGTGAACATTCCGAAGCGCCCGGAATAAGACTGCAACGCACGCGCTACGCGGCGCAGCCCAGCAATGCGCTGATCGCCGCGGCTTCCTCACGCACCGCGCGGCCGATGGGTCCGTCGATCGACGGGTCGAAGCCGCCGGTGGCGCCAAGCGCGGTGAGCACCGCGCAGACACGGCCCGTGTAGTCGCGCACCGGCGCCGCGACGGCGCTGATGCCTTTCAGGTTGGTATCGCGCACGGCCGCGCAGCCCTGCATGCGCACGGGTTCGCGCAGCACTCCAAGCGGGTCTTTTTCGTCGAGGTCGGCGCGTTGCACCGGCGTGAGCGCATCCAGCTCAGCCTGTGCCAGCGCCTGGACGTTCGAATCGTCGAGCATGCCCAGGAACACCCGTCCCGTGGCCGACCACAGCAGCGGCATCACCGACCCCACGCGCACATTCACCGTCACCGGCAGACCCGGCTCCTCGATTCGCACGATGGTCGGCCCCTTGTTGCCCATCACCGCGATAAAGCACGTCACTTCTAGCCGCTCGCGCAGCCGCACCAGCGGCGCTTCGGCCAGCCGGATCGGGTCGGCCTGACGCATCGCGGCCAGCCCGATCTGCAGCGCCTCGATACCCAGGTGGTACTGCTGCGTGTTCGCTTCCTGCGCCACGAACCCCTGCTCCATCAGGCTCACCAGGTACCGGTGCACCTTGGCCGGGCTTTCGTCGATCTGCATGGCGATGGCGGTCAGGCTCGCGCGGCCACCCAGGCGCGCCAGGGCCTTGAGCACGGCCATGCCGGTTTCGGCAGCCTGCACGCGCTGGCGGCGCTCGCGCGGCCGGGGAGAAATGTCGGTGGAAGTAGACATGGCGTTGGAGGTTAACCCCCATTCAAGGATTACGCAATGCGTATATGATTTACGCAAAACAGGCCGACCACTATCCGGCCAAATACCAAGGAGACAACCCGATGCCCCGCTTCCAGCCCGCCGCGCTGCTGGCCGTGTCTTTTGTCATGGCCGTGTGCGCCGCCCCCGTCCACGCCGCCGATGCCTATCCCGCCAAGCCGATCCGCTGGATCGTGCCTTATCCGGCTGGCGGCGGATCGGACTTCCTGGCACGCACGATCGGACAAGGGCTGTCGACGCGCGTCGGCCAGCCGGTGGTGGTGGATAACAAGCCGGGTGGCAACACGGCGATCGGCGCATCGGAAACTTCGCGTGCTACGCCCGATGGCTACACCGTGCTGTCGGCGGACAACGGCACGCTGGTCTTCAATCCCGCGCTGTACAAGACGCTGTCATACAACCCGACGCGCGACCTGGCGCCAGTGACACTGCTGGGCCGCTTTCCGATGATCCTGGTCGTCGGCCCCGGCACGCAGGCGAAGACGGCGCAGGAATTCATCGCGCAGGTGAAGGCCACGCCCGGAGGCGTCAATTACGGCTCGGCTGGCGCCGGCAGCCCGCACCATCTGGCGATGGAACTGCTGAAGACCGAAGCGCACCTGACCATGACCCACGCGCCGTATCGCGGCGCGGCCCCGGCGCTGTCCGATGTGGCGGCGGGACAGATTCCCGCGATGATGGTCGACTTCGCGGCCGGCGCGGGCTTCATCAAGGGCGGCAAGGTGCGCCCGCTGGCCGTGGCCAACGCCACGCGCCTGCCGCAGTTGCCCGACGTGCCGACCTTCGCCGAACTCGGCTACAAGAACGTGGAAGCCGCCGCGCTGGTAGGCATGGTGGTACCGGCCGCGACGCCGCCCGATGTCATCAATACGCTGAACAGGCAGGTGGTGGCCTCGGTCAAGGACCCGGCCATCAACAAGAAGCTGGTCGACTTCGGCGTGGAGCCGGTGGGCAATACGCCCGCGCAGTTTGCAGACCTGCTGCGCAGCGAAACCGCTCGCTGGACCAAGCTGATCCAGGATCTGAAGATCTCGCTCGACTGACGCACCGCCAGAAAGTTGGAGTCCCGCATGAATCAGTCCCCTCCGCCCGCGCATGGCGCGGGTTGCCCGATCGACCATGCGGCGCTGCGCGCGCCGAATGGTTGCCCCGTCAGCCACAACGCCGCGGCATTCGATCCGTTCGAGGACGGCTATCAGCAGGACCCGCCCGACTACGTGCGTTGGTCGCGCGAGCAGGAACCGGTGTTCTACAGCCCCAGGCTCGGCTACTGGGTGGCGACCCGCTTCGAGGATATCAAGGCGATCTTCCGGGACAACCTCACGTTCAGCCCCGCCATCGCGCTGGAAAAGATCACGCCCACCGGCGATGAAGCCAATGCGGTGCTGGCATCGTATGGCTATGCGATGAACCGCACGCTCGTCAACGAGGACGAGCCGGCTCACATGCCACGCCGCCGCGCGCTGATGGAGCCATTCACGCCGGCGGAACTGGTGCATCACGAGCCGCTGGTGCGGCGGCTCGCGCGTGAATACGTGGACCGCTTCATCGACGATGGCCGCGCCGACCTGGTGGACCAGATGCTGTGGGAAGTGCCACTGACGGTGGCGCTGCATTTCCTCGGCGTGCCCGAGGAAGACATGGACCTGCTGCGCCAGTATTCGATCGCCCACACGGTCAATACATGGGGCCGGCCGAAGCCCGAGGAACAGGTGGCCGTGGCCCATGCCGTGGGCAACTTCTGGCAACTGGCGGGCCGCATCCTCGACAAGATGCGCGAGGACCCGTCCGGCCAGGGCTGGATGCAGTACGGCATCCGCAAGCAGAAGGATCTGCCTGAAGTCGTCACCGATTCCTACCTGCACTCGATGATGATGGCCGGCATCGTTGCGGCGCACGAGACCACGGCCAATGCATCGGCCAACGCGATCAAGCTCCTGCTGGAGCATCCCGCCGTCTGGCGCGAAATCTGCGAAGACCCGGCGCTGATTCCGAATGCCGTGGAAGAATGCCTGCGCCACAACGGATCGGTCGCCGCGTGGCGACGCATCGTCACGCGCGACACCGAAGTGGGCGGCATCCGGCTTGCGGCGGGCAGCAAGCTGCTGATCGTGACGTCGTCGGCCAACCACGACGAACATCACTTTGCCGACGCCGATCTGTTCGATATTCACCGCGACAACGCCAGCGACCAGCTCACGTTCGGCTATGGCGCGCACCAGTGCATGGGCAAGAACCTGGCGCGCATGGAGATGCAGATCTTCCTTGAAGAACTGACCAGCCGCCTGCCGCACCTGCGGCTGGCCGAGCAGCGCTTCACCTACGTACCCAACACGTCGTTCCGTGGCCCCGAGCATCTGTGGGTGGAATGGGACCCCGCACAAAACCCCGAACGCAGCGACCCGTCCGTGCTGGCCGCGCGCGATGCGGTGCGCATTGGCGAGCCAACCGGCAACATTGGCCGCACGCTCGTCGTCGACTCGGTCGAACCGGCCGCGCGCGATGTGCTGCGAATCCGCCTGGCATCGCAGGATGGACGCGCGCTGCCGCGCTGGTCGCCGGGTTCGCACATCGACGTGGAATGCGGCAGCACGGGCATATCGCGCCAGTATTCGCTGTGCGGCGACCCCGCCGACGCCAGCACGTTCGAGATCGCCGTGCTGCGCGAAGCGGAAAGCCGAGGCGGTTCGGCCTGGATTCATGCCAACCTGCGCGCCGGGGACAAGCTCAAGGTGCGCGGCCCGCGCAACCACTTCCGGCTCGACGAAAGCTGCCGCAAGGCCATCTTCATGGCCGGCGGCATCGGCGTGACGCCCGTCAGCGCAATGGCTCGCCGCGCGCGGGAGCTAGGCATCGACTACGAGTTTCACTACTGCGGCAGATCGCGCCAGGCGATGGCCATGCTCGACGAACTCACGGCGCTGCATGGCCCGCGGCTGCATGTGCATGCGCGCGACGAAGGCCCGCGCGCGGACTTTGCACGTATCGTCGGCACACCCGACGGCATCACGCAGGTCTATGCGTGCGGACCGGCCCGCATGATCGAAGGACTCGAAGCCGCCTGTGCGGAGTGGCCAGAAGATACGCTGCGCGTGGAACATTTCAGCTCTCAGCTCGGCACGCTCGACCCATCGAAGGAACAGCCGTTCACGGTGGAACTCAAGGATTCGGGCCTGACACTGGACGTGCCAGCCGATCAAACCCTGCTGACCGCGCTTCGCTGCGCCAATATCGACGTGCAGAGCGATTGCGAGGAAGGCTTGTGTGGCTCTTGCGAAGTCCGCGTGCTGGCCGGCGATGTGGACCATCGGGATGTCGTGCTCACGCGCGGCGAACGTGAGGCTAACAATCGCATGATGTCCTGCTGCTCGCGCGCGCGGAACGGCGGAAAGATCGTGCTGGCGTTGTAGTTGTAGTTGTAGCTGCAGCGCCGGATACCGCGATCCCGCTATCGCGGCTTTGGTTTTGTTTTTGGCTTCGCCTGCTGCGTCCGCTTACGTTTCACGCGCTGACGTTGCATATCCGCGTGTTCCTGAATCGTGCCGATCAACGCACGCAGCCCCGCCGGTGCATGACGGCGGCTCGGATAATAAAGGCACAGCCCATCGAGCGGCGGCGTCCAGTCTTCCAGCACGCGCACGAGCGTACCGGCTGCCAGATCCGCGCTGACGTTCCACTCGGTCAGATAGGCTAGCCCGACACCGGCGCGCACTGCCGCGAGCATCAGGCCGGCATCGTCGAGCGTCAATCCTCCGGTGCCGTCGATGCGCACGGTCTCGCCATGCCGCTCGAATTCCCAGTGATAGATCGTGCCACTCGGCATCCTGCTGCGGATGCACTGGTGTGCCTTGAGATCGGCAGGCGTGCGCGGCTTGCCATGACTGGCGAAGTATTGCGGGCTACCCACCACGGCAAAGCGTTGCCGGTCACCGAACGGTACCGCCACCATATCCTGCGGCACGGTGCCAGCCAGGCGGATGCCTGCGTCGAACCCCTCCACCACGATATCGATCAGCTTGCCCTCGGTGACGATGTCGAGCTTCATCTCGGGATAACGCTGCAGGAAAGCGACGAACACCGGCATCACCTGGTGCGCCGCGCCGGCCGAGGTATTGATCCGCAGCGTGCCCGACGGCGTGTCACGAAAGCTGCCGGCCTGGTCGATGGCGTCGCGGATGGTCGACAGCGCCGGCGCCACGCTGGCCACGAACTGCGCGCCGGCCTCTGACAGGGACACGCTACGCGTGGTCCGATTGAACAGACGCACGCCGATGCGCGCCTCCAGCGCGGCCACGGCATGGCTCAGCGCGGAGGTCGACACACCCATCTCGTTCGCCGCCGCACGAAAGCTGCGATGGCGCGCCACGGCCAGCACCGCCTCAAGTTCACCCAGCCCGGAAGTCCGCATTGTCCTGATTCGTTTAATGACACATATACGATTGTATGGCTAGTCAACACAATGCCGGCGTCCTATCTTGGTGACAACGCAACATGACATTGATACCTCATGCATCGCATCGACAAGATCTATATCGACGGAGCTTTTGTCACGCCGCACGGTGACGAACTGTTCGACCTCTTCAATCCGGCCACCGAGGCCGTGATCGGCCAGGTGCGACTGGCGGATGCCGTGGATGCGGCACAGGCCGTGGCCGCCGCCAAGCGTGCCTTCGCGTCGTTCTCGCGCACACCGAAGCGGCAGCGCATCGACATGCTCAAGCGCATGCACTCGGCGGTGCTGGCGCGTGAAGACGACCTGCTCGAAGCCATCGTCGAGGAATACGGCGCCCCGGCGTCGCGCGCACGCTGGATGGCGCGGCATGCCAGCGAGGTATTGCGCGACGCGGCGGGCGTGCTCGAAGACTATGCCTTCACCCGGCGCGTCGGCACGTCCGAAGTAGTCATGCAACCGCTGGGCGTGGCTGGTTTGATCACGCCCTGGAACAACGATGCCGGGTTCATCACCGGCAAGCTGGCGGCGGCTCTGGCAGCGGGCTGCACGGCGGTCGTCAAGCCTAGCGAGATGAGCGCACTGCAAACGCGGATCGTGACCGAGGCGCTGCATGCCGCCGACGTCCCGCCTGGCGTGTTCAATATCGTGACGGGCCGGGGCGACACGGTGGGCGCCGCCATCACCGCGCACCCGGACGTCGTAAAGCTGTCGTTCACCGGTTCCACGGCCGTTGGCAAGAGCATCCTGCGCACCGCCGCCGAATCGCTCAAACGCACGACGCTGGAGCTGGGCGGCAAATCGCCGGTCATCGTGCTGGACGACGCCGATCTGGACAAGGCCGCACCGCTCGCCCTGCAGGCGGGCTTCATGAATAGCGGGCAGGCCTGCATCGCCGGCACACGCATCCTGGTGCCCAAGGCCCGGCTGCGGGAATTCGAGTCGCGCATCGTCGCCGCGATGACGGAATTCCGTGCGGGCGATCCGCGTGAGGCCGCCACGACCGTCGGCCCGATGGTGAGCGAAAAGCAATGGCAGCGCGTGCAGCGCTACATCGGCATCGGCATCGCGGAGGGTGCGCGGCTGCTGGCCGGTGGCGAAGGGCGGCCGGCAGGCGTCGAGCGCGGCTGGTTTGTGCGCCCTACCGTATTCAGCGATGTGACCAATGAAATGACGATCGCGCGCGAGGAAATCTTCGGCCCGGTGCTGTCGATCCTCACGTACCGCGACACCGACGAGGCCATCTCGATTGCGAATGACACGCCTTATGGCCTGCAAGCCTATGTGCTGTCGTCCGACGTGGCGCGCGCACGCGACGTGGCCGCGCGCATCGACGCGGGCCGCGTACTCGTCAATACCGTCACGCATGATCCGGCCGCACCGTTCGGCGGTTTCAAGCAATCAGGTATTGGCCGCGAGTACGGCACGTACGGGCTGGAGGCATTCCTTGAGACGAAGGCCGTGCTCGGGACGATGTAAGCCGGATGGCTTATTGCACCGCGACATGCCCGAAATGCCGGATTTCCGCCGCGGTGCGTGCGGTAGCACACATAACTTCGTTAGCGACGAAACCAGAACAGCGATAGCGCCCCGCCCATCACCAGCAGCACCCCGGCCGCCGCCGCGAACAGCGCGCCGATCTCGGTTTCGCGCCGCTCCAGCGCAAAACGCGCGCTTAGCTGCCGATACACACGGCTCAGGTCGGCAGCCGAGCCGGCCTGGAAGTACTCGCCGCCGGTGATCGTCGCCACCGCGCGCAACGCCGGTTCATCGAGCTGCATGAAGTAGGACAGGACCGGCTCCCCCGGCACGGCGCCGCCCTGGGCCGAACCGAATCCCACGGTATAGACACGCACGCCGCGCTGCGCGGCCATGCGTGCCGCGTCTAGCGGATCAGGGCCGGTGGTGCGGCGGCCATCGCTAAGCAGGATCACCGCCCCGTGGCGGTAGGTGCCGGGTTGTACGGGCTCCCGTTGTTTCTCGCGCTTGCGGGCCGCATCGGCCGCGGCGGCCTCGTCGAGTGATGTAGCCGGCCGTCCCGCCAGTGGCGAGGCATCGTTGAACAGCACGGCTTCCAGGTCGATGCCATCGTCGGGAAACAAGACCGCCAGCGCCTGGATCAACCCGCTGCCGGTGGCCGTGCCGCGCTGCAACTGGAAGCGGTCCAGCGCGTCGAGCATGTCCTGCCGGTTATCCGTGGGCGCCAGCACTTCGGCGGCCGTGGCGGCGAACGAGACGATGCCCAGCCGCACGCTCGACGGCAGTCCCACCACCAGGTCGCGGGCGGCCTGCTGCGCAGCAGCGATCCGGGTTGGCTCGACGTCGGTGGCCTCCATGCTGCGGGAAACATCCATCGCCAGCACCAGCGTGATGGTGTCCGAGGGCAGCGTGATGGTGGCGCTGGGCCGCGCGCAGGCTATCAGCGCGGCACCTAGCGCAAGCAGAAACAGAGCGGGAGGAATGTGGCGCCGCAGACGTTGGCCGGGTCCCAGCGCGGCGCGCGGCAATGCAAGGCTCGCATAGAGCAGGGCCGCCTTCTTGCGCCGGGCGATCAGATACAGATAGGCGGCCGCCAGCAGTGGTAGCAAAAGCAGCAGCCAGAGCATTTGCGGCCAGAGAAACTGCATGCCCTGCTCCTTGGCGCGTGGGTAAGAGGATGGTACTGTATTTTCCACGGCGCGACGGAACCGGGGGCAGCGATGAAACGCGTGACGATCTACGGGTTGGTTTCAGTGGCCGTCGCCCTGGTCTTCGCCTCGGGTGTCGGCGTCGCCTGGTTGTCGCAACCGCCGCCCCGCAAGCTCACCCAGGCCGATATCGACGCCGCCGTACTCCACACACTCCAGACCAAACCCCTACCCTCGCAAGCAGCCAGGGCCGCCGAAGCGATCCGCGAGTCGGTGGTGGAAATCCGCAGCTTCGCCCCGGAAAAGGCAGCGGACAAGCCAGCCGAAAAGGCCCCCGAGGCCAAGCCGGCGCCCAAATCCAAACGCGGTTCCCCCGACGCCAAAAACAAGCCCGCCCCGAAATCCGCGCCAGCCCCGCGCGATGAGGCCGCCACGGTGGAGTCGCCCAAGAGCAAGGAACCGCCGGTCGGCAAGTCAGAGGCGCGTCACATCGGCTCCGGCGTGGTCGTCACGGAAAGCGGCACGATCATCACCAACTATCACGTCGTGGCGGACGCCACGCGCCTCGAGGTCCGGTTCCATAACGGCATGACGACCGAGGCACTGGTCCTGCAGGCGATTCCGGAAAAGGACCTGGCCATCGTCCAGCCCAAATCGATTCCCGACGACCTGCCGGCGGCAACGCTCGGTTCCAGCCAGGCACTGGTGCCCGGCACCGAGGTGGTGGCGGTCGGCTTTCCGTTCGGCATTGGTCCGTCGGTCTCGGCGGGTGTGATTTCAGGGCTGGACCGCCAGTTCGTCTCGCCGGACCGCAAACAGAACCTGGACAAGCTGATTCAGTTCGATGCCGCCGCGAATCCGGGCAACTCGGGCGGTCCGCTGGTGAACATGAATGGCGAGGTGGTGGGCATCGTCACCGCCATCCTCAATCCCAATCCGAGCGGTACCTTTCTCGGCATCGGCTTTGCCATCACGATCGAAAGTGCCGGCATGGCCCTTGGTTCTTCTCCCTTCTAGACGCGGAGGCCTATGAACGACCAACCCTGGGGCGCTACTGACAGCGCCAGCCTGATGGAACGCCTGCTGTACGAGGTGAAACGCGTGGTGGTGGGGCAGGACCACTTCCTGGAGCGGGTGCTCGTGGCCATGCTGGCCGGCGGCCATCTGCTGGTGGAAGGCGTGCCGGGCCTGGCCAAGACACTGACGGTCAACACGCTGGCGCGAACGATGAGCGGCTCCTTCAAGCGCATCCAGTTCACGCCAGACCTGCTGCCCGCCGATCTGATCGGCACGCGCATGTACAACCAGGGCACGGGCGAATTCTCCACGGTGCGCGGGCCGGTGTTTGCCCACCTGCTGCTGGCCGATGAAATCAATCGCGCCCCGGCCAAGGTGCAGAGCGCGCTGCTGGAGGTCATGCAGGAAAAGCAGGTGACGATTGCAGGCGAATCGCATCCGGTACCCACGCCCTTCCTGGTCATGGCCACGCAGAATCCGATCGAGACCGAAGGCACGTACCCGTTGCCCGAGGCGCAGGTCGACCGCTTCATGATGAAGGTGCTGGTCGGCTATCCCAGCGAGGAAGAGGAAGTCGTCATCGTCAATCGCGTGACCGGGCCACGCATCAGCGTGAATCCGATCGCCACGCCCGAACACCTGGCCGCGCTGCAGGAAGAGTGCCGCAAGGTGTACGTGGACCCAGGGCTGATCCAGTATGCGGTGCGCGTGGTAGCGGCC
Organism: Cupriavidus sp.; assembly: GCA_036746135.1. Lineage (GTDB taxonomy): Bacteria > Pseudomonadota > Gammaproteobacteria > Burkholderiales > Burkholderiaceae > Cupriavidus. Next base: position 32,711 of record DAIOET010000008.1, read on the forward strand.
ACGCGCAAGCCCGCCAGCTATGGCGTGGAAGATCTGGACCGCTATGTCTCCTTCGGCGCCAGCCCGCGCGCGACCATCGGCCTGATCGAAGGCGCCCGCGCGCTGGCTTTCCTGCGCGGGCGCGACTACGCGCTGCCCGAGGACGTGATCGACCTGGTGCCCGACGTGCTGCGCCACCGCGTGGTGCTGTCGTACGAGGCCATTTCCGATGCGGTCACCCCCGACCAGCTGGTGGCCCGCATCCTGCAGGCCCTGCCGGTGCCCGAGCGCCCGATGGAATCCCATGTTCGGGCGGCTGCGCGGTAAGCGCCAGAACGGCCCCCTGGCCGTCGTCCCCGGCACGGCCGCCACCGCCCGCATCGGTGCCAGCCAGACCGACGCGCTGCTGCGCCGGCTGGAATGGACCGTGGTGCGCCGGCTCGACGGCCTGCTCCAGGGCGACTACCGCACGCTGTTTCGCGGCTTTGGGCTGGACCTGGCGGACCTGCGCGAATATCACCCCGGCGACGATGTGCGTCATATCGACTGGAACGTGACCGCGCGGCTGCAAACGCCACACGTGCGCGAGTATCAGGAAGATCGTGAGGTGGCCGTGTGGTTTCTGCTGGACCTGAGCGGGTCGATCGACTTCGGTTCCGGCACGGTCCGCAAGCGCGATCTGCTCGCGGATTTCACCACGGTCATGGCGCTGTTGCTGACGCGCTATGGCAACCGCGTGGGAACCGTGCTGTACGGCGGCGCCGCCGACACCACGCCGGCCGTGGTGCCAGCGCGCGCCGGGCGCCGGCACCTGCTGCATCTGCTGGACCGCATGCATGCCATGCCGGCCGCGTCGCCGGGCGATACCCGCCTGCGCGATCTTCTCGAACGCGCTCGATCGGTTGCCAGGCGGCGTTCGGTGTTATTCGTCGTCTCCGATTTCATCAGCGCACCCGGCTGGCAGGCCTCGCTGGCGATGCTGGCACGGCGCCATGAGGTGGTGGCGGTGCGGCTGGTCGACCCGCTGGAGCTGGCACTTCCAGACCTGGGCCTGGTGGTGATGCAGGACGCTGAAACCGGTGAGCAGATGCTCATCGACACGCATGACCGGGGCTTCCGCAAGCGCTTTGCGGCCATCGCCGAGGCACGGGAGACGGAACTGCGCCAGGGCTTTGTACGCGCCGGCGTGGACTGCCTGACGCTTTCCACCGATACGCGGCTGGACCTGGCGCTGCTGCAGTTTGCCCGGCAGCGCGGCCAGCGCCTTGGCGGCGCGCGCAACGTCGCACGGGGGACCGCATGATCGATGCGATCAGCCGCCTGCCCGTCTTCAGCTTCCTGTGGCCGGTCATGCTCTGGCTGCTGCCCTGCGTGGTGCTGCTGGCGGTGTGCTACGTGTGGCTCGACGCGCGCCGCCGCCGCGCGAGGGCGCACTACCCGGCGCTGCAAATGGCGGGCACCGCGGGCAAGGCCGTCACGAACTGGCGCCGCCACGTGGCGCCGGTCATGGCGCTGCTGGCCCTGGCCGCATTGATCGTTGCGATTGCACGGCCCCAGGCCGTGATGATGCTGCCCTCCCGCATCGAAACCGTGATCCTTGTGATCGACCTGTCCGGCAGCATGCGGGCGCAGGACGTCAAGCCAACCCGCCTGCGCGCCGCGCAGAACGCGGCCAAAGTCCTGCTCGATGCCCAGCCATCGGGAGTCAGCATGGGACTGGTGGCAATGGCAGGCACGGCGGCCGTGGCGCAGGCGCCGAGCCGGCGCAAGGACGACGTTGCCGCCGCGATCGACAAACTGCAATCACAGGGTGGCACGGCCCTTGGTAACGGATTGCTGATCGCGCTGACGGCGCTGATGCCGCAACTGGCCGAAGACGCGGCGCGGCTCATGAACGACGACTCGCCGCCGCAGAAACCGCCAGGCGCGGACAACGACGATAACGTGGCCCCCGGCTCCTATGCGTCGGGCGCCATCGTGCTGTTCTCCGATGGCGAAAGCAATGCCGGCCCCGGCGCCATGCTGGCGGCACAGCTCGCCGCCGCGCACGGCGTGCGCATCTACACCGTGGGCGTGGGCACCATCGAGGGCGTGGTGCTGAAGGCGGACGGTATGTCCGCCCGCGTCCGGCTCGACGAACAGGTGCTCAAGCAGGTGGCCGACGCCACGGGCGCGGAGTATTTCCGCCTGGAGGATGCCTCGCGCCTGAAGAAGGTGTACCGCGCCATCAACGCCAGGCTGAGCTACGGCAAGCGCGACCAGGTCGAGATCACGGCGTTCTTTGCCGCGCTGGGCGCCCTGCTGGCCACCTGCGCGGGATTGCTGTCACTGTGGTGGTTCGGGCGGGTCCTGTAGATCGAATCCGGCAGGCCAGCCGGCGCGTGGTTCGGGACGATCTGGCCCGGCTATCGCGGTGCCAGCACCAGCAGCGTGGAAGTGCCGTGCGCCAGCACGCGACCGCTGGCGTCAAGCACGCGGCAGTCGGCGGTAATGATCTGCTTGCCCGAGGAAA
>DAIOET010000008.1:35301-39705 GCA_036746135.1 Cupriavidus sp.
CCGCTGGCGTCAAGCACGCGGCAGTCGGCGGTAATGATCTGCTTGCCCGAGGAAACCACGCGCCCCTCCGCGCGCACGCGCCCTGAATCGGCCTTGATGGCGCGCGAGAAATTGCCCTTCGTTTCCACCGTGGTATAGCCGGTGCCGGCCGGCAGCACCGAATATGCCGCGCATCCCGTTGCACTGTCGATCAGCGTCAGCGCCCATCCACCGTGGACGGTACCCATCGGATTGAGCAGATGCGGACCCGCCTCGCCTTCGAACGCGGCAAACCCTTCGCCAACCTCCACCAGCCAGAACCCCAGCGTCTCGGCAATCGGCGGCTGCGGCAGCCGGCCGTCCACGATGGCCTCAAGTACGGCCTTGCCGGTCATGCCGGCGATGTCGGCGGGTGAAGCAACTCCATAGCGATAGTCGGTCACGCATGTCTCCTTTGCGTTTTGTAATGGAAATGACTGCTGGTAATGATCGATGACAGCCGCTGCCTGCGTTCGGCTATTTCCGTTTGAACGCCTCGCGCCGGGCTGCGCGCTCGTCCGCGAAGGTACTGCTCATGACGGCGTCCAGGTCCTGGCGCTGGATCGGCGCGCCGCAATGCGGACAAACGCTGGCCAGCCCCACGTCGTGGCCACAGGCGCGATGCACGAAGCGCACCGCCAACCCTTCGTCCTCATCCTTGCACCACGTCTCGCCCCAGGCGCGCAGCGCATAGATCACGGGATAGAAATCCCAGCCCTTTCTGGTGAGCTGGTATTCGTACCGCAGCGGCTTCTCGCTATACGGCCGGCGCTCGACCATGCCGTCCGCCTCCAGCGCCTTCAGGCGCGTGGTCAGCATCTGCGGCGTGGCGCCGGTCTGGATCTGCATTTCCTCGAAGCGCGTGGCGCCCATGTACAGCTCGCGCAGCACCAGAAGCGTCCACTTGTCGCCCACCACATCCACGGAACGCGCCACGGGGCACGCCGTATCGTTCCTAGCTTCCGTCGCTCGCGTCACGGCCCGACTCCAAAAGTCACTATTTATTTCATAGTAGCACGATCGCGGATGCTCGACTGGCGCCTTCCTCCGCCCGCTATCCCTTGTGTTTCTTGACACTATGATTTTCATAGTTATACTGGCTCGTACTGAAGCGCGAGACGTCGCGCAACTTGACAGTCAAGGCAGGCAGGCGCCCCTGCAACCGATGCGACTCCGGTCGCACATGCCTTAAAGGAGTATCCAAGTGGCGAATCCTCTCTATCGCGCGGAGCGCACCGGCCTGTTGCTGGTGGACCCGTACAACGACTTCCTTTCCGACGGCGGCAAGCTGTTTCCGATGCTCAGGGACGTGGCTGACGACGTCCGCCTGCTGGACAACCTGCGTGCGGCCGTGGGCGCCGCCCGTGACGCCGGCATCCAGGTGTTCTACGTTCCGCATCGCCGCTGGCAGCCGGGCGACTATGACAACTGGGATCATCCGAATCCGACGCAGCGCCTGGTGCAACAGCGCCATACGTTTGCCAAAGGCACATGGGGCGGAGAGTGGCATCCCGATTTCGTGCCCCAGGACGGCGACATCGTCATCCAGGAGCATTGGGCCCAGAGCGGCTTCGCCAACACCGACCTCGATTTCCAGCTCAAACAGCAAGGCGTCACGCATGTGATCGTGATCGGCCTGCTGGCCAATACCTGCATCGAATCGACGGCCCGCTTTGCAATGGAGCTTGGCTACCACGTCACGCTCGTGAACGACGCCACGGCCGCGTTCACCCGCGAAATGATGCATGCCGCTCACCATCTGAACGGCCCCACCTTCGCGCATGAAATTCTGAAGACGGCTGAACTTGTTGCCGCGCTTCCTACCGCTTCGCGGGAGGTTGCGGCATGAACCTCACCGGCAATCTCCTGATCGGCGCGCACGAAGTGGGCGCCACGGCGGGCACGATGCGTGCGTTGAATCCCGCGACCAATCTGAAGTTCGCGCCCGATTTCGCGTTCGGCGGCCCCGCGGAGGTCGAACGCGCCGCGCAATTGGCCGATGACGCCTTCGACAGCTACAACGGCACGACGCTGGCAGAGCGCGCCGCATTCCTGGAGCGCATCGCCGACGGGCTCGATGCCCATGCGCCGGCGCTGGCGCAGCGCGCCGCGCTGGAAACCGGCCTGCCCGCCGCCCAACTGGCTGCCGAGGCAGCCAAGGCGGCCACCCAGTTTCGCCAGTTCGCCACGGTGGTGCGTCAGGGGCGCTTCCGGCAAGCCGCGGTCGACCCGGCCCAGCCAGACCGGCAGCCGCGTCCGCGCATGGATCACCGCATGCAGAAGATCGGCATCGGACCCATTGCCATCTTCGGCGCCAGCAACTTCCCGATCTCGTATTCGGTTGCCGGCGGCGACACCGCGTCGGCACTGGCGGCCGGCTGCCCCGTCATCCTGAAAGCGCACAACGCTCACCCCGGCGCGTCGGAAATCATGGGACGCATCATCCAGCAGGCGGTCAGGGACAGTGGCCTGCATGAAGGCGTGTTCTCGATGCTGCGCGGCGACGGCAATGCAATTGGCGAGGCGCTGGTCGACCATCCGCTGATCAAGGGCGTGACGTTCACCGGCTCCGAAGCAGGCGGCATGGCGCTTTATCGCCGTGCGCAGCAGCGGCCCGATCCGATCCCGGTCTTCACCGAGATGACCAGTGTGAACCCGACCTTTGTACTGCCGGACGCGCTTGCGTCGCGCGGTGCGCAGATCGGCGATGGCTTTGCCGAGCGCATGCTGGTGAACGTCGGGCAGGCCTGCCTGAAGCCGGCCATCCTGCTGGCCGTAGCGGGCGCGGGCTATGACGCGCTGCGCGAGGCGATGATCTCCCGCGTGCATGGCATGCACGCCCGCACGATGCTGACGCCCGGCATCCAGCAGGCCTATCGCAAGGGCCTGGACCGCCAGCATGCGGCCGGCGCCGAGACCATTGCCGCCGGTGCGGCGCCCGTGGGCGATTGGGATGGCCAGTCCTTCCTGTTCGAGGTCGATGGCACACAGCTGATCGACCAACCGGCCCTGCTCGACGAAGTGTTCGGACCGGCGGCGTTGCTGGTGCGCGTGACGGATGTGGAGCAACTGGTCAGCATCGCGCGGCGGTTCCGTGGGCAGCTATCGGCAACCATGCATCTGGAGCAGGCCGACCTGGCGCTGGCTGCCCGCCTGTTGCCGATCCTCGAACGCCGCACCGGCCGCATCGTGATCAATGCCTTCGCGCATCCACAGGAAGTGTCGTACGCATCGATCCACGGCGGGCCGTTTCCAGCCACGTCGGACAGCCGCTTCACCTCGGTAGGCATGACCGCGATCGAACGGTTTCTGCGGCCGGTGACCTACCAGGGCTTTCCGGATGCACTGCTGCCCGAGGCCCTGCGCCACGACAATCCGCTCGGCCTCTGGCGGCTGACGGACGGCGAACTCTCACAAGACTAACCCTGGAGCGCGCCATGCAATATCTTGTTCTGGTATCCCGCAGTTCTCCCCCGCCCAACGAAACCCCGACGGCGGCCGAGCGTCAGGCGGAGCAGGAAGTCATCCGCAATCTCTATGTGGACGGCGTGGTCAGGCAGATCTGGCTGCGCGAAGGCGGTGCCGTGATCCTTGCCGAAGGCGACAGCGCCCCGGCACTGGAGCGCACGTTCTCCGCGCTGCCGCTCGTGAAATCGGGCTTCCTGCAGACGCCGACGGTCATTGCGCTGAAGCCATATCCGGGTTTCGGTCCGCAGCTCGGGGAGTAGCAGGAGCTGGGTTTCAGGCGGGCGAGACGCAATCGGTCTCGCCCTGGACCGGCATCGCGGCATCGCCGGTGTCGGTTTCCGCGCGCATGCTCGATCCAAGCACGAACTGGTCGCGTCCGCGCTTCTTGGCCATGTAGAGCGCACGATCCGCATCCGCAAACAGGCCGCGCCACAACGCTTCACGGTTCGAAGGCCCGCCTTGCAACTGGGCGATACCGATACTGACGGTTGCGTGGCCGCAGCCGGGACCATCGCCATCGGGCAGCGCGATCGCCCGCACCTTGCGCAGGATGCGGTTGGCCAGTGCCGTGGCCTGGTGTTCATCGGTATGCGGGCAGAGAATGCAAAACTCTTCGCCGCCGTAGCGTGCCGCGATGTCGGAGGCGCGCCGTGAATTGTCGAGCGCGGCGGCGATATCGCGCAGTACGTGGTCCCCTTCATGGTGCCCGTGACGATCGTTGACGCGCTTGAAATGATCGACGTCGATCACCAGGCAGGACAGCGGATCCCCGTCGCGCTGCCAGCGCGCCACCAGGCCGATGGCCGTCATGTCCAGCGCCCCGCGATTCAGCAGGCCGGTCAGCGCATCGAGGCGCGCGCCGCTTTCATTGCGCGCGATGATCTGCTCCATCGCCATCAGGCTGAAGCCGAACAGGCC
>DAIOET010000009.1:0-37719 GCA_036746135.1 Cupriavidus sp.
CCGGCAGACGGCTACACACTGCTGGCCAACGACAATTCGTACACCACGCTGCCCTACGTTTTCAGAAAGCTGAACTGGGAGCACCAGACCGCGCTGGTGCCGATTGCGCCGTTTGCGTTCTCGCCCGTGGTCGTCGGCGTCAAGGCCGATTCGCGTTTCAAGGACCTGGGTGCACTCATCGCTTATGCGAAGGCCCATCCGGGCGACGTCACGTTCGGTACCGGCGGCCCTGGCAGTTCGCCCCATTTTGCCGCCGAGGCCTTCCAGCAGGCGGCGGGCATCAAGCTGATGCACGTCCCCTACAAGGGCGCTGGCGAAGCAATGGTGGGGCTGCTGGGCGGCAGCGTCGATCTGCTGGTGGTGTCCACGCCGACCGCGCTGGCGCCGGTCAAGGGCAACCAGATACGCCTGCTGGCCATCAGCGGCAAGAAGCGTGTGGATGTGTTCCCGAACGTGCCGACTTTCGCTGAAGCGGGTTTGCCCACATTCAGCCTGTTCAACTGGTCGGGCCTGGCTGCGCCGAAGGGCACCCCCAGGGAAGTGATCGCCCGTCTGCAGGCGGAGGTCCAGAAAGCCCTCCAGGCGCCCGACATGAAGGAATTTCTTGCGCAGATGGGCGCGCAGCCAGGTGACCTGGACAGCCCCGCGTTTGCACAACTGATCCAGCGGGAAACCGCGCAATGGGCCGCCGTTGCGCAGAAAGCCAATATCGAGAAGCAATGATCCCGATAACACGCGGAGAGCCATGATGCTGTATTTCCAGCAACCGACCTTGCGCGATGCCACGGTGCTGACCCGGCTTCCCGAGTCGTTTCGCCGGCAGGATCGGGACAACGCCTGGTCACTTGCCAATCGTGGCGGCGCGGTCACCGACTCGTTCCTGGAAGGTCCAGTCTGGTCAGAGGGCCATCTCTGGGTGACCGATATCCCCTATGGCCGCGTGTTTCGCGTGTCGATGCAGGGCGACTGGGAACTCGTGGCCGAGTACGACGGCGAGCCGAACGGCATGAAGCGAATGGCCGGTGGAGACTTTCTGATCACCGACTATCGCAACGGGCTGATGCGGCTTGACGCAAAGACGGGCACAGTGACCCCGTTCCTCGAACGCAGGAACTCGGAGCGCTTTCGCGGTGTCAACGACCTGACCTTCGATTCGGCGGGAAATCTGTATTTCACGGACCAGGGCCAGACCGGCATGCATGACCCCACGGGGCGCGTCTACCGTTTGTCACCGGCCGGCAAGCTCGACGTTCTGCTGAGCAACGCACCCAGCCCGAATGGCCTGGTGCTGTCGCCCGACGAGAAGGTGCTGTACGTGGCAATGACGCGCGGCAACTGCGTCTGGCGTGTGCCGCTGCAGGCGGATGGATCGGTCAGCAAGGTCGGGCAGTTCTTCACGTCCTATGGACCCAGCGGCCCGGATGGGCTGGCTATGCGTGCTGATGGCTTCCTGCTTGTCGCCAACCCGGGGCTCGGCTATGTCTGGGTGCTCAACCATCGCGCCGAGCCAGTTGAAATCATCCGCACGCCCGTCGGCGCATCGCTGACCAATCTTTGCTTTGGCGGGGCGGACGGAAAGACGCTGCTGATGACCGAGTCCACCACCGGCACCATCCTGTGCGCCGAAATGCTGGAAGCCGGTGCGCCCGTGCACGGGGGGCGATAGCGATTCGTCGCCGGCTGATGCCCCCGGGGCGATTTCAATCTGGATGTTGGCAGTACATGGCATCATCACGACCTTCTCGAAGGAAACGTGAACATGCTGATCGACTTCTCCAACTTCACGCCCTGGGCCTCTCTTTCAGGCGGGGTCCTGATCGGCCTTGCGGCGACGGTGCTGCTGCTGTTCAACGGCCGGATCGCCGGGATCAGCGGCATTCTGGGCGGCCTGCTCAGTATCCCGCGCAACGACATGGCATGGCGCATTGCCTTTCTTGCCGGCCTGATTGGCGCGCCAGCGCTCACGCTCGCGTTCGGCATGCCCGCGGTTGCGGAGATCGAGGCAGGCTGGCCTGAAGTTCTGATTGCGGGTTTCCTGGTGGGGCTTGGCACGCGCTACGCCAGCGGCTGCACGAGCGGCCACGGCGTTTGCGGCATTTCTCGCGGCGCTATCCGTTCGCTGGTGGCGACAGTGACGTTCATGGCCACCGGATTCCTGACGGTCTTCGTGCAGCGCCATCTGCTTGGAGCGTGATCATGCCATTCCTTTTCGCCTTGCTTGCCGGCCTGGTCTTTGGCGTCGGGCTGATCGTCTCGGGGATGGCCAATCCATCCAAGGTACTCGGCTTTCTCGATCTCGCCGGTTCCTGGGACCCTTCGCTCGCCTTTGTCATGATCGGGGCGATCGCGCTGAGTGTGCTCGGTGTTGCCATCGCCCGGCGTCGCACGCGAACGGTTCTGGGATTGCCCGTGCAATGGCCCGCGAGTACGGGGGTGACCGCGCGGCTCGTGCTGGGCAGCGCATGTTTTGGCATTGGATGGGGACTGGCGGGATTTTGCCCGGGCCCGGCATTGGTGGCGTTGGGCGCGGGCTATCCCAAGGCAGTGGGTTTCGTCGCGGCCATGCTGGCCGGCATGTTCGTATTCGAAGTCATCGAGCGCGCCCGCGCCCGACTGCAGCGGGCGGCCTGACGCGTTTCAAAAATGACCATGCGATAGCCGCTGGCCTGGCCTCTACGGGGAAGGTTGCTGACGGCTGATCGACATGGCCTCCCTGCGGAACTCACGACTCATGTGGTGGTAGAAGGGGTGCGGGTTGAATTGACGGGAGATGAACGAGGCCAGCAGCGACGCGGCCAGCAGGAATAGCGTCAGATCCTGCGTGCGGGTCATCTCCATGACGATGACGCTTGCCGTGATGGGCGCCTGCGTGGCAGCGGCCAGAAAGGCGGCCATCGATACGAGCGCCAGCATGCGGGGCTCGGCCAGCCCGCTGGCAAAATGCGCGACGTTCTGTCCGATGCCCGCGCCAATGGCCAGTGCCGGCGTGAAAATTCCACCCGGAATACCAGCGAAGTAGGACACCACGGTCGCCACGAACTTTGCCAGGCCGAACCACAGCGTACTGTGAGGCTCGCCATTGATAAGGCCCGAGGCCTGCTCGTAGCCGGTGCCAAACGTGGCGCCGGCCGTCGCCCAGCCAAGGAAGGCGACAACCAGCCCGCATCCGAAAGCCACCCATATGGGATGCCGGGACACGGCGGCGCGCCATGCCGATGGCGTAAGTCCCGGCACACCGGCAATGAGTGCCTTGGCGAACAGGCCGCCCATCACGCCGTTGACGACCGCGCACAGCAACACCGGTCCCCATGCCTCGCGCAACGGAAGCATCGCAACCTTGACGCTGAAATACGGGTTGTTGCCGAACAGCGCCAACGACAGAAAGCCAGCCGTCAGCACGCCAGATAGCACGAGCCGATCCCATCGGACCGCGGTGCCTCTACCCAGCTCCTCGATGGCAAACACGACGCCGGCGAGCGGTGTGTTGAACGCCGCCGCGAGCCCTCCGGCGGCGCCGGCGGCAATCAGCGCATTGGGATGAAAGCCGATGCGGAATCGGAATTTTTCATGGCACCACCGGCCCCAAGCCAGCATCGCGGCCGCGCCGATCTGCACCGATGGCCCTTCCCGGCCCACGGACGCCCCCGCAAGCAGCGCGCCGATCGTCAGGGGAATCTTCCATAGCGCCTGACGGAAAGAGACGAGCAGGGTCTGCGCAGCCCCGGCGGGCGGCAACATCACGGCGGCGATCACCTGTGGAATGCCGCTTCCCCGGGCTTGCGGCGCCAGCCGGATCGTCAGCCAGCGCAGCGCCGCCAGTCCGAAGGGGAGCATCACAAACGCGAGCCAGGGCGTGGCGCGTGTCACCTGCGCGTTCCAGTGCAGTGCCAGTTCGGCAATCCACGCGAAGACCATCGAAAACACCGCCACGAATCCCGCGCCACACATGAATACGCCATACCTGAGCGATGTGCGGGATATCCGCCCAATCTGTCGTTGCTTGCGGTGCGCCGCGTGGTAGGTGCGAAGGCGAAGCTCGCGCAGCCGTTCGCGGTTGGGGCTGCCTGCGGCGGCATACTCGCCGGCGGCTTGTTCCGATTCCTGGCGCGGTGGCTCCACCGGGTCCGTGCCGGCTGAAGAATCGGACGAGTTTTTTGCATCTGACATGGCTGGAGGGTGATTCACCGCGCTGGCAATGAACTCGAATCTATACGCTTCACGGGCGACGCGCCATTCCTCTCGACCGGCGTTGATCCGACGTTCGGGATATCCGCGTCATCGTTTCGCAAGGATTCCGGCGCTCGATGAAACAAGGCACCAACACTGGGAATGACCTTTCGCGGCGGCAATTCCCAGCTTCAATCCATCATATTTTCGTCATCCGGCAGTCACGCGGTCTTCTGAGAATAAGTGCTTTTTCAGATTCTTCAGAACGATTGCCATGCGTAAAAGCAGACCGGAACTCACCGCCGAAATCGAAAAGGCCAGCACCCAACAACTCGAGGGCATTCCAGACCGCCAGCGGCGGCTTCTGCTGAAAGCAGGCATTGGCATGTCGCTGGGCAGCTCGGCGTTGCTGGCGGCATGCGGTGGTGGAGACGATGCGTCGTCCACCACGCCGGGTAGCGGCGGCACGCCGGGAGGCACGTCGCCCACGCCGACTGGTAAGGTATCCAGCTTTGCGCTGGCGGTGCTGCCCGATACGCAGTTCTATTCGCGTTATGCCACGACGGACGAGAACCTGCAGTTCCAGCGCAAATACGGTTCCACGCCATTCATGGCGCAGACCAAGTGGATCACGCAGAATGCCGCCGACCTCCGCATCCCGTTCACGATTCACCTTGGCGATGTGGTCGACCAGCAGGGCAAGCCGCTGCAATGGCAGATCGCCGACGAGGCGATGGGCGTCATGGAATCGGCGAAGGCACCGTATTCGATCCTGGCCGGTAATCACGATGTGATCTCGGACGTCGACTATGTCGATGCAACGAGCCAGGCGTCGAATACCGACGCGCAGCGCAATCTCGCCAACGAACCGTATCTGAAGACGTTTCCGACCACGCGCGCGCAGCGCCAAGCCACGTTCGGCGGGCGCGATCCGTCCGGTTTCCACGAGTACCATTTGTTCCAGGTGGACGGCAATCAGTTCATGGTGTTGTCGATGTCGTGGCGCGCGTCCGATGCCGCCATCGCATGGGCGCGTGGCGTGCTGGCCCGGTATCCGAAGGTGCCGGTGATCCTGTCCACCCACCAGTTGCTCAATATCGCGCCGGATGGCGTGAGTCCGCTGGAAGTGCCCTATGGCCTGATGTTGTGGGAGAAGCTGATCAAGGACAACGATCAGATCTTCATGACGCTCAACGGCCACTATCACGGTGCCGCCCACCTTACCAAGGTCAACAACTTCGGCAATCCGGTCGAAGAAATGGTGGTGGATTACCAGATGGCCTACATGGGCGGCAATGGCCTGATGCGGTTGTACGAATTCGACCTGACCAACAACAAGATCAAGGTCATCTCGTTCTCGCCGTGGGTACCGCAGAAGCCCACTGCATCGTTGAGCGAATTCGACGTCGCCGTGCTGACCGAGGCAAACCAGCAGTTCGAAATCAATTTCGATTTCCGCAAGCGCTTTGCGCGGTTCAACCCGGCGTTCGCAATTCCGGCGGCAAACAACGCGCCGATCAACGATCGGGCCAAAGCGGCCATCCTGGCCAACTTCACCGAGCCGGCCACCACTGACAAGAAGCCGGCGGCTGATACGAACGACTACCCGCAGGTGGCATCGACGGTGGCGCATTGGCGCTTCTTCGGCGGCGCCGATGGCGCGGCGGTGCCGGTGGGTCAGGTCATCAGCGATGTGACCGGGGCCAACCCGATTGCACGTGAAGCGCTGGCCAATGGTGGCGCCGCCCAGCTTGGCGACGTGACTTGGTCGAACGATCACCACTACCTGTCCGCCGCGCCGGGCAGCGTGAAGTTCGCCAACTCGACCAATTCGCCGCAACGGATGAGCTACTTCGCCACGCAGACCACTGCGGCGCTGAATGCGGTGACTTTCGATTTGGGTTATACGGTCGAGGCGTTCATCAAGATCCCGGCGTCATGGACGGCTGGCAACAACGCCTGGATGAACATCATGGAGCGGGAGGGCCGGCGCGGTGACATCACCGGCTTTGGCAGCGGCGATGGTGACGAAAGCCCGTTGATCTTTGCGATTTCGAGCCTGCGCGAAGTGCAGTGGGAAGTTACGCCGAGTACGGCCGGTACGAAGAATCCGGCCGCCAACTGGTCAGGTGAAATCATCGCCGAACGGTGGGTGCACGTTGCCGTGGTCAACAGTCCGTCGACCAATGAGACCGTGATGTACGTGGAAGGTGCACCGGTGCTGCGCAATGCGTCCAACACACGCGGCCTGGCCTTCGTCAATGCCACCAGCCGCATGCTGATTGGTGGCGGCGTCTACGCGAACACGCCTTCCAACGGCTTCCTCGGCCAGATCGGCGAAGTGCGGATCTGTTCGGAGCCGCTCGGCGCCGAGAAGTGGCTGACCGCGCGGCGCGCGTGATGCTCGAAGGCTGACGCCGCGTTGCCCTGGTGCCGTTGCCGGCATCGGGGCGGCACGGGCGTCAGCATCGGAAGGCTTCAGACGCCGCTTATCCCAGCAGGTATTGCTCCAGCGCCTCCGCGCCGCCGATGCACTGACCGTTGATGAAGACCTGCGGCGCGGTCATGCTGCCCGATACCGCGCCCAGCACCTTGCCACGGATCTTGTGATCGAGCGGTACGTCCACGTAAATGAGGCCGTGCTCCGACAGCAGCTCCTTTGCCTTGGCGCAGAACGGGCAGCCGACTTTCGAGAACACCACGACCTGATCGGGGCGCCGGGAATTCGGGGCGATATGGTTCAGCATCGTGTCGGCATCGGAAACCTTGAACGGGTCGCCCGGTTCGTCCGGCTCGATGAACATCTTGTCGACCACGCCATTCCTGACCAGCATCGAATAGCGCCAGCTACGCTTGCCAAAGCCCAGGTCGGCCTTGTCCACGAGCATGCCCATGCCATCGGTGAAGGCACCGTTGCCGTCGGGGATCATGGTGATGTTTGCCGACTCCTGGTCCTTGGCCCATTCGTTCATCACGAAGGTGTCGTTGACGGACACGCACAGGATGGCATCCACGCCAGCCGCCCGGAATGCCGGCGCCAGTTCGTTGTAGCGCGGCAGATGGGTCGACGAACACGTTGGCGTGAACGCACCCGGCAGCGAGAACACGGCCACGGTCTTGCCGTTGAACAGGTCGGCCGTGGTCACGTCCTTCCACTCATTGTTGTCCCGCACGCGGAACGTGACATTGGGAACGCGATGGCCTTCTCGGGATGACAGCATGATCGACTCCATTGACGGTCAGTGAGACCGGAAACCACATGCGGCGCTACGCGAGGCGAGCGCGGCAAAGCGGGCTTCCGACCGATTTTTCCTGTGAAGTCAGTATGCGCTGCGACCATTGCACGGTCGACGGCCCGATCGGGCAACACTCCCGTGCGCGAAATGCACCAACGGCCGGCAATGGGGCGCCATGCGGTGGGCATGGCAGAGCGGGGGAAGTGAAGAGGGACGCGCCATCGCGCTCAAGACACGCGATGGGGGTTGGATACCCCGGCAGTGGGATGCCGGGGCCGATGATTATTCCGGCTGCGCGGGTGCTGGCTGCTCGGGTGCCGGCTGCGCGGGTGCCGGCTGGGCGGGTGCCTTGGCTTGCGCCTGGCCTTGCCTTGTGCGGCCGGAAAGCAGTTGGCGTCCACGGCGCGCATCGGCTTCAGTGACAACCCCGGCACCCTGGCCAGCCAGGTCAAGCCGCTGGGCGCCTTCGGTCAGGCACGCCCAGTAACGGGCGCCACGGCACCACGTCCGGATCGCGTCACGCAGCTCCGCCTCGGTCAGGGCAAGCTCCTGCGCATGCGTCAGCAGGTCCTCGAAAATACCGACCTTCAGCGGCACCTTGGGTGCCGGATTCTTCGGGAAAGCGAGAGGAAAGCGCTTTTGCAGCTTGCCGAAGGTACGAACCACGGGGTCGACCGGGGTCTGATTCTTAGCCGCAGGTGCGGGAGTTTTGGTGGAAGCCCCAGCGTTCTTCGCGGAAGGCGCCGGACGGCGGGCGCGGGGTTTCTGTTCCCGTGCTTCCTTCTTCGCCTGTTCGGCCAGTTTTGCCTTTAATGCTGCCAGTTGTTCGAAGCCCATTTCGTCAAGCCCAATAAAACGTCGCGCGATTATATCAGCCGCGCCGGCACAGGCCCTGGCGCCGGTGAGCGGATCGCCGGGCAGCAGGTTTGGCGGTCGCGCACCGGGGGCAGGCTATCGATCGTGCCGGGCGATAAAAGGCGCAACCGTGTCATGGTCCCGTGCAGGGTGTGCAAGGAAGACTAGAATCACCTGTCGCTGCCGGAATACAGGTTTTCGATCCATCAAGAATGAGGAAGACATCATGCGCGCTGCCTGGTACACCAAGAATGGAGACGCCCGGGAAGTCCTGGAAACCGGTGAATTGCCAACCCCGGTGCCGGGCGCCGGCGAGGTTCGCGTCAAGCTAGCCACGTCGGGCGTCAATCCGTCCGACGTCAAATCCCGGCGCAGCCGTCCGCTGGGCACCGAGAGGGTCGTGCCGCACAGCGACGGGGCGGGCACCATCGATGCAGTGGGCGACGGTGTAGCCGCCGAGCGCGTCGGGGAGCGGGTCTGGATCTGGAACGGGCAATGGCAGCGTCCTTTTGGTACGGCCGCCGAATACATCGTGTTGCCGGAAGCCCAGGCCGTGAAATTGCCGTCCAATACGGATGTGGCGGCGGGCGCCTGTCTTGGCATTCCGGCGCTGACCGCGTTCCAGGCAGTGCACCTGCTGGGGGACATCGCCGGCAAGACCGTCCTGGTGATCGGGGCATCGTCCGCCGTCGGCCACTACGTCGTGCAGATCGCCGCGCAGCGTGGTGCTCGTGTCATCGGAACCGTGGGGTCGGCGGAGAAGGCAAGGCATGCGATGGCGGCTGGCGCGCAGTCAACGATCGACTACAAGCAGGAGTCGGTTGCGGAGAGGGTCATGGCGCTGGCCGGCGGGAATGGCGTGGACGCCATTGTCGACATGGATTTTTCCTCGACCGTACAGCTGATTCCCAAGGGGGTGCTGGTGCCGCACGGCACACTGGTCTGCTATGGCTCGAACGCCTATGGCGACGCCCCGGTTCCATTCCGGGATCTGCTGTTCCGGTCCATCAGCCTGCGGTTCTTTCTCGTCTATGACCTTTCGCCCGCGGACCGGCAGGGTGCCATCGCCGGGCTGACCCGCCTGATGGAAGAGGGCAAGCTGCAGCACACCATCGGCGCGCGCTTTGCGCTGGATGAGATAGCACAGGCACATGAGGCGGTGGAGGGTGGGAAGCTGATCGGCAATGTCATCCTCGATATCCAGCCCGTGGCGAACCCGTAGCCGGCTGCCACCGAACCAGCCTTGCAACATCACTCGTTTCTGACAAGACTGTTCTAGTCACCGGGACAGGAGCGAACCATGTTGACCCAGCATACGAAGGACATCGTGAAGGCGACGGCGCCGGTTCTGGCGCAGCACGGCCTGGACATCATCAAGTGCTTCTATAAGCGGATGTTCGCGGCGCACCCGGAGCTGAAGAACGTGTTCAACATGGCGCATCAGGAACAGGGCCAGCAACAGCAGGCGCTGGCGCGCGCCGTCTATGCCTATGCCGAGAACATCGAGGACCCGAGCAGCCTGATGGCCGTGCTGGGCAACATCGCTCACAAGCACGCCAGCCTTGGCGTTCGGCCCGAGCAATATCCGATCGTTGGCGAGCATCTGCTGGCCGCCATCAAGGAGGTGCTCGGCGATGCCGCCACCGATGAGATCATCTCGGCATGGGCGCAGGCCTACGGAAATCTGGCGGATGTGCTGATGGGCATGGAGAGTGGCCTGTATGAGCGCTCGGCGGGGCAGCCGGGCGGCTGGACAGGCTGGCGCAGTTTCATCGTGCGGGAAAAGACGCAGGAAAGCAGTGTGATCACATCGTTCACGCTGGAGCCGGCGGACGGCGCGCCGGTGGTGAACTTCGAGCCGGGCCAGTACATCAGCATTGGCGTCGACGTGCCCGCGCTAGGCTTGCAGCAGATCCGGCAGTACAGCCTGTCGGACATGCCAAACGGCCGGACGTACCGCATTTCGGTCAAGCGGGAGGGAGGTGGCGCACAGCCAGCGGGTTATGTCTCGAACCTGCTGCACGACCATGTGAACGAGGGCGATCAGGTAAAGCTGGCCGCACCTTACGGCACATTCCATATCGACGTGAACGCCCGGACGCCGATCGTCCTGATCAGCGGCGGGGTCGGCCTGACGCCAATGATCAGCATGCTGAAACAGGCCATCCAGGACCCCGACCGGCAGGTGGTGTTCGTACACGGCGCGCGGAACAGCAGCGTGCATGCGATGCGCGACAGGCTGCGCGAAACCGCGAGGACGCAGCCGAACTTCAAACTCATCGTCTTCTACGACAGCCCGTTGCCACAGGACGTGGCGGGGACCGACTTCGATTTCCCGGGCCTGGTCGAAGTCGAAAAGATCAAGGATGCGATCACGCTGCCCGACGCCGACTACTACATCTGCGGGCCGATCCCGTTCATGCGGATGCAACACGACGCGATCAGGAAGCTGGGCGTCCGCGAGGCGCGCATTCACTACGAGGTATTCGGTCCGGACCTGTTTGCCGAATAGCGCTCGCTCAACCCCGGAGCAGATCCGTCACCCGGTGACGGCACAGGCTGACAAAGTGCTGTGCCGCCGCCGACTGCCCACGATCGGGATGGAATGCCAGAACGGCGCGAAATCGCACCGGGCCGGCAAACGGAATGCTCCGGAGGCCCAGCGGCGCGTACGTGCGCGCCACGAGCGGATTGGTGATGGCCAGCCCCGCGCCGGCCAGCACCAGCGCGCACTGCGTATGGCTATAGGGAGTCGTGGCCGCGAATCTTGGCACCAGCTGGTGCGCGGCGAAGTCCGTCTCAAGTTGCCGTTGAGCAGGGTCGGCGGCATCGAGGCCGATCAGCGGCGCATCGGCCAGGTCAGTCACGTTGACCTTGGCGCGCGTGGCATACGGATGCGTCGCGGGAACGATGCAGACCGCCGGCACTGCATAGAATTCGGATGCGGTCAGGCCGCTGGTATCGACCTCATCGCCCATGAATGCCAGGTCCAGCTCACGCTGGAGCAGCCGCTCCCGCAGCGCGCGTGAACTGTCGACTTCGAGCTTGCAATGGCTGCGCGGGTAGCTGTGCGCGAAGTTGGCGACCGCCATCGGCATCACGCTGGCCGCCATCGCATGCAGCGCGCCCACGCGCAAGACCGTGTCTTCGTGCGCGCGCAGCAGTTCGAGCTTGCGCTGCACGGCATCCAGCCCGACGTAGACGCGCTCCACTTCATCCATCAGCGCCGTGGCTTCAGCCGTCGGCACCATGCGGCCCTTGCTGCGGTCGAATAGCTTGAGCCGCGCGGCGTTCTCCAGTTGCAGGACGATCTGGGTCACCGCCGGCTGGCTGATGTGCAGCGCCTCCGCGGCGCGGCGTGCGGAACCCAGGCGCATGACCATCCGAAACACTTCGATCTGGCGGGCACTGATGGTCTGTCCGGTTGGCGCGTTCATATCCACCCTATAAGTTTGGCTTATTGTATAGGCATCCCGCCTTTCCCCTGGTCGGTCGCGCCGAACGTAGACTTTGCGTCATGCCATCGTTGCCTGCCGCCATGCGCCACCATCCTTCCCCGTTCGCCGTCCCCGTTCAGAATCCCGCCCTGCGTGGGTTGCAGTGCATTACATGCGCCGCCGAATATCCGGTTGCCGAATTGCCCGAAGGTTGCCCTGCCTGTGCCAGCCAGGGTCGTCCCAGCAGTCTTGAGGCGGTCTACGATCCACGCGCCTTCGATTTTTCGCCGAGAAGAAGAGGTTATACATGGGGCCACTGGATGCCCTATCTGGACGGTGTAACCCTGGGCGAAGGCGCCACGCCGTGCCTGCCGGTGCCCGCGCTGGCGGCGTCGACAGGTGTGGCGTCGCTCTGGATCAAGAACGAGGGGGCGAACCCGACCGGGTCGCACAAGGACCGTATGTCGGCCCAGGCCGTGAGCCGGGCGCTCGCGGTTGGCGCCAGCGAAGTCGTACTGGCATCAAGCGGCAATGCGGCCGTTTCCGCCGCGGCCTACTGTGCGGCGGGCGGGCTGACCTGCGAAGTGGCCACCTATCGTGACCTGCCGCCGGTCTTCGATGCGGCGCTGCGCTACTACGGCGCGCGCCGCATCATCTGCGACACGGGCCATGCGCGATGGGACCATGTGCGCCGCCGCGTGCGTGACGATGGCGCCTTCGCCCTGACCAACTACAGCATTCCTGCCGTGGGTAGCCCGGTGTTCGGTGTGGAAGGCTATCGCGCTGCCGCGCTCGAATGGGTGCAGCAGGGATGCCAGCCGCAGCACGTCATGGTGCCGACAGCGCGGGGTGACCTGCTGTGGGGAATCTACAGCGCGCTGCGCGATCTCGTCGCGGCCGGGCTGATCGACCGTATGCCGATGCTCTGGGCGGTGGAGCCGTTCCCCCGCCTGTCGCGCGTGCTGGTCGGCGAGTCGCAGCAGGACGATTTCCCTGGCGCCACGCAGCAGTTCTCGACAGCAGGCTCGACGGTGACGGCGCAGCAGGTGTTTGCGGCGACGCGGTCGGGCGGCGGTGCGGTCGTCGTGGAAGACGACGCCGCGCGTGCGGCGACCCGGCAACTGGCATCGGCCGGATTCTGGGTGGAACTCTGCGCGGGTGCGGGCCTGGCCGCGACGCGGATGCTGCGCGAGGGCGGGCATATCGATGCATCGGAAACCGTGCTTCTGATGCTGACGGCACGCGGCGACAGAGATCCCGCGCAGACATGATTTCGATACAGACCGGAGACTTCCCCATGACATTGCGCAATCTGCTTGCCTCGCTTCCATGTTGCCTGGCCGCCCTTGGATTTTTCCACGCGCCGGCGGCGCATGCCGGGTATCCCGACAAGCCCATCCGCCTGATCGTGCCGTGGGCGGCGGGTGGCAGTACCGATGCGCTGGCCCGCGCCGTGGCGCAGCGGATGAGCGAGTCGATGGGGCAGACCGTGGTGGTGGAAAACCGCGCGGGAGCCTCGGGGCGCATCGGTGCCGAAGCGGTGGCCAAGGCCGCGCCCGATGGCTACACGCTGGGCGTCATCGAACTGGCGCATACGATCGCGCCATCGGTATTCCGGCAGATGTCCTACGACGTGCTGCGCGACTTCACACCGGTGTCGCTGCTTGGCGAATCGCCGCTTGTACTGTTTGCCGATAGCGCGCGCTATCGTCCCGGCGACATCCAGAAATTCCTGGCCGATGCGCGCAAGCAGGGAACGCCGCTGCAACTGGCCACCAGCGGCAATGGCACGATCAGCCACCTGGCCTCCAAGATGTTCGAGGCCCAGGCGGGCATCCCCGTCGACGCCGTGCCATACCGTGGCTCCGCCCCGGCGCTGACCGATGTATCGGCGCAACTGGTGGCCGGCCACTTTGCCACGCTTGCCAGTGGCAGCAGCCTGCTCGGTGGCGGGAAGATCACCGCCCTGATGGTCACCGGCCCGACGCGCCTGCCCGCATTGCCCAATGTGCCGACCGCCGCCGAGGCGAAACTGCCGAACCTGCAGGTCGGTCAGTGGTGGGCGCTGGTGGCTCCGGCCCGCACGCCGGCTGCCGTGGTGACACGGCTGGGCGACGAGGTGCGTGCCGCGCTGGCGAATCCGCAGACCAGGGCACGGCTCGACAGCCAGGGCATCGACCTGAAGGCATCGACGGCCGCGCAGCTCGGCGACCGGATGCGCGGTGAGGTCGATCGCTGGGGCGCGCTTGTAAAGCAGGCAGGAATTCAGCCCGAGTGAGGGCCGGGCTGCTCACTCAAAGCGCCCAAACGTAATCTGACTTTAATGTTGGAAGGGACGGATTCAGGTAAACTCCGTGGGCGTTTTTTACCGTGATCACTCCTGCCCCACGCGGGGATTCCTGCCGCTCGCATGCGACGCTTCGTCCTGATACTCGTGCTGCTCATTCTGCCGTTCCAGTTCTCCTGGGCAGCGGCGGCACGCTATTGCCAGCACGAAACGGCTTCCGCCAGCTGGCACCTGGGACATCACGAACACCGCCATCAGGACTCCAGCACCGACCTGGAGAAGAAGCCGGTGATCGACACAGATTGTGGCGTGTGTCACATAGTGTCGCTGCCGTTCGTGTATGCGGCGTCGCTGGAGATCGTCAGCGCACAGCGCGTGCAACACCTCGATAGTCGCCACCGGTCGGATTTCACCTCGCTGAATCCGCGGGCGCCAGATCGTCCTCAGTGGCTGCGTCTCGCCTGATCGGCGGGACGAAGACTTCCTCACTTTCTCGTCTCGCCGAATTCTCCCGGTCAAAAATCCTGGTGCAATTCGATGCGAAGACTATTTCTGCCGCTCGGGCTGGCGGTAGCATTTCTCAGCCCAATCGTTGCCGTTGCGCAACCCGATACCCGTACGCCTGCGGTGCCTGTGTTTCCCAAGGAGACCGCGGGTCCGTTGACCCTCGACGCCGCGCTCTCTCTTGCCGCGGCGAGTAACTTCAGCCTGTCCGCCGCCGCCAGGGAGGTGGATGCGTCCGAGGGCGGCATCATGCAGGCGCGGACCATCCCGAACCCCGAAATTGCCGCCGTGATGGAAGACACGCGGCGGTCGAGCCGATCGACCACCGCGCAGGTCAATATCCCGATCGAACTGGGCGGCAAGCGCTCGGCCCGCATCGACGCGGCGGAGCGTACCCGCGAGCTTGCACAGGCGACGCTGGCCAGTGTGCGTGGCGATATCCGCGCACAGGTCATCGAGAGTTTCTTCGCGGTACTGATCGAGCAGGAGCGGGTCAAGCTGGCGACCGGTTCCGCCGAGATCGCGGCGCGTGGCGCGCAAGCCGCCGCCCGCCGGGTGGCCGCCGGAAAAATCTCGCCGGTGGACGAAACCAAGGCAAAGGTCGAACAGGCCAATGCCGAGCTGGAACTTGCCGAGGCAACGGCCGGCCTGCAGTCCGCGCGCCAGGCGCTGACAGCGCTCTGGGGCAATGCCGCGCCTCAGTTCGCTGAGGCGCAAGGCAACCTGGACGCGCTGCCGTCCCGGCCCGCGCCCGACATGCTCCAGAAGGAACTGGAAAACTCGCCGCTGGTTGCCGCCAGCAAGGCGGAGCTGGATCGTCGTCAGGCCGTGATCAACGTGGAGCGCAGTAGGCAGTATCCCGACCTCACCGTAAGTCTGGGCGCCAAGCGCGACAACGAAGCCAACCGCAACATGGCCGTGATCGGCGTGGCAATTCCGCTGCCCATCTTCGATCGCAATCAGGGCAACCTGTATTCCGCGATCCGGCAGGCGGACAAGGCACAGGACGAATACCTGGCCAATCGCATCAATCTGACCCGGAACCTGTTGCAGGCATCGAACCAGCTTTCGGTGTCCCGCGCCTCCGCGCAGACGCTGAAGTCCACCGTTCTGCCCGGCGCGGAGCAGGCGTTCAATGCGGCAACCATCGGCTTCGAGGCCGGAAAATTCAATTACCTGGACGTTCTGGACGCGCAACGCACGTTGTTCCAGGCACGCATCCGCTACCTCGGCGTGCTGGGGCAAACCTATCAGGCGGCGACGACGATCGATCGCATTCTGGGACGATAACGGGATTCAGCAATCATGGTTATGACTCGAAAGCAGAAGGCTGCCATCGCAGCCATCGTACTGGTGGGCGGCATTGCAACGGCTGCGGTATTGCTGAGCGGGCGGTCGGCCGAGCATGCGCACGGCGAGCATTCGGAGGCCGAAGGGCATTCAGAAGGCGCGCACGCCGATGCCGAAGGGCACTCGGACGGCGAGCACAATGAGAAGACGGCTGCGCCTAAGCCGGCGCAGCCAACGGACAGTCAGCCCGCGAACGACAAGATTGCGCTGACCCCGGATCAGCGCGCCGCGACAGGCGTGGTCGTCCAGACGGCCGGACCGGCCACGGTGCAGATGGGTGTGCAGTTCCCGGGCGAAATCCGGTTCAACGAAGACCGGACCGCGCACGTGGTGCCGCGCCTGGCGGGCGTGGTGGAAAGCGTGCCGGCAAACATCGGCCAGCAGGTCAGGAAGGGCCAGGTGCTGGCGGTGCTTGCCAGTTCGGGGTTGTCCGATCAGCGCAGCGAATTGCTGGCGGCGCAAAAGCGGCTCGACCTGGCGCGCGTCACGTTCGATCGGGAAAAGAAACTGTTCGAGCAGAAGATCTCCGCCGAGCAGGACTATCTTGCCGCGCGCAACGCGCTGCAGGAAGCGCAGATCAGCGTCCAGAACGCCCAGCAGAAGCTCACCGCGATTGGTGCGAGCAGCAGCTCCACTGCACTGAACCGCTACGAACTGCGCGCGCCCTTCGACGGCATGATCGTCGAAAAACATATCTCGCTGGGTGAGGCCGTGGCCGATAACGCCAACGTGTTCACGCTGTCGGACCTCTCGTCGGTGTGGGCCGAGTTTGTGGTGTCGGCCAAGGATCTCGAAAAGGTCCGTATCGGCGAAAAGGCTTCGATCACTTCGACATCGTCGGACGTGAAGGCCGAGGGCACCATCTCATACGTGGGCTCGCTTCTGGGCGAGCAGACGCGCACGGCAAAGGCGCGCGTGACGCTGACCAACCCGCAAATGGCATGGCGGCCGGGCCTGTTCGTCACCGTCAACGTGTTCGGCACCGGGGTGGACGTTCCCGTGGCCGTCCTGGCCGAGGCCATCCAGGAGGTGGAAGGCAAGAGCGTCGTGTTTGTGGAGGCGGACGGTGGGTTTGTGGTGCAGCCGGTGAAGACCGGCCGCTCCAATGGCAAGACCGTCGAGGTGGTCGAGGGGCTGAAGGCCGGTGCGCGCTACGCCGCCGCAAACAGCTTTGTCCTCAAGGCCGAGCTTGGCAAGTCCAGCGCCGAACACAGCCATTGATACGGAGAGACAGCAATGTTTGAACGTATCATCCGATTCGCCATCGAGCAGCGATGGCTGGTGCTGCTCGCCGTGTTTGGCATGGCCGCGCTGGGCATCTACAACTACAACCGCCTGCCCATCGACGCGGTGCCTGACATCACCAACGTCCAGGTACAGATCAATACTTCGGCGCCGGGCTACTCGCCGCTGGAAACCGAGCAGCGCATCACCTATCCGATCGAGGTCGTGATGGCCGGCCTGCCGGGACTGGAGCAGACACGCTCGCTGTCCCGTTACGGGCTGTCGCAGGTCACCGTCATTTTCAAGGACGGCACCGACATCTACTTCGCCCGGCAGCTCGTCAACCAGCGCATCCAGGAGGCCAAGGAGAACCTGCCGGCTGGCGTGGTGCCCGCGATGGGGCCGATCTCCACCGGCCTCGGCGAAATCTATCTCTGGACCGTCGAAGCCGAGGACAACGCACGCAAGGCGGACGGCACCGCCTATACGCCGACCGATCTGCGGGAAATTCAGGACTGGGTCGTCCGGCCGCAACTGCGCAATGTGCCAGGCGTGACGGAAATCAACACGATTGGTGGCTTCGACAAGCAGTACCTTGTCGCGCCCAGCCTGGAGCGTCTGGCTTCATACGGGCTGACGTTGACCGACGTGGTCAATGCGCTGAACAAGAACAACGACAACGTTGGCGCGGGCTACATCGAGCGGCGGGGCGAACAGTATCTCGTTCGCGCGCCGGGGCAGGTTGCGTCCGAGGCCGACATCCGCAACATCATCGTGGGCACCGCCCAGGGCCAGCCGATCCGCATCCACGATATCGGCGATGTGGAGATCGGCAAGGAGCTGCGGACCGGCGCCGCCACCGAGAACGGCAAGGAAGTCGTGCTCGGCACCGTGTTCATGCTGATTGGCGAGAACAGCCGTGCGGTGTCGCAGGCCGTGGACAAGAAAGTGGCCGCCATCAACCGCACGATGCCGGAGGGCGTCAAGATCGTGACCGTCTACGATCGGACCCGTCTGGTCGACAAGGCGATTGCCACGGTCAAGAAGAACCTGCTGGAGGGTGCGGTGCTGGTCATCGCCATCCTGTTCCTGTTCCTCGGCAATATCCGCGCGGCGCTGATCACGGCGATGATCATTCCGCTGGCGATGCTGTTCACATTCACGGGAATGGTGAACTACAGGATCAGTGCCAACCTGATGAGCCTCGGGGCGCTGGACTTCGGGATCATCGTCGACGGCGCGGTGGTGATCGTGGAGAACTGCGTGCGCCGTCTGGCGCATGCGCAGGCGCATCATGGTCGTCCGCTGACCCGTACCGAGCGCTTCCATGAGGTCTTTGCGGCAGCCAGGGAAGCGCGGCGGCCGCTGATCTTCGGCCAGCTCATCATCATGATCGTCTACCTGCCGATCTTTGCGCTGACGGGTGTCGAAGGCAAGATGTTCCACCCGATGGCATTCACGGTCGTGCTGGCCCTGCTTGGCGCGATGATCCTCTCGGTGACTTTCGTGCCGGCGGCGGTGGCGCTCTTCATCGGTGAGCGTGTGGCCGAGAAGGAAAACCGGATCATGCTCTGGGCCAAGCAGCGGTATGAGCCGCTGCTGGAAAAATCGCTGGCGAACACGCCGGTGGTGCTGACGTTCGCCGTGGTGTCGATCGTGCTCTGCGTCGCCATTGCGGCGCGGCTGGGCAGCGAGTTCGTTCCAAACCTGAACGAAGGAGACATGGCGATCCAGGCGCTGCGCATACCGGGTACCAGCCTGTCGCAGTCCGTGGAAATGCAGAAGAAGATCGAGGCGACGCTGAAAGCGAAGTTCCCGGAGATCGACCGTGTGTTTGCACGGACCGGCACCGCGGAAATCGCGTCCGATCCGATGCCGCCAAATATCTCCGACGGCTACATCATGCTCAAGCCGGAAAAGGACTGGCCGAAGCCGAAGAAATCCCACGCCGAACTGATGGCGGCCATTCAGGCGGAGGTGGGCAAGATCCCGGGCAACAACTATGAGTTTTCGCAGCCGATCCAGCTGCGGTTCAACGAGTTGATCTCTGGGGTTCGCTCGGATGTTGCGGTCAAGATTTTCGGCGACGACAACAAGGTGCTCGACGACACGGCGAAGAAGGTGGCCGCCGTGCTGCAGGGCATTCGGGGCGCGCAGGAGGTCAAGGTGGAGCAGACCACTGGCTTGCCGATGCTGACCGTCAACATCGACCGCGACAAGGCGGCACGGTACGGGCTGAATATGAGCGACGTGCAGGAAGCGGTGGCGACGGGCGTGGGCGGACGGGAGTCCGGCACGTTCTTCCAGGGCGATCGCCGCTTCGACATCGTCGTGCGTCTGCCGGAGAGCGTGCGCGGAGAGGTGGAGGCGCTGCGCCGGCTGCCGATACCGTTGCCCAAGGCTGTCGATGCCAAGACGACCTTTATTCCACTCAGCGAAGTGGCGACGCTGGAGATGTCGCCCGGTCCGAACCAGATTTCGCGGGAGGACGGCAAGCGCCGCATCGTGGTCAGCGCGAACGTGCGCGGGCGCGATATCGGATCGTTCGTGCCGGAGGCCGAGGCGGCGATTCAGAGCCAGGTGAAGATTCCGGCCGGCTACTGGACGACATGGGGCGGCACGTTCGAACAACTGCAGTCGGCCAAGAACCGGCTGCAGGTCGTGGTGCCGGTTGCCTTGCTGCTGGTGTTCGTCCTGCTCTTTGTCATGTTCAACAACATCAAGGACGGCTTGCTGGTTTTCACGGGCGTTCCCTTTGCGTTGACGGGCGGCATCCTGGCGCTGTGGCTGCGTGGTATCCCGCTGTCGATCACCGCGGCGGTGGGTTTTATCGCGCTCTGCGGCGTGGCGGTGCTCAACGGGCTGGTGATGCTGTCATTCATCCGCTCGCTGCGTGAGGATGGCCACTCGCTGGACAGCGCCGTGCGCGTCGGGGCGCTGACGCGGTTGCGTCCGGTGCTGATGACCGCGCTGGTGGCGTCTCTTGGCTTCGTGCCAATGGCCATCGCCACGGGCACGGGTGCCGAGGTGCAACGTCCGTTGGCGACGGTCGTGATTGGCGGCATCCTGTCTTCCACGGCGCTGACCTTGCTGGTGCTGCCGGTGCTCTATCGGCTGGTTCATCGGAAAGACGAGGATGCGGAGGATATGCGCCTGCCCGTCGCGCAGGGCGATCAATCGGAGCCTGGTCAACAGCCTGCATGAGGCAACGGAAGGGGCGGTCGGGCACCGCCCCTTTTTGCTGCCCAGGCTCGGAACGATCCGCACTGATGGGGTGTACGGCATGCAATGCGCCGAACGGGGCGTGGCTTAGAATGCGGTTCCCGAGCTCTACAGCCACGTACATGATCGATGCCCAATCGACGCGCCGTCACGCGAAACTGCTGCGCAATGCCGCGCTGACGGCTGCACTGCTCGCGCTGAGTGCCTGCGCGACGCGCCCCTTTCAGCCGAATCCGCCGGCGTACACGATGTGGGAGAAGGCTGGCGTGGCGGAGGATGGCGTGCGGAGTGCCATGCTCGATTGCGGCTTCGCCAGTCCGACAGGCAATAGCGGCGCCAACATGAGCGGCAACGCCTTTGCGGCTGCGGAGCTGTGCATGATCGCCGGTGGATTTACGTACAAGGGGCGCCGCATCGCCTGCGTTGATTTCCCGGATCTGCCTGCCTGCGCCAACGTGCCGCGCGGCAAGACCTTTGGCACCGACCCCGATTTCGACTACGGCCGGATCGCGCGCCGCCCGGCGCTGCCGCCTGCATACACGTACTGGAGCCGTCCCGACACGGACACGGAAGGCGTCAAGCACGCCATGACGGCGTGCGGCTATCACACGGTGGAGAAGCCGGCCGACTCCATGTTGCTGAACGACATTGCCGCGGCGGAGCTGTGCATGATCGACCAGCGGTTCAAGTACGCGCTGCCGGCGAATGCGCTGTTGTGCAAGAACCCGCCGCCGTTGGCGGCTTGCCGGAACCGCACCATCGACGCCCAGCGCTGCTGCGCGCCGCCAAAGGCGGCCGGGCAGCGCTGATTCAGTGTGCCAGCGGCATCGCGGGGCCGGGTGCGTCCGGACGGCTGTCGCTGTAGCGCTGGATCTCGACCGTCAGGTGCACGATCTCTTCGTGAATGCTTAGCGCCCGCTTGATCCTTGTGGCGGAGAGGGTGTTGTCGTTGGTGACCAGACTGATGGCACACGAGAATTTTTCCTTGCCGACGCGCCATACGTGAAGGTCGGCCAGTTGGGTATCGCTGGTACCGACGTTGAATTGCGCCAGCACTTCGCGGATCTCTTCAACGACGTGGTGATCCATCTCGCGGTCCAGCAACACCACACCGGTCTGCCGCAGCAAGCGCAGTGCCCAGATGCCGACCAGAATGGCGCCGACCACGCCCATGATCGGGTCGAGCCAGCTCCAGCCAAGCAGCCAGCCGCCGCCCAGCGCGATGATCGCGAGCACTGATGTCGCGGCGTCGGCCAGAACGTGAACGTACGCGGAACGCAGGTTCAGGTCGTGATGCGCGTGCCCGCCATGATGATGGCCGTGATCGTGATCGTGACCGTGACCGTGTCCGTGCCCGTGCCCGTGGTCGTGATCGTGCCCGTGGTCATGGCCGTGATCGTGTGCCCCGCCCAGAATCAGCGCGCAGGCCAGGTTGACCGCCAGTCCGATGACCGTGACGATCATGGCTTCCTTGTAGTGAATCGCCTGCGGGCTGATCATGCGTTCGACGGAGCCGAACACCATCAATCCGGCAATCCCAAGCAGAAAGACCGCGCTCGCAAAGCCGGCGAGCACCTCGATCTTCCATGTGCCAAAGGCAAAGCGCGCGTCGTTGGCGTATCGGCGCGCGGCTGCATACGCGAAGGCGCTGAGACCGATGGCCAGCGCGTGCGAGCTCATGTGCCATCCATCGGCCAGCAGCGCCATAGAGTTGAACCACAGGCCGGCGGCGATTTCCACGAACATCGTGGCGGCGGTGATCAGCATGACCAGCCGGGTGCCGCGCTCGGCCGCGTGGTTACCGGTATCGAAAACGTGGGAGTGGGTCCACTGGGAAAGATCGTGCGTGCGCATGGTGACCACCAACCATTACTTGAAATAGCTTCGAACCACTTCTAAGAGCACTTCCCGGGCGTCGCTTTCGCCGTGCTCGCCCGGCTCCGCATCGACGAGGTGGCACCGGATGTGTTCTTCCAGGACGACTGTCAGCAGGCCGTTCATGGCGCCGCGACAGCTGGTGATCTGCTGCAGCACGTCGAGGCATCCCTTCTCATCCTCCAGCGCGCGCTCGATGGCGTCAATCTGACCGCGGATGCGGCGGACACGGTTGAGCAGCTTCTGCTTGTCCTGAATGGTATGGCTCATGGGCGGGGATTAGATAGGGTAGGGGGGTATCCTATCTGACCGCGCGGCATGAAGGCAAATCGTCGCGCAAAGACCTCTTGCGGAGAAAGGTTCTTCGGATGGGTGGGGCGTGGAGTGAGTTCTTGTGCCGGTAACGCCGGTTATGCCAGCGCCACAGCGCCGGCCTGACTGTGGCGTGCCTGCCGGCGCAGCGAGGCCCTGGCGACGAGGGAGCAGACGGACAACGTTCCAGCAACCAGGCCCAGCGACGACGACGTCTGTGCATGCGCCGAAAAACCTGTCAGGAAGGCAAATGCGGCCATTTCCCAGATTTGCGGTTTGGCGTTCGTCATGGTGGGCTCCGGTATGAAAGGCAATTCAATATGTTTGAGGTTTTATCGGGCGGCGCCGCCATCGCTTGGCTCACGCTGTGGTGTTGTGCTGCCGTCCATGTGTAGAACTATAGCCGTGGCCATATCCGGAAAAGTCGGCTATCGCTGTCATAGTTATTCAAAAATAATGAATAACTGAAAGTGGCCTTGGGAAAACCGCGCCGGCGCGTCTCCTACCATGAGGGGCGGGCTTTCTCTGATTGGGTTTGCCGTATTCACGCCAGAACACCAAGGAGACACTGAATGACCAGCAAGAACACGATTTGCCTATGGTTCGACCGCGACGCCCTGGACGCCGCTAATTTCTATGCAAAGACGTTTCCCGATAGCCAGGTCACAGCGGTGACTCGGGCGCCGGGCGACTATCCGAGCGGCAAGGAGGGCGATGTCCTGACCGTCGAGTTCACCGTGGCCGGCATTCCTTGCGTCGGATTGAACGGGGGGCCGGCCTTCAGGCACAGCGAGGCCTTCTCATTTCAGATCGCAACCGACGATCAGGCGGAAACCGACCGCTTGTGGAATGCGATCGTCGGGAATGGCGGCCAGGAAAGCGAGTGCGGATGGTGCAAGGACCGCTGGGGACTGTCGTGGCAGATTTCGCCGCGCGTCCTGACCGAAGCGGTTTTTGGCCCCGATCGCGCAGCGGCAAAGCGCGCCTTTGACGCGATGATGACAATGCGGAAGATCGACATCGCAACGATCGAAGCGGCCATCGCGGGCAACAAACCGTCCACGGCCTGAGACGCAAGGTTGTCATTGTGTCGCGGAGCGACGGTTACAATCTGTGAACCCCGTCCCGCAGCCTTGCACTCCCACGCCCCGCCGACACATGGATCACAACCTGACCCTCATCACCACGCTCGCCGCCGGTTTTGGCATTGCGCTCGTTCTCGGATTCCTTGCCGAGCGCGTGAAGATACCGGCCCTGGTCGGCTATCTCGTGTCGGGCATCATCATCGGACCCGGAACGCCTGGCTTTGTCGCGGACGTGCACCTGGCCGCCCAGCTGTCCGAAATCGGCGTGATGCTGCTGATGTTTGGCGTGGGTCTGCATTTCTCGATGCGCGACCTGCTGGCCGTGAAGCGCATTGCCATACCGGGCGCCGTCGTGCAGATGGGTATCGCCACGCTGCTGGGCATGGCGCTCGGATGGAGCTGGGGCTGGCATTGGGGCACCGGGCTGATCTTCGGTCTGTCGCTGTCGTGCGCCAGTACCGTCGTGCTGCTGAAAGCGCTGGAGAGCCGGGGCGTGCTCGAAACCATGAACGGCCGGATCGCCGTGGGCTGGCTCGTGGTGGAGGACCTGGCGACAGTGCTGGTCCTGGTCCTGCTGCCGCCGCTGGCGGGCCTGCTCGGTGGCTCCGCGGGCGAGCAGGCGCAGACGTCCCAGTCGATCGGCATCACGATCTTCCAGACGTTGCTTCAGGTGGCCGCCTTTATCGCGCTGATGCTGATCGCCGGGCGGCGCGTACTGCCGTGGCTGCTCTGGCAGGTGGCCAAGACCGGTTCCCGCGAGCTGTTCACGCTGGCGGTGGTGGCGGCGGCCATCGGCATCGCATTCGGCGCGGCCGAGATTTTCAGCGTGTCGTTTGCGCTGGGGGCGTTCTTTGCCGGCATGGTGATGCGTGAATCGCAGTTCAGCCACCGTGCGGCGGAAGAATCGCTGCCGCTGCGCGATGCGTTCTCGGTGCTGTTCTTTGTGTCCGTCGGCATGCTGTTCAAGCCGGAAATCCTGCTTGAGCAGCCGCTGCATGTGCTGGCCGTCGTGGCCGTCATCATTCTCGGCAAGTCGCTGGCCGCCTTCGTGCTGGTGCTGGCATTCCGTTACCCGCTCAATACGGCGCTGACGGTGTCGGCCAGCCTGGCACAGATCGGCGAGTTCTCGTTCATCCTGGCGGGGCTGGGCGTGACGCTCAACCTGCTGCCGGAGGAAGGCATGAGCCTGATCCTGGCTGGCGCGCTGATTTCCATTGCCCTGAATCCGCTGTTGTTCGCGGCTGTGGAGCCGGTGCGAAACTGGGTCCTGAAGCGTTCGGCCACGGCGCGCAGCCTGGAGCAGCGCGGCGACCCCTATGCCGAGCTACCGATGGAAACCGAGCGCAGGTTCCTCCAGGGGCAGGTCGTGCTGGTCGGCTATGGCCGTGTGGGGCGCCGGATCGCCAGGGCGATGCAGGATCGTGGCATCCCGTTCGTCATTGCCGACGAAAACCGCGAACTGGTGGAAAGCCTGCGCAAGGCGGGCTTTGCGGCGGTGTCCGGCAATGCCGCGGACCCGGCCGTCCTGATCCAGGCGCATATCGCGCATGCCGCCATGCTGGTGGTGGCGGTGCCGGAACCGCTGTATGTGCGGCAGATGGTCGAGACCGCGCGCACGCTGAATCCGAATGTCGAGATCGTCTTGCGCACCCATAGCGAGGACGAGTCGGCGCTGCTTCGCAAGGAAGGGCTGGGCACCGTGTTCTACGGCGAGGAAGAACTGGCCAAGGGCATGGCGGGGCACGTCCTCGGGCGCTTCGTTCCCGCAACCGCGCACGGGACTGCTGCCAATCCGCTGGCGCTGTAAGACGGGTGCCGGCGATTGCCGCGTTGCACAAGCACGCGGCAGTCGCTTTTGATTTCGCCGTGTGCCGCCAGCGGCCCATTTCATGGTAGCGTTGAGCGCTGCCTGAATGAGGCTGCAATCCACCCCGTTGCCGCTGCGGTCTTGTGCGGCGTTTGCCGGCTCATCGCATGACCCTCTATCAGATCAAACCAAGATTCCAGGCGTGGTTGAGACCCTTCGTGCAGCAGCTTGCCGAACGAGGGGTGACCGCCAACCAGGTGACGACGGTCGCGGCGCTCGGGTCCATCGTGGTGGGCGGGCTCGTCGGCGCTCTGATCTGGCTGCCCGGCATTTTCCTGCTGATGCCGCTCTGGCTGTTCGCGCGAATGGCGCTGAACGCTATCGACGGTATGCTGGCCCGGGAGCACGGTCAGCAGAGCGCGCTCGGTGCCTATCTCAACGAACTGGGTGACATCGTTTCCGATCTCGCGCTCGTGATTCCTTTCGTACTGCCGTTCGGCACAGTGGTGGTGCCGTTTGCGATACTGGCCGTGGTGGTCGAGTGCGCGGGACTGATCGGCCCGCTGGCCGGTGCCAGCCGGCGCTACGATGGCCCGCTGGGCAAGAGCGATCGCGCGCTGGTGCTGGGTGCGCTGGGCCTGTGGCTTGGGCTCGGTTTCGGCCCCGGCCAGTACGGCGGCTGGATCTGGGGATTGCTATGCCTGCTGTCCATCGCGACGATCGTACGGCGGGTGCAACGAGGTGTGCAGGAAGCCAATGCCGCCCATGCAGTAGCGGGAGGCCAACAGAAGCCGAAGCCAAACCTGGAGTGAATCCCCGTGGCGCGAACTCCCATCGAATCGCAGTTTCAGACCCACGACGGCCAGACACTGTTCTATCGATACTGGCCAGCGACCGCCACCGCTCCGCGTGGCGCCATACTGCTGTTTCACCGCGGGCATGAGCATTCCGGGCGTGTCGCCCACCTGGTCGACGAGTTCGACTTGCCGGATCACGCATTCTTCGCCTGGGACGCACGCGGTCATGGCCGCTCTCCAGGTGAGCGCGGCTACAGCCCGAGCCTGGCCACATCGGTGCGCGACATCCAGACCTTCGTCGACCATATTGCCGCGACGCATGGCATTGCGGTGCGCGACATGGCCGTGGTGGCGCAAAGCGTCGGCGCGGTGCTGGCTACCACCTGGGTACACGACTACGCACCGCCCGTACGTTGCCTGGTGGCGGCATCGCCGGCGTTCAAGGTCAAGCTGTACGTGCCATTCGCGCGTCCGGGCCTGAAGCTGATGCACAAGCTGCGCGGCAAGTTCTTCGTGAACAGCTACGTCAAGGCAAAATTCCTGACGCACGATCCCGAGCGCATTGCCAGCTATGACACCGATCCACTGATCACGCGGCCGATTGCGGTCAATATCCTGCTCGATCTGTACGAGACCGCCGAGCGCATCGTCGCCGATGCCGCCGCGATCACGGTGCCCACCCAACTGCTGATTTCCGGCGCCGATTGGGTGGTGCATCGCGGGCCGCAGGACCAGTTCTTCGACGGACTCGGCGCGCGCGTCAAGGAGAAGGTCGTGCTCGATGGCTTCTATCACGACACCCTCGGCGAGCGGGACCGCGCAAAGGCCGTGGCGGCGGCGCGCCGTTTTATCGTGCGCGAGTTCGACTCACCATCGCAGCCGGTGTCGTTGCGCCACGCCGATCGGCAAGGAGCGTTCAAGGACGAGTCGGATCGGCTGGCGCAGCCGCTTTCCGCCGGCAGCCCGGCCGGCATCTACTGGGCGCTGACGCGCGCCGGTCTGCGGTTCGGCGGCAAGCTGTCGGAAGGCGTGCGGCTAGGGCATGCCACCGGTTTCGATTCCGGGTCCACGCTGGACTATGTCTATCGCAATCAGGCCACCGGCAACTTTGGCATCGGCAAGATCGTGGATCGCAATTACCTCGATGCCATCGGGTGGCGCGGCATCCGCCAGCGGAAGGTGAACGTCGAGGAATTGATCGGCGAGGCCATTGCGCGGCTCCACGCCGAGGGATCACCGGTGCGGATCGTCGATATCGCCGCCGGCCACGGCCGCTATGTGCTGGAGGCGCTGGCATCGCAGAAGGGGCGCCTCAATGGCGCGGCGGTGACGTCAATCCTGTTGCGCGACTACAGCGACATCAACGTGGCGCAGGGCCGCGAGCTGATCGCGGCAAAAGGACTCGCCGACGTGGCGCGGTTCGAGAAAGGCGACGCTTTCGACGGCGAGGGTCTGGCCACGCTGACGCCACGGCCAACGCTGGCCATCGTTTCCGGGCTTTATGAACTGTTCGGCGACAACGACATGATCGCGCGGTCGCTCGGTGGGCTGTCGCGGGCGGTGCCGACGGGGGGCTATCTGGTCTACACGGGGCAACCCTGGCACCCGCAGCTGGAATTCATTGCGCGTGCGCTGACCAGCCATCGGGCCGGTTCCGCATGGGTGATGCGCCGCCGGTCGCAGGCGGAGATGGATCAGCTCGTGCGCGAGGCCGGATTCGAGAAGATCACCCAGCGCATTGACCCGTGGGGCATCTTCACGGTCAGCCTGGCGCGCCGCGTGGAAGGCGCCGCATGATGCAGGCAGATCCCGCGCCGCAGGCGGCGGTATCCGCTGCCGTCGACGCCGCGCCGGAAGCGCGGCCGTGGCGGCTGGCGTTGCTGCTGCTAGCCGGCATGGGCACGCTGTTCTTCAGCTCGTATGGCTTGGCCAACTGGCTGGCCAGCCTGCGCAGTGGCGTGCCTTACTTCCATTACGAATGGGAGCGGCAGATTCCGTTCGTGCCGTGGACGATCATCCCTTACTGGTCGATCGACCTGCTCTATGGCATCTCGTTCTTCCTGTGGCGCACGCGGGCGGGGCTGCTTGCCCACGTCAAGCGCCTGCTGGCGGCGCAACTGATTTCGGTGGCATGCTTCATCGCCTTTCCGCTGCGCTTTGCTTTCGAACGTCCGGCGGCAGACGGGCTGCCGGGGCAATTGTTCACGCTGCTGGGTGGCTTCGACAAGCCGTTCAATCAGGCGCCGTCGCTTCATATCAGCCTGCTTGTGATCCTGTGGGTTGCTTACGCCATGCATCTGGCGGGCCGATGGCGCTGGCTGCTCCATGCATGGTTCGCGCTGATCGGCATCTCGGTGTTGACCACCTATCAGCACCACGTGATCGACTTGCCGACCGGATGGCTGGTGGGCTGGCTCTGCGTCTTTGCGTTCCCGCTGCCCGCCGCGCTGGCGCGCCCCGAACACGCGCAGTCCACCGTCGGTGTCGCCTCGCCCTTGCCGGATCCACGCGCGCGCACGCTGGCCCGCCGCTACGGTCTGGGCGCTGGCGTGGTGTTTCTGCTGTCGTTGGCGGCGCTGACCTGGTCGGTCACAACATGGCTGCTGCTGACCTGGGTTGCGCTGGCTTTGCTGTGCGTGGCGTTGATCTATCGCGCGGGAAACCCCGCGGCCTTCGGCAAGACCGATGACGGATCGTTGTCGATGGCGGCATGGTGGATGCTGGCGCCCTATCTTGGCGGGGCGTACCTGAACACACGCTGGTGGACACGTCGCCACGCGGCGGTCAGCCATGTCGCGGACGGCGTGTGGATTGGCCGTCTGCCTGGCCAGGCCGAAATGGGGCAGGCGGGGGCCGACGCATTGCTCGATCTGACCGCCGAATTCCCGAGGCTGGCCAGTTCGCGCGAGTATCGCTGCATTCCGATATTGGACCTGACCGTCCCGACCCAGGCGCAGTTGCGCAGCGCCGTGCAGCAGGTGGCGGCCTGGCAGGGCGAGGGCCGGACGGTGCTGGTCTGCTGCGCGCTCGGTTACTCGCGCAGCGCACTCGTGGTGGCATGCTGGCTGGCGACGCATCGTGGCATTGCCGATGCGCAGTCCGTCCTTGCGCAACTGCGCGCCGCGCGCCCAGTGGTGTTGGGGCCGGCCAGCGTCGCCGCACTTGAACAGTTCATCGCGGAGGGCCGGGCATGAGCGATGTATGCCGCGCCGAGGACAACTGGCTGGCACATGCTGCCTCAGCGTCGCTGCGCGCGGCGGCGCGTCTGAATCTGGCTGGCCTGGTGCTGGCGCTCGTCAACGCATGCCTGGCGGGCATCATGGCGCCGACCGGAAATATCTGGCTGCTGGCCGGCGGCGCGGCTGCCCTGATCGGCGCGGCGCAACTGTGGCTGCTGGTCCGCGTGGAGATCGACCGCAAGCTGTTCGATGCGTTGTCGACGGCATGCACTGAGGCCGACCTCGCCGCGCTCGATGGCGCACTGATCTCGCTCGGATGGATGCCGCAGGAGCGCGCCGGCCGGGCGATGGCGGACCGAGTGCGCGGTGCCAGCCGCTTCCTGGTGATTGGCGGGGCGCTGATCGCGCTGCAATGGCTGGTTGCCGTCGTGATTCTTTTCCTGAGATAACCGGATTCCCATGCACTGGATGGCAAGAGTTGTCGCGCGCGCGATCATTGGCTTTGCACGCCTGCTGACGGGCATGCAGGCGCGCTGGAATGGCTGCCTGCCGATGGCCAGGCAGCGCGTCTACTTCGCCAATCACAGCAGCCACGGGGATTTCGTGCTGATCTGGGGCAGCCTGCCGCCAGACCTGCGGCCGTGTACGCGGCCCGTGGCGGGCGCGGACTACTGGCTCAAGTCGGGGCTGCGGCGATTTATCGGCCGCGATGTGTTCAACGCGCTGCTGATCGACCGCACCGGCGGCCGCGAGGGCACCGCGCCGGACCCCGTGGCGCAGATGACCGAGGTGCTGGCCGCCGGTTCATCGCTGATCATCTTTCCCGAAGGCACGCGCAATACCACCGAAGAAAGACTGCTGCCGTTCAAGAGCGGTATCTATCATCTGGCGCGCAGTTGCCCGGCCGAGGCGGACGTGGAATTCGTGCCGGTGTGGATCGACAACCTGAACCGCGTGATGCCCAAGGGTGAGATCGTGCCGGTGCCGCTGCTGTGCACCGTGACATTCGGCACGCCGCTCAGGCTGACGGATGAAGAGACCAAGGAATCGTTCCTGGCCCGGGCGCGTGAAGGGCTGCTGTCGATTGCCCCCCAACTGGATTGAAGCAAGGACCGCCGAAGCATGCACGACCTGCACATGATGCGTGAAACCCAACTGCTGTTTGCCGGCGCCTTCGGCGTGCTGGTGCTGGCGTCGCTGATTGCCGGATTGTTGCGCTGGCGCGTGGCGAAGGGCCAGCCGCATGGCGTGATCGACAACCTGTCGTCGCGCATCACCGCGTGGTGGTGGATGATCGGCATCCTTGGCGTGGTGTTTGCGATGGGGCGCGGCGCCATCGTCATCCTGTTCGCACTGGTGTCGTTTTACGCCTTGCGCGAGTTCGTGACGATCACCACGACGCGCCGGGGCGACCATCGCGCCATCGTCGCCGCGTTCTTCGTGTTCCTGCCGTGCCAGTACATCCTGGTCTACACCGGCTGGTACGGGCTGTTCTCGATCTTCATTCCGGTCTACGCCTTCCTGTTCCTGCCGATCCTGTCCGCGTTGTCTTCGGAGACCACGCGCTTTCTGGAGCGCTGCGCGGGCGTGCAGTGGGCGGTGATGATCTGCGTGTTCTGCATCTCGCATGTTCCCGCGCTGCTGACCCTGCCGATTCCCGATTTCGAGGAACGCAACCTGCTGTTGATCGCGTTCCTGGTGATCGTGGTGCAGGGCAGCGACGTGCTGCAGTATGTCTGGGGAAAGCTGATCGGCAAGCGCAAGATTGCGCCGCTGCTGTCGCCGTCGAAAACGGTGGAAGGGTTTGTCGGCGGCGTGTTGAGTGCCACCGCACTGGGTGCATCGCTCTGGTGGATTACGCCATACGGCTCGCCGCTGAAGGCCGGTGCCGTGGCACTGGTCATCGCGCTGATGGGCTTTTTGGGCGGGCTGGTGATGTCGGCCATCAAGCGCGACCGGGGCATCAAGGACTGGGGCCACATGATCGAAGGGCATGGCGGCATGCTCGATCGCCTGGACTCGGTGGTGTTTGCCGCGCCGGTGTTCTTCCATATCACGCGCTACTGGTGGGTGCCGTAAGTCGCAATTCGGATCGAAAGACGTCGCATTCCGGTTCGAAGGCCGTCCGGCACCTGCCTAGACTCCTTGCATGCCAACAAGGAGGAAGCCCGTGTCAATCCTGTCCAATCCATCCAGCCCTGCGCGCCGCGCCGTGCTCGGCCTCATCGCCGCACTGTGCTTCGGCGCCGCGCATGCCGAGACCTGGCCCGCCCGGCCCGTTGTGATCGTCGTACCGTTTCCGGCGGGCGGCGGCACCGACCTGGTCGTGCGTTCCATCCAGCCGATGCTGCAACGCGAACTCGGCCAGCCCGTGGTGATCGACAATCGCAGCGGTGCCGGCGGCACGCTTGGCTCGGGCTACGTGGCGCGCGCCACGGCCGACGGCTATACGGCCGGCGTCGTCACGACCAGCACCCATGCGGTCAGCGTCGCGCTCTACCCGAAGCTGACCTACCACCCCGCGAAGGACTTCAGCTATGCGGGCTTCATCGGCACCTCACCCTATGTGCTGGTTGTGAACAACCAGCTGCAGGCGACCGATACCAAGGCACTGCTCGCCAGGCTCAAGGCGGATAAGACCCAGCACAGCTTTGGCTCGGTGGGCGTCGGTACGGTGTCGCATCTGATGGGCGAGCAGTTCCAGAAACTGGCCGGCGTGCCGCTGACCCATGTGCCGTATCGGGGCGCGTCGCCTGCCTACACCGACCTGATCGGCGGGCAGGTGCAGATCATGTTCGACAATCCCGTTGGCCTTGCGCCGTACATCAAGGCGCGCAAGATCACGGCCATCGCCACGACCGCGCCCACGCCGCTGCTGGCCGATGTGCCGACGTTTGCAAGCCAGGGCGTGCCCGGCTTCGAGCAGCAGCTTTGGTACGGCATCGCGTTTCCAAAGGGCACGCCCGCGCCGATTGTCGAACGCTTCAATGCCGCACTGAACAAGGTGCTGGCAGACAAAGCGGTGGTAGAAGACCTGGCGGGCAAGGGCGTCACGGCGCGTCCCGGCACGCCGGCCGCGCTGCAGGCCGCGGTGCA
Source organism: Cupriavidus sp. (assembly GCA_036746135.1). Taxonomy (GTDB): domain Bacteria; phylum Pseudomonadota; class Gammaproteobacteria; order Burkholderiales; family Burkholderiaceae; genus Cupriavidus. The sequence goes on from DAIOET010000009.1 coordinate 32,434, forward strand.
GAAGGACATTCCGTACTGGGGTGCGATCGCCAAGTCAGTGGGAGCCATCGGTGAGTGAAGTCAGTCTGATCCGGGTGTTCGTGCGCGATGGTCTGGGCGGCAATCCGGTGCCGCTGGTAGAGGATGCGCGAGGCATGAGTGCGGCGGAGATGCAGGCCGTTGCGGCGACTTATGGACATGAGTCCGCGTTCGTGTTGCCGGGGGAAGGCGGCTGCGATTGGCGATTCCGCTTTTTCGTGCCGCAGCACGAGATGGAAATGTGCGGCCATGCCACCGTCGGGACGCTGTGGGCGCTGCGGCAGTGGGGACGCTGGACCGGGCCATCGGCGCGCATCGAGACCCTGAGCGGCGTGGTGCAGGCGTACTGGGACGACGCCGCGCAATGCGCGTGGATCTCGCAACCGGCCGTGCGGGTGCAGACGTTGGACGAGCAGGCTTGCCACCGCGTGGCGGCGCAGCTGGGCCTGCCACCGGGCGACTACAAGACGGTCAACGCGGCAACCAGCCGCGTGAAGACGCTCGTCGCGTTGCCATCCGTGTCGATGCTGGACGGCTTGCAGCCTGACTTTTCGACGATGGAAGCGCTTTGCACGGAGATCGGATCGACCGGCCTGTATCCGTACGCCATTGGCACGGCAAACGCAGATGGCCGTCCCGTGGTCCATGCGCGGCAGTTTCCGAAATCGTCCGGCTATCCGGAGGACGCCGCCACGGGCATCGCGGCCGCGGCGCTTTGGGGCTATCTCGCCAGCGAGGGCGTGCTGGGCAGCGATCCGGTGGCATCCATCGCCGTATGGCAGGGCGATGCGATGGGCAGTCCGTCGGAGATTCTTGTCGCGCCGCGTATGTCCGATCAGGGCCTGCCCGATGGCTGCTGGCTCAGCGGCGCGGCGGCGTGGGGTGATCGATGAAGATCGATACACCGGAATCCCGGCTTGCCGAAGCGGGCCTGCGCCTGCCCGAGGTATCGACGCCACGGGGCCACTATGCGCCGTTCTGCGCGATTCCGTTCGGCGCAATGCAGTGGGTGTCGATTGCCGGACAGGTATGCCGGCGCGATGGTGTGGCGATGGCCGGGCAATGCCGCACCGACGATGACCTCGCGCCCGCCCGCCACGCTGCCGAAGTGTCGATGCTCAACGCGCTGGCAGCGCTGCGACAAGCGTGCGACGGTGACCTGTCGCGGGTGCGCCAGGTGGTAAGGCTGCGTGGATTCGTGCGTGCGGCGCCGACTTTCACTCGGCACCCCGCAGTGCTCGATGCCGCATCGGCGGTGTTGCGCGTGGCGTTCCCGGATCAGCCGCTGCCGGCGCGTAGCGCGCTGGGCGTGGCAAGCCTGCCCGACTGCGCGTGGACCGAGATCGAAGTCGACGCGCTGGTGTCGGCCGCGTGAAGCCTGAGCCGGCTACGACTCGGATACTTCGCGCAGCAGCCGGTGCAAGTGGCCGCTGGAGGCGAAGCCGAGCTGCACACTGACGCTGGCCGGTGACCGGCCCGCGTCGATCAGTGCCCTGGCGTGCGCCGCCAGCACGCGCCGGCGTATGGCCACGGGCGAGGCGCCGAGTTCGATCTGGCAGGCCCGTTGCAGATGCCGGATCGTAATTCCCAGTTCACTGGCAACTGCGTCGATCGACGGCAATGGCAAGTCGCGCTCCAAGGCCTGTGTGAATCGCCACACCATGCGATGCGCAATCGAGGCCGGTTCTTCGGGAACATCCAGAGGGCGGCTCGCCACAATCTGTTCGACGATGGCACGTACCAGCCACGATGCGCTGGTGGCCGAGATCGCTGGCGCCAGCAGCGCTTCCAGCATCGCCACGGTTGGCGCGTCGAGGTGGATTGCGCCATGCCGCTGGCCGGCCGGCATGCGATCCGGCGGCAGATAAAGCTCGCCATGTTGCTGCCGCTGGTGTTCGGACGCAGTCAGATGCAAGGTTGAGGCGGGCAGCAGTACGGCGGTGCCGCGCACCAGCGTGGCGGCGTGCCGTGCATCGTGCGTTCCCGGATTTTCGTCCCAGACGGTTTTGAGCCTGCCCATGCGCGGCCACAGCAGCATGGCGCAGTCGTGCATATGCCATTCGCGCCGAAATGCGGGCTGGCGGCTGTCATGCAGCGCAAATCCATGCGTTGCGGTCAGATGCAGCTTGGGAGACAGGTGAGGGCGTTCGATCATCGCGGACATTCCGGCGGCCGGGGCGGAATGTCACCGATCATACGCCGATCCAGCCAGGGCCGCCGGCCTACTTTACCTTGCGAACCTCGGTATCGGCGGGCCGTATGGCGGTCCCATCCCTGGCAGCGGGTTGCATGGGCGGAACGGGCTTGCCCGTGCGGGTGTCGATGAGCGTGGAATGGCGCTCTCCCGCTGCAAACAGGTGCCGCTCGCCCCACTGGCGCAGTGCCACGACGACCGGAAACAGCCGTTCCCCGGCAGTGGTCAACACGTACTCCTGATAGGCGGAGCCATCCGAGGCGGCCTGCATTTCCAGAATCCCCGCTTCCACGAGCTTGTGCAGACGATCGGCCAGGATGTTGCGGGCCATGCCCAGACCACGCTGGAAATCGCCAAAGCGGTGCACACCATCGAAGGCATCCCGGATGATGAGCAAGGACCACCGATCGCCGATGACATCGAGCGATCGGGCGACCGGGCAGGACTCCGGGTTTTGCGAACTGTCTTGCGTCATGGGTGAGGAGGGAGGTAATTGCCGATGTGGTTGCATTTTAAAACTGGTTGCCATAGCATTCAACTAGTTTTAATTTGAAACCAGATTGGGGGCTGCGCCATGTCAGTGCAACAACCGCCGGAAACGATGGCAAAGGGGCTGGTGATGCTGTTCGCAGCGGCCGCGGGCTTCAGCGTGGCCAATGTGTACTATGCCCAGCCGCTGCTCGATGCGCTGGCGCGTGATTTCGGGATCAGCCATGCGGCGGTGGGCAGCGTTGTCACGATGACGCAGGTCGGCTGCGCGCTGGCGCTGCTGTTCCTGGTGCCATTGGGCGATCTTGTCGACAGGCGCCGGTTGATGCGTATCCAGTTGGTGGTGCTGGTGGGTGCATTGGGCGTGGTGGCGGTAGCGCAGTCGGTGCCCGTGCTGTTCGGGGGGATGCTGGCAGTCGGCCTGTTCGGCACGGCGATGACGCAGGGGCTGCTGGCCTATGCCGCCAGTGCGGCGCCTGCACGAGAACAGGGCAAGGTCGTGGGCGCCACGCAGAGCGGGGTGTTTGTCGGCCTGCTAGCGGCCCGCGTGTTCGCCGGCGTTGTCAGCGACCTGGCGGGATGGCGCTTCGTGTATGGGATTGCCGCGGCGCTGATGCTCGTCACGGGGCTGCTGCTATGGAAGGCCCTGCCAAGGCTTGAGCCATCGCGTGCCGGTGTCGGCTATGCGCGGCTCATCTTCTCCATGCTTACGTTGCTCCGCAAGGAACGTGTCCTGCAGGTCAGGGGAACGATTGCGCTGCTGATGTTTGCTGCGTTGAATATCTTCTGGAGCGCGCTGGTCTTGCCGCTGAGCGCACCGCCTTTCCTGTTCCCGCATAGCGTCATTGGCGCCTTCGGTCTGGTGGGTGTGGTGGGCGCGCTGGCTGCCGCGCGCGCGGGCCACGCGGTGGACAGTGGCCACGGGCAGCGCACGACGCTGCTTGCGTTGCTGGTGCTGCTGCTTGCCTGGTGGCCGCTATCCGGCATGTACGGATCGCTGTGGGCGCTGGCCATTGGGATCGTGCTGCTGGATGCTGCCGCCCAGGCGCTGCACGTCACCAGCCAGGGGATGATCATCCGCACGCGGCCAGACGCGCCAAGCCGCCTCATCGGTCTCTACATGCTTTTCTATGCCGTGGGCAGCGGCCTGGGCGCGCTGGGCACGACGGTGGTCTTTTCCCGTGCAGGCTGGCAAGGCGTTTGCCTGCTTGGCGCGGCGGTCAGCCTGTTGGCGCTGTTGTTCTGGGCCGCGACCCGTAAGTCGGTGGAAGATGTCACGCGGCCCGACGGCGTTGTGGCATGCCGCTAAGAGAAAGCCCGCCGGAACCGGCGGGCTTTTTCGTTTTGGGTGGCGATGCCGCTTACACAGCCTGGCTTACGGTTTCCCCGGTTGTCAGGGCGTTGGCATAACTATGGTTGACGTCGCGGTGACCCACCTCGTCGGCACGCACGGCCACCACCACATCACGCAGCCGGGCATCGGCGGGCAGGTTCCAGTATTCGATGGCCAGTGCCGGAGCGGGGACGTTTTCGACGCGGCCGGCATCGATCTCGGCCAGGTAGAGCGTGTAGCTGATCACGGCCTGCTCTTCGAAGTAGCCGACCAGGCGGTGCGCGGTGCGGGCCGACACCAGATACAGCAGAAAGTACGCCACGAAGAATACCGCTTGCACCAGCAGGATCACCACGCGCTCGAACCAGCTTGGCTTGGCGATCTGGATGAACGTCATCAGGTGCATCCGTTCGTTCTCGGCTTCGTCCAGCAGCGTGCGAATCCAGCCTTCATCGGCCACCATCCAGCGCAGGCAGCGTAGGTGGACCAGCATGCCACCCACCATGCCCGGCACCGCCGCCACGGTTTCCAGCACGATGGCGCGGTTGCCGTAGCGCTTGGCAAAGAAGGTATCGGCAAAGAAGCGCAGCGTCATTGTGATGGCCAGGGCGACGCGGTCTGAAAAGCCGGAGACGTTGTGATGGACGTCGAGATCTGCCGGCGTGTGGTTGGGGGCTTGCATGAGTGGCTCCGGGTAAGGTGAGCGTTGCGATTGCAGGAGGTTGATCCGTAGCGTTTCAGGAGAGCCGGCTGGCCGGGTCGTCTCTCTTAAACATGCATTCAAGATACATCTTTAAAGAATCTGCTACAAGGCGATTTGCTGCTGCGCAACAGCGGGCTGTGCGATAACCGGACAGGCGTGCTGGTGCCCGATGAAACGGCGGAAACCAAAAGAAAAGCGGGCAGCTGATGCTGCCCGCTTTACTGCTGTGCATTTCCGGCCGGTGCTGTCTTAAGCCATCGCCCTTTCCACTTCCTGCTGCTGGCGCAGTTCCTCGGTCGTCGTGCCCTTGCCGTCAGGTGCCCAGCCCGGAGGCATTGCCAGGTAGCCAATCGCGTTCACCAGGCTGTTCGACGCCATCATGTCCTTGCCCAGGCTGACCCAATGTTCGAACTGGTTGACGAGCGGGTTGTGCGTGGTGGTCGGGTGGACCAGGCCGAAGCGGCACGGTTCGTCTTCACGTTCTTCCACGTAGGTGCCGAACAGGCGGTCGAAGATGATCAGCACGCCGCCGTAGTTGGCATCCAGGTA
>DAIOET010000010.1:0-36306 GCA_036746135.1 Cupriavidus sp.
TCGAATTGCAGCCAGTCGCGGTCCGGGCGCATGCCGCCATAGCGGATCAGGTTCCGGGCATCCTGCATCGAGAACAGATCCTCGCCGGTGGCCATCGGCTTGTCGTAGTAGTTGCGCAGCGTGGCCTGCAGCTCGAAGTCCAGCGGGTCACCCGGCTCCTCGTACCAGAACAGGTCGTATTGGGACAGCGCCTTCGCATACTGGATGGCCGTATCGAGGTCGAAGCGGCCATTGGCATCGACGGCGAGCTTCTGGCCGTCCTGCAGCACGCTGAGAATGGAATCGATGCGGCGCAGATCCTCGTCAAGCGATGCGCCGCCGATCTTCTTCTTGACCACCGTGTAGCCCCGGTCGATGTAGCTGCGCATCTCGTCCTTGAGCTTGCCGTGGTCCTGGCCCGGGTAGTAGTAACCGCCAGCGGCATACACAAACACTTTGCGGTCCGGCTGGCCATTGCCATAGCGGTCCGCCAGCAACTGGAACAGCGGCTTGCCCTCGATCTTTGCCACGGCGTCCCAGATGGCCATGTCGATGGTGCCGATGGCCACCGAACGCTCGCCGTGGCCGCCCGGCTTCTCGTTCTTGAACATGGTGTCCCAGATCTTGTGCGGATCGAGGTTGTCGCCCGTGGCATCCACCAGCGATGCGGGGTCGGCTTCCATGATGCGAGGAATGAACCGCTCGCGCATCAGCGTGCCCTGACCGTAGCGGCCATTGGAATTGAAGCCATAGCCGACGACCGGCTTGCCGTCGCGGATCACGTCGGTGATCACGGCAACCAGGCTGAGGGTCATCTTGCTGAAGTCGATGTAGGCGTTGCGGATGGGCGAGCTGATGGGCAACGTCTTCTCGCGGATTTCTACGATTCTCACAAAGGTCTCCTGATACTCGGCACGCTGGGGCGCGTGGCGTGGGAATCGGTAGCTTAGGCGCCGGACGATGCACTAGAATTCACTGACTTTCACAACATTATTTACTTGCGGTGAAAACCGATCTGGCTTCCGAACTGGAGTTTTTCGTGCTTATCGCCCGGCGCGGCAGCCTGTCGGCCGCGGCGCGCGAATTGAATCTGACGCCGCCCGCCGCCACCAAGCGCCTGGCCTTGATGGAAGCACGGCTCGGGGTCCGGCTCGTGAATCGCACGACCCGCAGCATCAGTCTGACCAGTGAGGGCGAGACCTACCTCGCTTATGCGACGCGGATCCTGGCCGATCTGAGAGAGATGGAGAACGTGGTCTCCAGCAGCGGCGCCGAGCGGCGCGGCCTGCTGCGGATCAACGCCACGCTGGGCTTTGGGCGTACCACCATCGCGCCGATGGTGTCTGAATTCGCCAAGCGCCACCCGCAAGTGGAAGTGCAACTGGAGGTCACGGACCGGCCCGTCGATCTGGTCGACAGCGGTATCGATCTGGCCATCCGGTTTGGCACCCTCCCCGATCGCCGGCTGTCCGCGCGGCGGATCATGTCGAATCGCCGCTTCCTTTGCGCGTCGCCGGGTTACCTCAGGAAATTCGGGACACCGACATCGCTTGCCGATCTGGCGCTTCATCGCTGCATCATTCACCGCCAGAACGATGAAGCGTATGCGGTCTGGCGCTTCGAGCACGACGGCCACCACGAGAGCATCAAGGTGGACGGTGCGCTGTCCAGCAACGACGGCGACATCGTGCTGAGCTGGGCCCTGGACGGGCACGGCATCCTGATCCGTTCCGAGTGGGATCTGGCCAAGTATCTGGAAAGCGGCCGTCTGCGCGTCGTGCTGCCCGAGTTTCATCTGCCTTCGGCGGACCTGTTCGTCTACTACGCCCAGCGCCATAACCAGACCGCGCGTGCGCGTGCCTTTATCGACTTCCTGATCGAGAAATTTCAGGCGCCAGCACAAGCGAAGACGCAAGCCTGAAAGATCACTTTACGGATTTCCCTCCTCCGTAGCTGCCCTATTCGTCACCGCAATTCCCTCGTGCGGACAATACGCCTCAATAGTCAGTATCTGAAAAACCACATTGACCTAAGGCATAGGTGCAAATGATAATCGCTCCCATTCCAATAATTACAGTGCGTTACAGAAGGTACAAAGAGGGAAATGAGCCGTTATCTGCACACAAAATATATTGTTCGAACCCTGGCAGCATGCCCTGCACTGCTGGTCAGCCTGGTCCACGGACAAACCGCAACGCCCGAACCGCAATCGCTGCCACCCGTCACCGTCAAGGCCGACGTCAGCAAGGAACTTGGCGCGGGCTATAACCCGCCCAACGCGATCAGCGCCACCAAGACCGACGCACCGCTGCGCGACGTTCCGCAAACCGTGAACGTGGTGACCGCCGAGGTCATGCAAGACCAGCACGCCACGTCGATGCAGGACGCGCTGAAGAACGTGCCGGGCGTGAGTTTTTCCACCGGCGACGGACAGCGCGATCAGGTATCGATTCGTGGCTTCACCGCGATTGCCGACCAGTTCGTCGACGGCATTCGTGACGATGCGCTTTACTTCCGCGATCTGTCCAACGTCGACCGCGTGGAAGTCGTCAAGGGACCGGCCGCCGTGCTGTACGGCCGTGGTTCGTCGGGCGGTCTGATCAATCGCGTGACCAAGAAGCCGGGCATCGACGTCACCGACTTTGCGCTGAGCTACGGCATGTGGGCCGACCGCCGCGTCGAAGGCGACGTGGGCCGCGTGTTCGCCGATGGCGCCGCAGCCTTCCGCATCACCGCCGCCCATGAGGAAGCGAACAGCTATCGATCGCAGCAGTTCCTGAACCGCACCGCGGTGGCACCGTCGCTGGAACTTCGCATCGCGCCGCAGACCACGGTTCTGTTGCAGGCCGACTACCTGGAAGACCGGCGCGTCACCGACTTCGGCATTCCCGCGTACAAGGGCCGGCCGGTTGCCGTCGATCCGTCCACGTACTACGGTGCCGCCAACGCGCGTGACGCCGACTACAGCCAGAGCCGCGTGTATTCGGGCACGGCCACGGTCAATCACCGCTTCAACGAGAACTGGTCGATCCGCAATGCCACGCGCTACTACCACTACTCGCTGGATCGGAATAACACGCTGCCGGGCACCGTCAACGAATCGGCGCTAACCGTCAGCCTGAACCGTTCGAACGTCTATCGCGAGGAACACGGCTGGTTCAATCAGACCGATCTGACGCAGAAGGCCGAGATCTTCGGCATGAAGCATGAACTGCTGTATGGCGTGGAAGTGGGCCAGCAGAACAAGGATCTGGTGAACTATTCGCGCAACAACATCGCGACGGTCGACCTGTTCAATCCCGTTCTGCCCACGCTGCCGCGCCTGCTGGGTGGTAGTCCGGGAACGAGCAACCTCGGCATCTTCAAGACGCTCGGGATCTATACGCAGGACATGATCCAGTTCAGCGAACAGTGGAAGGCGCTGGTTGGCGTGCGCTACGACCGCTTCGAACAGGAGACGATCCAGCGCGTGGCCGGACAGCAGAACCTGTCGCGCACGGACAATAACTGGAGCCCTCGCGCCGGTCTGGTGTGGCAGCCGTCGAAGCAGCAGTCGTACTACGTTTCCTGGAGCCGCTCGTTCCAGCCGTCCGGCGAAGCGTTCTCGCTGGCCGCGAACAACGCTCAACTGGCACCGGAAACCACGCGCAACACCGAAGTCGGCGCCAAGTATGACTGGCTCGATGGCAAGGCCACCACGACCGTCTCGCTGTTCCGCATCGAACGTACCAACATCAAGGTTGCCAACGCCACGAACACGGCACTGATCCCGATCGGCGAACAACGCACCGACGGTCTGGAACTGAGCGGCGCGGCCGAACTCGGCGGCGGCTGGCGCATGCTGGCCGGCTACGCCTACCTGGATGCCGAGATCACCAAGTCGACCCCGGCACTGCAGGGCAAGCAGGCCACGCTGACGCCGCGCCATTCCGGCAACTTCTGGATCACGAAAGACCTGGGCCACGGCTTTGGTCTGGGCGGCGGCCTGAACCTGGTGGGCGCACGACAGGCCGATCCGGCCAACACCGTGACGCTGCCCGGCTACGTCACGGCCGACATGGTGGCCTGGTACCGCCGCGGCAAATTCGAAGCGCAGCTCAACGTGTACAACCTGTTCAACCAGGGTTACATCGTTTCAGGTCACGGATCGAGCCCGAACCTGAACATGCCGGGCGCCCCGCGTAGTGTGATGGGGACGGTGCGGTATCGGATGTAAGTGCACGAGGTGTAAGCCTGGTGATGCGGCTGACAGTGCGGAGGCATTGTCGGCCGTTTTGGTTTTGGTGCGGGGAATCGATCGGTTTTCTGGACTCTGACCTATACAAAATCGGGGCGTGCAATGCCTGGCATGTTCTCGTATGCCCACCGCGCCGATCAATGCACCGCGGAGGTTCCAGCCTGATCCTTCAGCGGGCGGAACTCGACAAGAGTCAAATCTTCCGGCCCAGCATACCGGTCAATGAAATGCGTCGAACGCCTGCCGTATGCATTGCGCGATGCGGCTGGCCAGGAAGTTCAGCGGAAAATGGTCCGAGGTCACCGCGAAGCTTCGGAACATGACCTCTTGCGAGAACGGGATTTCGCGCACATCGACCAGATCCAGCGCGCGACTTACGATCGGGCTGACGATGGACACGCCTAAGCCCTTGCCGACCATTTTGCAGATCGTGGTGGCGTAAGGCGTCTCGATGGCGAGCACGCGGCTACCGGTCGGGAAGTGGCTGTCGATCTCGCTCCGGTTCGCGCTTTCCGTCGGCAGGGAGATGAAATGCTCGCCTTCGAAATCGGCCGGCTCCAGAACTTTTCGGCTTGCCAGTCGGTGAGAACCGGGCACGATGCACACGCCGCGTGCGACGTTGATTTCCTCGTAGTGCAGGCTCGCCAAATCTGTCGGCACGGAGCAGAAGCCAATATCGCAAAAGCCGGTCGCGGTCCATTTTGCTACCACGTCGGAGCGGCCGGTGTTGAGCAACACGGGAATATCGGGAAAATGTTTCCTGAAAATCGCCAGCGCGTCCGGCAAAACGCTTTCCGCGATGGAACCGACGGCACCGATGCGCAGTAATCCCGTACCTCGGCGCCGAATGGAGTTCGCGCTTTCATCGAGAGATTCAAGCCCCATGAACGCCCGTTCGACGTCCGCATAGAACGCCTCGGCCTCGGCTGTCGGCAGCAACTTGGTCCCTACGCGCTGGAATAGCTGGAAACCCACCTTGCGCTCGAGCATCCCGATCCATCGGCTGATATTGGGCTGGGAGGTATGCAGCAGGCCGGCCGCGGTCGTCATGGAGCGCGACATCATCACGGCCCGAAACGCCTCAATCTCCTTGAAATTCATCGAACGCCTCCAGTAAGACAAGGATTGTGGCACGCATGGCGGGTGCGCCGCATCTCAACTCAACCCATATCGGAATTGTATAGGATGCTATGAGACGCTGATTTGACGTATGGGTTGGCGAAAACCAAACTCGATGCAGGTCTTATACAAATGAGTTTGAACATGGAATCGAAAGTCAGCCGCCGCCTGAAACAGCCTCCCGCGCCGGAGGTTATCCAATATATTTTCCAGCCCCGTACCACGCGAGAATTCTTCAACAAGAATTTCGACGTCCTGACGCAGATTAATCTGGCCCATCTGGTTATGCTGGCGCAGCAGGATATTCTCGACGAAAGCACCACGTCGACGCTGGCCAACGCCCTTCTTGAAATCCAGCGGCACGGCCCGGACGCCGTGGAACTCGATCCGGCACGAGAAGACGCCTATTTCAATTACGAAGCGCATCTGATCCGGCAGGTCGGACAGAATGTTGGCGGCCGCCTGCATACGGCCCGCAGCCGTAACGATATTGGCGCGACCAACGACCGGATTCGGGCCCGTGGCTACGTGGCGCGGATTTGCGCGGCGCTCGTGGCGCTATGCGATGGCGCGCTCGACCAGGCCGATGCCTACGCCGACCATGTCATGCCCGGCTATACCCACATGCAGGCCGCCCAGCCCATCACCTACGGCTACTACTTCTCGGCATTGGTCGATGCCTGGTCCCGCGACATCGACCGCCTGCTGCATGTTCTGGAAACGCTCGACGGCTGTCCGATGGGCGCATGCGCATTGGCGGGAACGTCGTTTCCGATCGATCGCACACTGACCAGCAATCTGCTGGGCTTCAGCCGGCCGCTTGGCAACGCGCTGGATAGCGTGGCGTCGCGTGACTTCGCGCTGGAGCTTAGCGCGGCGCTCTCGATCATGATGATCACTTGCAGCCGGATGGTGCAGGACTTCTATATCTGGTCGACACCCGAGTTCGGTTTCCTGTCGTTTCCGGACAGCATTGCCGGTACGTCGAGCATCATGCCGCAGAAGAAAAACCCGGTCGTGCTCGAATACCTGCGCGGCAAGACCGCGCATCTGATCGGGCTGACGTCTGCCGCACTGACCACCGTGAAATCGTCGCACTTCACGCATTCGGGCGACAGCAGCCGTGAAAGCACCCGTACGTGCTGGGAAAGCTGCGAAGAGGCGCTGAAGTGCCTGGAACTGATGGCACTGCTCGTGCGCGACGTGCAACCGGAGCGCGAGCGCATGGCATCGCGCGCGGCGAATGACTTCTCCGCGGTGACCGATCTGGCCGACCTGCTCGTGCGTAAAGCCGATCTGTCGTTCCGCGATGCGCATCACATCATTGGCGCCGTCGTCCGCCGCGCGCTTGACGAAGGGCTGCCGGCCATCGCGATCACGACGGCGATGATCGACGATGCAACGCAGCAGCAGGTTGGGCGCCGGGCCGCGCTTGCCGCCGAGGACGTTGCAAAATGCCTGGATCCGATCTGCAATGTCAATGGACGTCAGTCGTACGGCGCGCCAGCCCCGCAATGCGTGCGCGAGCGGATCGATGCACAGCGCTCCGCACTCAACGTGCGCGCCGAGGCGCTGGATGCCACCGACAAGCGCATTCATGACGCCGCCATGTTGCTGGAACAACGCAGCCGGGCCATCGCCGCATCGGGACGCGCGCAGCAAGCTCTGGCACAGGCCAGCTGACGACTGAAGGAGACGATCATGTTCAAGTTCACCGCTGTCCTCGTCGCGGCGATGGCGTGCTGCACCCCCGTCGGCGCGCAAGGCTATCCCGACAAGCCCGTATCGCTGGTCGTGCCATTCGCACCTGGCGGCACCGTCAATCTCACGGCACGGCTGCTGGCCACGCACATGTCCCAGATGCTCGGTCAACCGGTGGTCGTCGACAACAAGCCCGGCGCCGGAGGCGCCATCGGCGCGGGATTCGTGGCCAAGGCACGTGCCGATGGCTACACGCTGCTGTACGCGACGATGGGCAGTCAGGTCATCCAGCCGCTGGTGTCGCGGAATCTGCCGTTCTCGCCGTCGAAGGACTTCACGCCGATCGCGCTGTTTGCCACGGTGCCGAATGTGCTGGCCGTCTCCGCGAATGCACCCGCGAAGAACGTCGCGGAGCTGATCCAGTACGCCCGCGCGAACCCGGGCAAGCTCAATATGGGGTCGGCGGGCCAGGGGTCCGTCAATCACATGATCGGAGAGCTGTTCATGCTGCGTACCGGCGTCAAGTTCACCCATGTTCCCTACAAGGGCGCCGGGCCGGCAACGACCGATCTGCTGGCTGGCCAGATTCAGATTCTGTTTGCCAACTTGCCTGGGCTGCAGCCGTATGTGAAGTCCGGGAAAGTAAGGTTGCTCGGCGTGGCCAGCCGGCAAAGGAATCCGGCGATCCCTGACGTGCCGACGTTCGCCGAGCTTGGCATCAAGGACGCGGAAACGGAGTCGTGGTCAGCGCTGATGGCCCCAGCCGGCACCAGCCCTGAAATCGTCAGGAAGTTGCAGGACACGGTCAGGGCAATCGCCACGGACCCGGCGATGGTCAGGCAGTTGACCACGCAGGGTGCGCAGCCGTTCTATGGCAACGCGCAAAACCTCGACAAAGTGATCGGCGACGACACCAGACGCTGGGCCGAGGTCGTCAAGCACGCCAATATCCAGCTGGAATAAGGCGGCCGGCGCGCCTATGCCTGCGCCGGCCATTCGTGCTCAAGCCGCTGGCCGGCAGTCGATCTTCATGGGGCGTGCTTTTGATTTTCGCCGGTGTCCGCCGAGGGCGATACCGTTTTGCCCCGACCGCGGGTAGCCAGCCAGCAAAGGATGGAACCCGCGCACACCAGTGCCGCCCCTTTCCAGAATGCGAACGAGAGTGGCGCATTCAGCAGCGCGGCGGCCAGCGCGGCCGATAGCACGGGAATGAAATACGAGGCACCGGCCAGCACGGTCACGTTGCCCCGCAGGATGCCGACATTCCACGCCGCATAGCCGAATCCCATCGCGCACGCGGCCAACGCGAGATAGGTCATGCCGGTCAGGCTGACTGCCATCGTCTCGCCGCCCGTGAACAGATATTTTCCCCAGAGCGCGAGCGCCGTCAGGATGAAGAACAGCGTGACGCCGTTCTTTCCCTGGGCAATCCGCGCCGTCACCGTGCAATAGCCTGCCCAGATCACGGCGCCCGCAAATGCCAGGCCGTAGCTCAGGGGGTTGTCCCGCACGTTGAGAAGCATGCCAGCCGGGTCCAGCCCCTGGTCGCCGCCCAGTACCGAGGCAATCCCCAGAATCGCAATCAGAAAACCGGGCACGACCAGCCAGTTGGCCCGCTGCCCGTTGAACAGGATGGCGGCGAGCATCGTGAAGCTCGGCCAGAGGTAGTTGACCATGCCCACTTCGATGGCTTGCCTGGCGCTGTTTGAATAGCCGATCGACAGTGACAGGCACAGCTCGTATGACACGAACAGCAGGCTGCCCCAGATCAGGTATGACCTCGGCAGTGCCTTCAGCCGCACGGGGCCGACCGAAAACCAAAGCAGCACGGACGCGATGCTGTACATCAGCGCCGCCCCGCCCGTGGCGCCAAAGCTCTCGCTGACGCCACGGATCAGGCCCACGATCGAACTCCAGAGTACGACCGCGACCAGCCCGATCATCGTTGCCTGCTGCCTGCCTTGCATCACTGCCATTGGGTGAACCATCATGCTGAATCGAAGAAGACCGGCATTTTACTTGGGCGCGGCCCAGCGCAGCGATTGTGGCGCCGCGATCCCGCTATACTGTCGCGCCCACGGAACCTGGCGTCGCATCGACGTCACGGACGTATTGGCGCTAGGAACCAGATGCACCGCTTCAGAAACCTCTACGCAGCCTTGACCGCGGGCGCGGCCATTCTTGCGTTGACCGCATGCTCCGGTGAAGAACGCGCATCCGCTGCCCAGCCCCAGCCGCAACCCGCGCGCAGCGAGCTGGAAATCTCTGCTGGTCTGGCTCCGCAACTGGACGAAGCCATCCTTCGGAACATGGTGGAGTTTTGCGTCGAGCACGCGCCCGGTTCCCGTCTTGCGGTAGAGGCGTCCTGGAAGCAGTGGCAGGAACGAAATGCCGCCCACCTGACCGTCGCCAGGTACTACCGCGATCGACTGGAAACCGCAGCGGCAACCGGCGCCAGCGAAGACGAGCGCCGCGCCAACCAGGAATTGCTCACCCAGCATGCGACGCTGATCGAGAGTTTCACCAATCAGCAGCTGGATTTGATGCATGTGGCGTTGGAGCACGACGAGCCGAAGGTCGTCGCACAGCTCTGCGTCGAGCATTTCGCCAAGGTCTCCGCCGGTGAATGGGATGTCCGCCAGCGAGATCCCGAGATTGCCGCGTTGCTGGACGCGGGCATCCCGAAGCCGCCAGCGGAACCGGCGCCACAGAAGTAGGGACGGACGCACACGTCCTACTCCGATTACCGGTGACAAGTGAGTCGACTTTTCGCCAAATTGATCCAGAACAAAAGGGCACGCTAGCCGCTCTTGCACACTGGCGGGCATGAATGCGACCCCCCCTTCCTCACAGCCCGCTCGCGTAGGCCCTCTGCCCGCGCCCGCCTTGCCCCGCAACACCGATACCGCCAGCCACCGGCCATCCGTCGCAAGACATCGACGGATGGGCGGGCTAATCGGACTGATTAGTGCCGCCTTGCTGGCCATCAATACGCTGCTCTGCTTCGTACCGATCGTTCTGCTCGCGCTGATCAAACTGGCGATGCCGATGCGGGCCGTACGCCGGCGCATCGATCCGGTTCTCAACGGTATTGCCACCTACTGGATATCGTGCAACACGCGCTGGATTTCGCTGCTGCAGCCAGGAATCTGGGATATCCAGGGAAATTCCGGCCTGAAGCGCGACGACTGGTATCTGGTGAACTGTAATCACCAGACCTGGGTGGACATCTTCGTACTCCAGGGTGCGCTGAACAAGCGCATTCCGCTGCTGAAGTTCTTCCTGAAGCAGCAGTTGCTGTATGTGCCGGTCATCGGCCTGGCCTGGTGGGCGCTGGATTTCCCATTCATGAAGCGCTATAGCAAGGCGCAACTGCGCCGCAAGCCGAAACGCGGCCGTCAGGATCAGGACACCGCCCGGCGTGCCTGCGAGAAATTCAAACTCGTGCCGACGAGCGTGATGGTGTTTGCGGAAGGCACGCGCTTTTCAGAGGCCAAGCGCGTCACGCAATCGTCGCCGTACCGTCACCTGCTCAAGCCACGAGCCGGTGCGCTGGCCACGACTCTGAATGCGATGGGCGCGCAATTCGGCTCGCTGGTCGATGCAACGATCGTCTATCCCGATGGCGTGCCTAGTTTCTGGGACCTGGCCTGTGGCCGTGCTGGCCGAATCGTCGTCAGAATTCGCCAGATCCCGATTCCGGAGAGCTTCTGCACCGGCGACTACAGCGGTGACTCAGCATTCCGCTCGGAATTTCATCATTGGCTCGCCCAGCAGTGGGAAGAAAAGGACCAGGAGATCGAGAGCCTTACGCATGGCGGTGAAGCAAACCTGCATCGATCCAACGCGCCACACAGCGCAGCCCAGGCATAGCGCCGCGAGAATCTTCCTTTGAAAAACAGCGCCGTGGCCACCGCCACGGCGTTTTCATTGGTGCCGCGCGCAGCCAACAGCCGGGTCATGAATGCATCAAGGCTCCGAAAATTCTGATCACATTTCAGAGTATTCCGATTCTCGAATAGGAATTGTCTTCTTACACTGCCTTCGCCCGTGCAATGCGGGTGAGTCACAGAGTCCGGGGTCGACCCCTCCCCTGTACTCATGCTTCGATGCCACGCGGGTTCCCCTCCGTGTGGCATCCTTTTTCCCCCGCCCCTCCAGACCAGCCGCACCTTTCATACGCCATCGCTGCGGCGCTCAATGCCAGCGACACTCAGCATTTCCATCTTTTGAAGTAGCGCCGGAGATCAACCGGGGATTTAAATCGCGCCCTGGCAATCCCCCTTTCCGGATCAGGGTAACCGTTTTATTCGTTGATATAACTCAAGTATTTCGGCGAGTTCGTCAATCATACTCCGTGCGCGTATTTTTTATCATTTTCGCAAGCGAAGATTAATTTGCGATTTCCGGCATAAATCATTAATGCGAGAGGCTGGCCGCCCCGCCACCGCGTTGGCTGTGGGCAGCAGCCAATGATTTATCGAGGCATTTTCGCGGAGCTACCCTTGAAACGTTATTTCTGTTCGTTCTGGCTCATTGTTTGCAGCGTTCTGGCACTGGCTTTCGCCGGCACTGCTTGCGCTGAAACACTCTCCGTGAACGCGGCGATCAACAAGGCAGGACGACAGCGC
Source organism: Cupriavidus sp. (assembly GCA_036746135.1). Taxonomy (GTDB): domain Bacteria; phylum Pseudomonadota; class Gammaproteobacteria; order Burkholderiales; family Burkholderiaceae; genus Cupriavidus. The sequence goes on from DAIOET010000010.1 coordinate 11,668, forward strand.
ATGCTGTCTCAGCGCATGGCCAAGGCTTACTGCCAGCTTGGCCTCGGTGTGGATCCGGAGCGTTCGAAGCGAATCCTCGAACAGTCCATCGCGCAATTCGACAAGAACCTCATCGAACTGAAGGCGTATTCGCCCACGCCAGAGATCAAGGACACTTACGCCCGGCTTGAGCAAGCGTGGACGCCCTACCGGCAATTACTCTCCGGCGATGCGAATCTCGAAAACGCGAAAACCATCGCAAAGACAAGCGAAGAGGTACTCAATCTTGCGCAACAGGGAACCCTCCTGCTTGAGAAACACGCCGGCACCACAGCCGGCATGCTGATTAATGTTGCCGGGCGACAGCGGATGCTCTCGCAAAGGATTGCCAGCATCAGCATGTTCCGCGCGTGGGGTATCACCTCTCCGCAGATGGCACAGAGCCTGGACACCGCCACCAGAGAGTTCTCCGCCGCGCAGCAGCTTCTCACTTCCGCGCCACAGAACACGGCAGATATCCGTGGCGAACTGCAACTTGCCACCACGCAGTGGCTCTTTTTTGACGAGGCGCTCAGGCAAACCGGAGTCAGTCGCGCAGAACAGTTGAGAAACATCGCCTCGACCAGCGAGCGCATCCTTCAAGTAATGGAGAACGTCACAACCTTGTATGAGCGGATACCAAAGTAGCTGAGTCGCGGAGGGCCTACGCTCGCGGCGCCGATCCCTAAAACGCCGTGCAGATCAGACTGAAGCGACGTGCATTTGCATTTTGATGAACGCTTTCTAGGCTGAAGCCATTGCCCGGACCACCATCAGGTGTGTCCCGCGCGCAAGAACAAGAAGCAACACACGGGGGCGCCTGCGATGACTCCAGGCACGGCACAAGGCGAGACCTCAAGCGATCGACAGACGCGCCGCCGGGCTGCGTTAGCGAATCTCGTGACGCCGGATGTCCACGACGACCAGCGTCATGGTCTTTGCCGGGCAAAAACACCGCGAAGCCAGATGGCACTCGTGATGTTTGTTTTCCTGACCTGGTTTGCTGCCTTCCATCCGATTACCGTCACCGCCCGGGAATTCGCGCCTGTCGGCGGGTCTGGCGATTTCAGCGCCAGGGACATGTGCCCGGACGGCCAATACCTCATCGGAATGAAAATTCGATCTGGCGCCTGGATGGACCAGATTTCGATTACCTGCGGCCCCGTCAAACCCGACGGCACGATTGGTGCGCAATGGCGCGGGCCTGTGCGTGGAGGAAATGGGGGCGGCCCCTCCGAAGGAACGTGCGCAGCCAGCAGAATCGTTTCCGGCCTCGGGCTTCTGTTCACTGAGGGAAATCGTCAAGTCCTGACCATTGACCTTTCCTGCCGCTCCACGACAGGGCCCAGCCGCAGTAACTTCAGGCTCGGTCAGGAGCCGCCAGGATTTTCACGCTTTCCAACGGAAATACAAACTTGTCCGGATGGCGAAGCCGCTACGGGCATTCAAGGTCGATATGGTCAACACGTGAATGCACTGGGGCTGATTTGCGGCGCATTCACGCAGGTAGTGCCACCCGCGCCAGATGCCGGCGCAGCCGGATGCGCCGGTCTGTCCGGGGACGACCTCGATATTTGCACCGCACACAATACATATCGCGCCAAACATGGCGTATCGCCATTGACATGGTCGGCGGACCTTGCCAGAAACGCACAACAATGGGTCAGCGCCTGTCATAAAGCCAAGAACGCCAACAACGACGAATATTTCTGTCACCAGAGTCCCGCGTACGGATGCGGGACCGACACCAGCTATGGGTATGGAGAAAATCTCTCGTTCGGCTGGCCGAGCCGCACCGGCAAAGAGGCCGCGGAGCAATGGTATTGCGAATCCAATGTCTACAACTTTGACAATCCATCTCCGAAACTAGCTGGAGAAGACGATTCGGGCACGGTTTTCGGCGACACCTGCAACCCTGCGAACAATCCCAAGAAGGTGACGGGTCATTTCACCCAGTTGATCTGGCGCGCGACAACGAAGCTCGGCTGCGCCAAAAATACCTGCTCGCAAAATGGAAACCAGGGCACCCTCTGGGCCTGCGAATATGATCCGGCGGGAAACGCCAACGCGAGTACACCTGGCGTGTTGGCTCAGAACGTGCCGAAAGCCGTACAGGGATTCGCCTCAACGATGGCGGTGGAACGGCGCGCCGCCAGTCAGACGACCACCGCGATCATCTCGGATGTCGACCTCTATGACGTTCCCGGCGGCGTCGGAAACGTAATCGGCATCCTTCGACAAGGCCAGGTCCTGCCGCTCTACGAATGCCGGGCAGACGACTGGTGCAGGGTCGCCGGCGGCTGGGTCTGGGGCTCGTTTCTCGTGCGCAGCCACGTTCATTGACGGCGGCACCGCCCCCCAGGGTCAGTGCGCGGCGGCAGCGGCGCCGGACGCGGCACCGCGCGCGGGCTTCGTCAGCCAGATCAACGGAATGATGACAAGAAAGATCATCGACGAAATCCAGAAGATATCGTTCAGACCCAGCATGATGGCCTGCGCGTTCAGTGACTTCTCGAAGTACGCCAGCGCCTGACTGTGCGACAGCTTCATGGCCGTCTGTATCGCGTGCAGTCTGGCCTCGAACGTTGGATTGAACGGATGCGCCTGCTCGATCAGCCGCGCATGGTGCAGGATCGAGCGGTCGTTCCACGCTGTCGTCGCCAGCGACGTTCCCGCAGCGCCCGCGAAAAGACGCACGAAGTTGGATAACCCCGCAGCCGCGGCAATCTTCTCGGGAGGCAAACCGGAAAGGATGATCGCCGTCAGCGGCACGAAGAAGAGCGCCATCGGAATGCCTTGCAGCAGCGTCGGCAGCACCAGCGTCCACATATCTATCTCGGTGGTGTAGCGCGAGCGCATAAAGAACACGGCGGCGAATCCCAGGAACGACAAGGTAGCCAGCGCCCGCAACTCCACCTTCGGCAACAGCTTGCCCATCACCGGCGTGAGCAACACCGCAAAGATGCCAAGCGGCGCCGTCGCCAGCCCCGCGCTGACGGCCGGGTAGCCCAGATACTGCTGCATCCATTGCGGCAGCACCACGAGATTGGCGAAGAACACGGCATAGGCCACGGATATTGCAACCGTCCCGGCCAGGAAGTTGCGGCCCTTGAACAACCGCAGGTCGATGATCGGGTTCGGCTCCGTCAGCTCCCAGATCACGAAGAACAGGAAACTGACCGCCGCCACCACGGCAAGCGCGACGATCACCGGCGAAGAGAACCAGTCGAGGTCCTTGCCCTTGTCGAGCATGATCTGCAGCGCGGCGACCCATGCGACCAGCGACGCGAGCCCGACCGTATCGATCCGAAGTTTCACGGCCGTGGTGTCCCGGTCGCGGTAGATCGCCCAGGTCATGGCGGCCGCGAAAATCCCTACGGGGATGTTGATGTAGAAGATCCACGACCATGAGTACTGGTCGGTCATCCAGCCGCCAAGCGCGGGGCCTGCGATGGGTCCGACCGTCGCGGTCATCGCCCAGAGCGCCAGCGCATGCGCGCTTTTCTCTTTTGGGTACGAGCCGAGCAGAATCGCCTGGGAAAGCGGAATCAGCGGCCCGGCCACCGCGCCCTGGACGATACGGGCGGCGAGCAGCGTCACCAGATTTGGCGCGATGCCGCACATCCAGGACGCCAGCACAAAAAGCAGAAGCGCGCCGACGAACAGCCGGATCTGCCCGATACGCTGCGTCAACCAGCCAGTCAACGGAATCGTGACGGCGTTCGCCGCCGCGAACAGCGTGATGACCCACGTGCCCTCATGCACCGATACACCAAGATTGCCCGATATCGTCGGGATGGCGACGTTCGCGATCGAGGAGTCGAGCACGTTCATGAAGGTGGCCAGCGCGACGGCGAAGCTACCCAAGATCAGACGCGCGCCGCTCAACGGCGGCGGATTCACAGTTACTGCTGTCATTGAATCTCAAGGTTGGGGGCGGCGGTTGTCGCCGGGCACGGGCAGTGCAGGCACATCGCCCCGCCAGTTGCCCGGCGCCCTGCACCGCGCACGCCCAATATTATTTGACCTGTCAGATAATAGGCAGCGAAGTCCCGGTGGTAAATGCCGAATGCCCCAAAATTTCCGCCAGTAGTGGCCAAGACATCGATGCTGAGGGCACGTAGGTCCACACGGCCAAAGGCACCTGTGGCGGATGATGCGCCTGCTGCCACGCCGCTATTTTTCCGACGATGGACGAGCACGGATGTGGCGTGCCGCCGAAGTGCCATCCGGCGTTCCCGCCAAAGCACGTGACAGGTGTCGCCTGAGCACTCGGCTAAAATCCCCACCTTTCGACGGTCCACGCAGTACCGCCGCGCCCTTTCATTGCATCGATGACCCGCTTCATGACCCACACCGACACGACTTCCCCGGACGGCGATGACTCCCCGATCCACGAGCCCAGACTCTGGCGAGACAAGGGCTGGACCGCGAGGGTCATCAAGAATGAGGATGGCGACGGTTGGGCCGTTGAGATGATCCGAGATGGAAGCTCGGAGCCGGCCTTGGTTGGCCCTTGGACGATGGGCAGAAACAAGGTCGACCCCAAGCCGCTCGATGCCACCGCGCACCAGACTCTGGTGAAAACGGCTGCGGAAGTCATTCGCCGCCACGAGCAGCAAATGCACGCACAACTGAACAAGCAGATTGCCATCGAGGTGGCGTCTCAAGTTGTCAACGTCAAACTTGCTATCACGCCCGATGAATTCGAGCCGTTCGGAACGCTAACGGCAGTCGACCCATTTGGAGAGGTGCTTGCGACGATCACTGTTCGACCGGACTTCCGTCTGACGCGAGATAGCGCCTCGCGTTGGGCCGCCGAGGGATTCGGTCAAATCCGCTGAAAAATCGCGGCGTTGAACAGGCCCAGGACATTCGACGCCGATATCTCGCCGGGTCTCCCCTCCCCCCTTGCCGTGTCATTCCCATGACAGCCGTCCCGCGCCATCGCGAATGCCGCTGCAATCGTCGGCGCATGGAGTAATGTGAAAGAGCACTCCGTGGCTGCTGGCTGCGGGGATAAGCCGCGGCGGGATCGTCCGTTGTCGCCCGCCATCACGCGAGGGGGTAACGATGTCTCAATATGAAGCGTTACGCGAGCGATTCGCCACAGCATCCGCGCTCGAAAAAGACCAAAAGGCCCAGCTGGAAACCGTTGCACGCTCAACGGCTGAGAAACTGGCTGCATATCTGGAGGCTCCCGCCGACCGGATATCGGTCAAGCCCTCCGGCGAAAACGGCAACCCCAAGCGCTATGGATTCAGCTACGTCGTCGGCTTCGGCCAGAACGGCCTCGACGAGCACACCACTGAGGTTCCCGTGGTGATGACTCTCACGCGCCACGGCCTGCACGCGAAGGTGGCAAGCGGCCACGACCAGCATGTCGGCGACCCCGCGCATCCGGATTGGCACGAAGTGTTCTACGACGTCCTTGCGATACTGGAAATGGACTGCGAAGCAATGGAAAACAAATCGCGGCTCTGAAGCCGTCTCCAGGATTTCATTTGGACGCAGCGGCGTTCGTGGCCATCCATCGCACGTCCGTGAAGGAAGGATTTTCAGGTACCCTCGCGCTGGCGCTGCGAGGTAGCGCATCGGGCACCTTCAGTAACACCCGCCCTCCACAACGCATCTGAAAAAATGGAAGAACTCGGTACAGGCCCTCACATCAACGATATCGAACGCGCCGCGCTGTACCGCGTGATGGCGCTACGGCGCGATTGCCGTCACTTCACGCCGGGGCCGCCGCTGGCTGACGATCAGCTGGAGCGTCTTCTGCAGGCGGCACACCAGGCGCCCTCCGTGGGCCTGATGCAGCCGTGGCGATTCATGCGCTTGAGCACCCCGGCATGGCGTACGCGCCTGGCGCCACTGGTGGAGGCCGAGAGGCAGGCCACGGCGCAGGCCCTTGGTGAGCGCGGCTCGGAATTCCTGCGCCTCAAGGTCGAGGGTATTCGTGATTGCGCCGAGCTGCTTGCGGTGATTCTGGCCCCAGACGACGGCACGATCTTCGGGCGCCACAGCATGCCTGTAGAAATGGCCTGGGCGTCCGCCGCATGCGCGGTGCAGAATCTCTGGCTGGCGGCACGTGCCGAGAACCTTGGCCTCGGATGGGTCTCGATGTTCGATCCCGTTGCCCTGGCAACCGAACTGGCGCTGCCCGCGGGGGCGAAGCCTTTCGGCCTGCTCTGCCTGGGGCCGGTGCCCGCCTTTTACGCGGCACCGATGCTTGAACAGGAAGGCTGGCGCAAACGCCGGCCATTGCATGACATCCTCTGGGACCCGATGGCGCCTGCCGCGCCTTTACCCAGTCAGGAGCCAGCATCCAGCTAACCATCGTGCGGGAGCGGAATCATGGCAGTCTTGGAATGGATGCGCCGGCGCCAAGCCGGAACAGACGCCCGCAGCAAGCGGGATATTGACCAGCTTACGGAACGAGTCACGCGCCTCAACCCACGACTGCGCCTGGTATCCCACTACCAGCGCAGGCTCCGGCCATCTCTGGAGCAGGCGCTGGCGTACGTGCACGACATCGTCGTCGGCTTTCCTGCCCCGCTCACGGCCAGCTGCCACGCATGGGGAACGGACCCTTACATCCACGCGTTCTTCGCCACGCCGGATGAAGTGGAACTGACTTTTAGCCGGTCTCCCGAACTGCGGGAGTTCTTTACGGAATCGCCCGATACGCCGACGGCCTTTGCCGTGCTGGGTATGAGCATGTCAGAGCGGCGCACGCTTGGCGTTGCGCTGGAAGGTGACGTCCTGCGATCCGATGTGCCGCAAACCAACATCAATTTCAGCGATCGGAAGATCACCATCATCGCCAGCTCCGATGCCGCCTTGCGCGAAGAAATCGTCCGCAGGATCTTCGATCAGTTGACGCTCGAAGGCATGGGGCGCTATGCCGCCGGAAAATCCCGCCGCGACGTGCTCGATCGCGAGCAGACGCTGCTCCTGGCGCGCCTGCGCCTGCTGGAACGGCAAGGCACCGGCCTGCGTTCGGTGGTGGGCAGCGCCGACAGTGTGCGGCCGGCCGACAAGGCCGACAAAACCGACAAGGCAGACGACTTGCGCGAGCACATCGCCAAAAACGAGGCCGAGCTTGCCCAACTGGCGCCGAAGACCGATGTTCTGGACTGCCAGCTCGATTGTCTGATCGAGGCGTTCCAGGATGCGCGCAACAGCTTCACCCTTGCGCGCACGCCCCTGCGGCTTAGCGCGACCAATGTCTTGCTCGCACCGGACAGCACCGCACCGTCCACGGACATCGACTTGCTTACCGCGCATATCCCCGGAGATCCGCCGCTGGTGCGGTCCTTTTCCCTTGTCCGCTTCGCACGCGGCGACATGCTGTCTTCACGTGCGCTACTCGACGAGGCCGAGCGCCTGCTTTGAAGACGTAGTCCGGTTAAATCGCTGCTCAACGACCTTGGTGCCCCATTGGGTGCCCTCCGACTCGCTGGCCAGTCGAAAGCCGAAAGACTCGTACAGATGGCGTGCGGCGTCCAGGCCGCGGAAGGTCCAGAGATATGTCTCAGTGAATCGCTGATCGACAAACTGCATGGCGTTGGCCATCAGTTGCCGCCCTACCCCCGACCCGCGCAGCGACTCGTCGACGATGAACCATCGCAAATGGGCGACGCCCGTTTCATTGTTGCCGTCGATCGCCAGCGATGCCAGCGTCCGGCCGTTCTCGGAATAGAGCCACAGAGCCTTGCCGTCGGCAGGCAAGGTGGCGGCAAACCCGGCTAGCTCGGTTGCCACCTTTTGCTCGAAGACCGGCCCGAAACCCCAGACCGCCGAGTAGAACCGGGCGTGCAGACTTGCGATATCGCCGATGCAACCCGGTTGATAGCCCTCCAGAATCCGGGGTGCTTCGGCGCTTCCAATCGTGGTCTTGGCCGCGTTGTCTTGCGCCAGCGCGTCGGCATATAGCGCGAGAAAGCGCACCAGCGATTGCTGGTCTTCGGGAACGAGGCGCCGGAGCGCGTTTGATACCTGGTCCGTCGCAAACCGGTCAATCTTCTCTCGGAGCTTCTGCCCGGCCGGCGTCAGGTATAGCTCGGACGTCCGCGCATCGTCGTCGGATACCGCGCGTCGTACCAGCCCGCCCGCTTCAAGCCGGGCAACCTGCCTGCTGGTGTTCGATTTGTCCAGCCGCAGGATGTTGCCCAGGTCCTTTGCGCTGATACCGGGCGCCATGCCGATCTCGATGACCGCATGGACGGCCGAAGGCGCCAGGTCGCTATCGGCCAGCGTCGTCCGCATGAACCCGAGTTCCCGTACCAGCTTTCGGGAAAACTCCCGCAGCTCAAGAATCGTGGTGTCGCGGGACGTGGGGGAGGTATCGATAAAGTCCATGTGCCATCTCGTCAGTTGCGTGTCGCAACCAATATTAGTTGCGGCATGCAACTAATGCAAGCCCAACTCCAAATCCATGAGAAAAGATCGTGAAAGCATCGGCATCAAGCTGGAATGGGCTTGATGCCTCGGTGGCGTCCCCCGCACAGAGGATAGAATCCAGCGCTTGACGTCACCAATCACGCATCACCCACACACGAGATGGCAAACATCGGCTGGATTCTGCATTGGGCCTTCGTCGTGGTCTGCACGCTTGGGCTGAGCTATCTGCTACAGCCCGTGATTTCCACCGCGAGCATCCTGGTGGCGGCCATGACCTGCGGCATGGTCGTCGCCTTCATGGATATCAGGCTTCGCATCAGGCCGGCATTGACGGCTTTCGCGCAGGCCATCACCGGAACGGCAATCGCGAGCACGCTCCACCTTGCGGAGCTGCTGGAGGCCGCCTCGGACGGATTGGTGGTGCTGGGCGTCGCGCTGACGATCGGGAGCGCGGTCGCGGTGGGCTGGCTGCTGGTCCGCTATTCCTCACTGCCCGGCACTACCGGCGCATGGGGCAGCTTGCCGGGCGCGGCATCCATCATGGGCGCATTGGCAACCGAAAACGGCGGCAACGGCATCCTGGTATCGCTCATGCAGTACCTGCGGGTTGTGCTGGTCGTCGTCACCGGCCCATTGGTTGCCCACGCGATTGTCGATTCGCAGGTGGCGGCATCCTCGGTGATTGCGGCCGGCAAGACGTCCACGCAGGCCGCCCAACTCGGCACGCTGATCGCCATCGGCATCGCCGCGCTGGGGTGCTGGCTCGGTACACGCTTTCGGATACTGGCCGGTGCCTTCCTCGTGCCACTGGCCATCGGCGCGGTGTGGGTGACGGCCGCACCCGTCCCACCGGTGGTTCCGTCGCCGCTCCTGGGCGGCTGCTTTGCAATTCTGGGCTGGACCATCGGCCTGCAGTTTCGGCGCGACCTGCTGCGTCCGCTGGTTGCGTCGCTGCCGATCATGCTTGCCGCCATCGTCGCGATGATCGCGTTGTGCGCGGCCTCGGCATGGTTGATCTCGGCCGCCTCCAACGTCAGCTTCCTGACGGCCTATCTGGCGACCTCTCCCGGCGGTGTCGAATCGATCGTGGCCATCGCGCTAGGCACCAACGCCGACATGAATTTCGTAGTGGCCACCCAGACGCTGAGGCTGTTTTCCGTCGTGCTTTGCGGTCCCTGGCTCGCCAAGCGGATTACCAGATCGCTCGGCGCATAGCCCCGGTTTCATTGGGGCGGCAGCAGATCCTGAAGGTCCCGCAGCGACGGCTTTGCCGTCGTCTCGGGGCGGACGTTGCGGTCGGGCAGTGCAAGCCCGGCGGGCGGAGCCTTCGGAATGGCCGACGCATCGAGGCGGGCACCGCCCTCCAGCCGGATCGGCGCGCAGCCCGTCAGAATGCCGTCTTTCTTGAGGCCATTGGTCAGTTCGATGGCGAAGACAGCACCACGTTCGGCCAGCGAGATCAGTGCGCTGCCACGGGCGAACGACATTTTCGCGCGCCATACGGCACGATCCTGCGCCAGATCTCCAAGCGTGGTGTTGTAGACGATGGAAAGGCGAAACCCGTTTGAATCGACAACGCCCCCACCGGCGGCAATCGACAGCACGGTATCCGCCCGGAACGCCGCGGCCTTGTTTATGGAGAGGTTCCGATCGAGTTCCAGGCCCGTCACCTCGTCGAAAGCAGCCGTTGCGTTGCAGGCGCGCACGATGTCCTGAAACTTGGCGCGGAACGCCGTCGAGAAGTCCGGCCCCCAGCCCATGCCGGCCGGTGAAATCACGAACATGCGCTGCGGCCGCCCGGCATAGTCCTGGGCGCGCACGCTCGTCACCGTAGTGCGCGGTGCGCACGCGGCCAGCGTCATGACTGCCGCCGCCAGAAACACCATCGGCACACAGCGCCGCATGCCATGCATTTGCCCGCGCACGCGGTCAGGAACCTTGGAACGCATAGGTGAAATAGTAGGAGGAAGAAACCGAACGCATGGTGTATGTCTCACCGTTGCGCGTGACGCGGTAGCAGGTCTGCATCGCGCTGAAGCGCGGATTGCCCACCGCCAGGCAGACCTCGTTGCTGTTGGGGGCCACCGTCAGCTGGCCGTTCGAGTAGCCGCCTGAACGCATGTTGGTCACACCGAAGGAACCATTCGGGCTGAACCGCATTTCGAGCTGCACACCGCTCGGCGCCGTCACCATGATCCGACCGAGCGACGCGACATGGCGGCTCAGATCGTCCCCCGACACCACCGTCGTTTCCGGTCCGGAGACTGGCGGCACATTGGATGGCTTTGGCGCGGCCGCAACCGTGGCGGTTGCCTGCTCGGCGCGAAACTTCTGCAGCGCGGCGGTAGCGCGTGCCGGTACCTGATCGATCCAGGCCGCCGGGATGGCAAAGTTCAGATTCTGCGCATCACGGATCGTCATGTAAGACACGCCCACCAGACGCCCTTCCGAATCGAACAGCCCGCCGCCGCTGGACCCCGGCGAGATCGGCGCCGTCATCTGCAGGCGCACGATATTGTCATCCCTGTCGTGATGGAGCGCGGCCAGCAGTCCGTCCGATAGCGTCAGCTCCAGGCCGCGAGGCGCGCCCAAGGCATACACGCGGTCCCCGACCTTCAGGCTGGCGAGCGGTGCGACCGGGACTGCGGGCGCGGCAAGATCCTTCGCGCGCAGGATGCACAGATCCCGATCCACATCCGCGTATTCGAGACGAGCGCCATGCGAGGTGTTCTCACGCTTGACGGCAATGCTCTTGCCGTGAAACAGCACATGGCAATTGGTGACCAGCTTGTCCGGTCCGATCACGACTCCGCTGCCCTGACCAATACGGCGCGCCTGGGCATCGAACACGTGGACGACCCAGATGCTGGGCGCGCGCAGCGCATAGATCTGTGCCGCATCGAGCGCGTGCGCCGGTGCCGCCAGCAACTGCGCGCAAAGCGCGCCGGCGACGACCGAAAGCAGCTTCCTGACCCCGCCGCGGCTGACCATGCCGCGGAAATTCTTGTGTTTTGTGAGCATCCGCGACCGTTGATTTTGGAATTTGAATAACGACGGAAACCGCGACGCGAGTGTAACGGAATAAGTATTGAAAGAGCGTCGACGTTGCGCGCACCCCACGTCATGAGGAGGTGGCAGACAGGTGGGGTGCGGGAACTTGTTTGGTTCCCAAGTCAATATCGGGGCTGCCTTCGCCGGGCCGCCATACCGATATGCCAAATCGGTCGTTTGGCGATAACGGTGACGCAGCTAGACTGGGCGCCCAATTTTCAGACTGAAATCAAGCGTTTCATGGCTTTCCCAATCACTACCCGCGTGGCCCTGGCCATGACCTTTGGCTTGGCTGCCGCAGCGGCCACCGGCAACGCTACTGCCGACACCTATCCCAGCCGTCCGATCCGCCTGGTCGCGCCGTTCCCGCCGGGCGGCGCCACCGATGTGCTGGCGCGACTGCTAGGCAAGCAACTTGGCGAGCGGCTGGGCCAGCCCGTGGTCGTGGAAAACCGCGCCGGCGCGGGCACCATCGTCGGTGCCAGCTATGTTGCCAAGGCAGCGCCGGATGGCTATACGCTGCTACTGACGGCGGGCACTACCACGTTCACGATCAACCCGGCGCTGCAAAACAACCTGCCATACGATCCGGTGAAAAGCTTCGAGCCGATCGGCTTTGCCACGCGCCTGCCGCTGGTACTGATCACCAATCCCAAGGCACAGATCGCGGACCTGAAGCAGCTGGTTGCCAAGGCCAAGGCCGAGCCCGGCAAATACAGCTATGGAACGTTCGGCGAAGGCAGCACCGCGCATTTCGCCGGTGAACTGCTTTGGTACAACGCGGGCATCAAGCTCGTGCACGTGCCCTACAAGGGCAGCGCGCCGGCCATGAACGATCTGATCGGCGGACAGATTCCGCTGGCCATCGACACCGTGACGGCGGCGGCGCCACAAATCAAGGCGGGCAAGATCAAGGCGCTGGCGGTAACCACTGCACGCCGGTCCGCGCAACTTCCCGATGTGCCGACGGCCGCGGAGGCCGGTATTTCCGGCGTCGACATCGATGCCTGGTCCGTGCTGACCGCCCCGCGCGGCCTGCCCGCCGACGTCAAACAAAAGCTGACGAAGGCGTTGGCCGATACGCTGGCCGATCCCGCGACACGCAAGCAACTGATCGAAGCCGGCTTCGAGCCTCGCTATGGCACACCGGCCCAGGCCGAGGCGCAGATCGAGGCCGAGCTGCCAAAGATGCGCGCCATTGCGCGCCGGGCGGGAATCAGCAGTCAGTAACCACGACGCAATCCGGCGGCGTTCGCGCCGCCGTTCACAGGCACGGACCACCAACGGTCACGCTCGCAACCGCCCAAGCACGTCCGGATTTGCCAGATTCACCGGCATACCGGCAAAGAAGCTGTTGATATTGTCGAACGCGCCGCCGTAGTACGCCTCGTAGTTGTCCTTCTCCACGAAGCCGATGTGGGGCGTGCACAAGGCGTTATCGAGCCGCAGCAGCGGTTCATCGGCGCCCAGCACCGGTTCCCGTTCGTACGCATCCACGGCGGCAAAGCCTGGTCGCCCGGCCTGCAATGCGCTGACCAGCGCGCCCGCCTCGACAAGCTCGGCCCGGCTCGTATTGACGAGCAGACCCGTGGGCTTCATGGACGCAAGATCGTTCGCCGTGACGATGCCTTCGGTGTCCGCGTTCAGCCGGATATGCAGGCTGACCACATCGCTCTCCGCGAAGAACGCCTCGCGCGATGGCGCCACTTCGAAGCCATCGTTGCGTGCATCGGCGGTGGATGCGTCCCGTCCCCACACCCACACCTTCATGCCGAACGCCCGGCCAAAGCCCGCCACCTGCCTGCCGATGCGCCCATAGCTCCAGACTCCAAGCCGCTGGCCGCGCAGTTGCTGCCCCAGGTAGCCTTGCCACTGCCCGGCACGCAGCCGGTTCACTTCCGCCACGAGATGGCGCCGGCTGGCCAGTATCAGCGCCCACGTCAGCTCTGCCGTTGCAGCGCCGGAGCCGCTGCCCTCGGCTACCGCAATGCCGCGTTCGGTGCAGGCGCGCAGATCGATATGTCCCGCTACCTTGCCGGTCTGGCTGATCATCCGCAGCCGTGGCAAGCGATCGAGCAGTGCCGCCGTGACGACAGTCCGCTCGCGCGTGAGCACGATGGCATCGGCATCGGCCAGACGCGCCGCCAGCGCGTCGACCGGCTTCACGTTGTCGCGGTGGACGATCACGTCATGGCCGGCCAGCCGCGCAAAACAGTCCAGGGTGCGGACACAGTCCTGATAGTCGTCGGGAATCACGATGCGCATATGAGACCTTGTCTGGCGTCCAGCCGGTTATCGGGTGCCGATGAGTGTAGGAAGAAAACGACGGGAGAAAAGCCTTTATTTCCATTCCGTGGAAATCAAACGTTTCAGACCCTGTTCGGCGCTCGCGCATTGTCCTAGATTCAACGTTGCGTCCCGAAGTGCCGCCGTCTCACCCCACCCGAGATCGCTGTCGGCAGACGCCATCAAGATAACAATGACAAAGGAGCGCCCCATGCCCACCTACCAGCTACAGGTCAACGGCAAACAGCATGCCGTGGACGTCGATAGCGATACCCCTCTTCTCTACGTGCTACGCGACAACCTTGCGCTGCACGGTCCCAAGTTCGGTTGTGGCCTTGGCCAGTGCGGCGCCTGCACGGTGCTGTTCAACGGCGCGGCCACGCGGTCCTGCGTGTTGCCGGTGGCCTCGGTCGGCGATGCCCGCATCACCACGCTGGAGGGCCTGGGCACACCCGACAGGCCGCACCCGGTGCAGGCCGCCTTTATCGCGGAGCAAGCCGCCCAATGCGGGTACTGCATCAACGGCATGGTGATGACGTCTGTCAGCCTGCTGGCGCAGAATCCCAAGCCTTCCGAATCGCAGATTCGTGACACCCTGGCTGGAAACCTGTGTCGCTGCGGCACCCATACCCGCATCATCAAGGCCGTGCAGCGCGCTGCCGAGACCGTAGCCAAGGAGGCATGACATGGATCGTCGCGCATTCCTCAAGGGCAGCGGCGGGCTGCTGGTGTCGTTCACCCTGCCCGGTCTGGTTTCCACCGCGCATTCGCAATCGGTCACGGGTATCGACGCCGCGGGCCAGACCGTCATCAAGACATCCACCGCCAAAGGCGAAGTCGACGCCTGGCTGGCGATTGGCCCGGACGGCCGCGTCACGGTCTACAGCGGCAAGGTCGATCTGGGCACCGGTGCACGGACCTCTCTCGCACAGATGGTGGCCGAAGAACTCGATGTCGGCTTTCACCAGGTCGACATGATCATGGGCGATACGTTGCTGACGCTCGACCAAGGTCAGACCGCAGGCAGCCTGACCATCCAGGATGGCGGCGGCACGCTGCGCCGCGCCGCTGCTTCCGCGCGACGGGCGCTGCTCGGCAAGGTGGCCTCGCAATGGTCCGTCGATGCCGGCACGCTCGTCGTGGCCGACGGCGTGATCTCCACCCCGGACGGCCAACGCAAGATCGGCTATGGCGAGCTGGTTGCCGGCAAGCCGCTGCAGGTGGCGCTGGACCCGAAGGTTCCGCTCAAGGCACCGGCCCGGCACAAGCTCGTCGGCAAGAACGTCCCGCGCGTGGATATTCCGGGCAAGGTCACCGGCCAGTTCACGTTCATGCAGGATTTCCGGTTGCCGGGCATGCTGCACGCGCGCGTTATTCGCCCATCCGGCCCGGGTGCCAGGCTGGTCAGCGTGGACGAATCATCGATCCGTGATCTGCCCGGCGTGCGCATCGTCCGCAAGCAGGACTTTCTGGCCGTGGTCAGCCCGAGCGAATGGGGCGCCATCAAGGCCGCGCGCAACCTCAAGGTGAGCTGGGACGATCCACCCCACTTCCCCGATCAGGCCGAGCTGTATGCGTACTGGCGCAAGCTGCCGGTCAGCAATGTCGAGACCGCCGCCAACAAGGGCGACGTTGCCACTGCGTTGGCGGGTGCGGCCAAACGCATCGAAGCCACGTACGAGTTTCCGCCCCATACGCACGGCTCCATCGGTCCCGCCTGCGCCGTGGGTGACTTCCGCGATGGCCAGTGCACGATCTGGTCGGCCGCGCAATCCACGCACTCGCTGCAAGGCGAAATTGCACTGACGCTCGGCGTCGACAAATCGAAAGTCCGCCTGATCTACCTGGACGGCGCCGGATGTTATGGCCGTAATGGTCATGAAGACTGCTCGGCCGACGCCGCACTGGTCTCGCAACTTGCCGGAGCACCGGTGCGCGTGCAATGGATGCGCGCCGACGAACACGGCTGGGACCCCAAAAGCCCACCGACGGCCATCGACATGAAAGGCGGCCTCGACGCGCAAAAGCGGCCTGTCGCCTGGCAATCCGAGTTCTACGTCGCCGCGCAGAAAGGCTCGATTGCCGAGTTCCCGCTGCTGGCGACGGTCACCTCCGGCATCAAGCGACCGGCCTATGTCACGGGCAATATCTCGAAGAATGCGGACGTGCTGTACGCCCTGCCCAATGTCAGCACCAAGGTCTACCGGCTGACCGACAGCGCGTTCCGCACGGCTCACTTGCGCTCGCCTGGCCGACTGCAGAACTCATTCGCCAACGAAGCGTTCTTCGACGAACTGGCGATGGCCGCCGGCGCCGACCCGCTGCAATGGCGCCTGGACTATCTCTCCGATCCACGCGCGCGCGCCGTGCTGGAGGACGTGGCAAAGCTCTCAAACTGGAACGCGAAGACCGCCAGGGCAATCCGCCGCAAGGGAGACCCGCGCGACGTGGTGCGCGGTCGCGGCGTGGCATTCGTCCGCTACGACAACGACCGCACCTACGTCGCCACCGTGCTGGAAGTGGCGGTCAACCGCAAGGACGGGCACATCCGTGTGACCGACGTCTGGTGCAGCCACGATTGCGGCCAGATCATCAATCCGGACGGCACGCGAAATCAGATCGAGGGCGGCATCGTGCAAACCATCAGCCGTGTGTTGATGGAGGAGCTGCGGTTCGACGCGCACCGCGTGACGTCGCTCGACTGGGCGAGTTATCCGATCCTGCGATTCCCTGACGTTCCGAACATCCAAATCAGTCTGATCGATCGACCGGAAGCGCCGCCTTGGGGGGCCGGGGAAATGGCGCCGGCCACGATTCCAGGGGCCGTTTCCAACGCAGTGTTTGCGGCCACGGGCGTGAGACTCAGGTCGGTGCCGTTCTTGCCGGAGAAGATGCTGGTGGGGTTAAGAGGGACGGGGCGACGGCTTGAGGGGAAGGTCAGGGTCTGAGGTTGGATCGACTGTTGGCTGCCGGGGGTTTTTGACTCGGTAGCCAACACTCATAACGTAGGCGCGTTGCTCGTCTTCGCACAGCGGCCCTTACAACCCCTTCTCCACCATCTCCAACAACCTCTCCCCAATCACCCCCGCCTGCTCCTTCGCCCTGCTCCGCAGTGGCCCATCTATCAGCAGCACTGCCAATCCGTGCACCGCCGACCAGGCGATGTACTCCGCCCCAGGCCTCCGCTCCGCCGACAGCAATCCGGCCTCGACCCACCGATCCAGCGCAGCCCCAAGCAATTCAAACGGATTCAGACCGCTATTGCCCGCTTTCGCCGGGTCCGCATCGCCCTCTACATCGTCAGGCACCGAAAACGCGGCCCGAAATAACCCAGTCTCGACCAACGCAAACTGCAGATAGCCGATCCCCACCGCACGCAAACTGCCGCGTGCACGTTCGGCCGGTGTGGCATCGGGTGGGATCGCCGCCATTTCAACTTCCATCGCCATCGCCAGGCTGGAGAGCGCCGATGCCCGCACCGCTTGCAGTAAATCCTGCCGGCTGGCGAAGTGACGGTAGGCGGCGTTGGGTACCACGCCGGCACGGCGCGTGGCTTCGCGTAGGACGATCGCGTCGGGGCCGCCTTCGCGGGCCAGGTCGATGCCGGCTTCCAGCAGCGCGCGGCGCAGGTCGCCGTGGCGGTAGGTGGTGCGGGTGGGAGGCGTTGCAGCGGCAGTACGTGTCATCTCAGCTCCCCATGTGGACGTTGTCCACTCATCTTCGAATAATAGTAGACAGTGTACACAAATACTGCCAGTTTCTGATACGCCACTGCGCGGCAAATATCGCGCCGCAAGCGCCACGTTTACAGGATGGGAGCGAACAGTTTTGCCACGTGCATGGCCACGCGCAGGATGACCGGCGAACCCAGAAAATCTTCGGAATCGATCTGGCGAGCCTGGGCGAAGTCGGCTTCGAGCATGCGCGCGACATCGGCGGCGAAGTCGGGATGCGCGGTCATCACCATCATTTCGAAGTTCAGGCGGAACGACCTGTTGTCCAGGTTGGCGGTGCCGACGGCCGCCGCTTCGTCATCGATCAGAATCACCTTTTGATGGAGGAAGCCCGGCTGGTAGCGATAGATCTTCACCCCCGCGCGCACGGCCTGGTATGCGTAGATCGTCGATGCGCCGTACACCACCAGGTGATCGGGGCGGGACGGAATCAGGATGCGTACATCCACGCCGCGTAGCACCGCGAGCCGCAGCATGGCGAAGACGGCTTCATCGGGCACGAAGTATGGCGAAGTCATCCAGAGCCTGCGCGTGGCGGACTGGATGGCTTCCACAAAGAACAGTGAACAGGTTTCCTGTGCATCGGCAGGTCCGGACGGCACGATCTGGCACACCATGTCGCCCACGTAGCCGGGGGGTGGCGTCATCAGAAAGGGCACCTCGCGCGCGGCCCAGTACCAGTCTTCCGCAAAGGCCATCTGCAGGTCGAGCACTGCGGCGCCGCGGATATCGATATGCGTATCGCGCCACGGTGCCAGCGGCGGGCGGCGGCCCAGATATTCATTGCCAACATTGTGTCCGCCGACGAATGCCCGCGCCCCATCGACGATCACCAGCTTGCGGTGATTACGGAAATTAAGCTGAAAGCGATTGACGAAGCCTGGATGGGTGGAAAACGGGCGCGCCTCCACGCCAGCGTGCTGCAGGATGCGAATGTAGCCCCGCCCCAGCGCGTGGCAGCCGATGCTGTCGTACAGGAAGTAAACCTTGACCCCGGCGCGGGCCTTGTCGCACAGGCGCTGCTGCAGCGCGCGCCCGAGTTCGTCGTCATGGACGATGAAGAACTGCACCAGCACCTGCTGCGTGGCGCCTTCGATTGCGGCGAAGATCGCTTCGAACGTGGCGTCGCCATTGATCAGCAGACGCACATCGTTGTTCTTCAGGCATGGCATGCCCGTCAGCGTCGGCAGCGCGCGCAGGTAGGCCTGGTCAGGCATCGGCAACACGGCGGCAGCCAGCGCTTCGCGCTCCTGCGCGGTCATGCCGTGGCGGATCTCGCGCAGGCGATCGTTATTGAAGCGGCGCGCGTTGACGTAGCCCTCGAAGCGGCTGCGCCCGAAGATCAGGTAAGGAATGATGGCGAAGTACGGCATCATCACCAGCGACCCGGCCCATGCGATGGCACCAGGCGCGGTGCGCACCGTCATGACGGCATGCAACGCCGCGATGATTCCAACGATGTGGAACGCGAGAATGACCGCGGCAATCACGCTAGGACTGAGCATAGGCACGTATACCGTGAACGGCCCTGGACAGGATGAGCCGTATTCTGGCACAGCGCGTCACTTCCCGGCAGCAAGCCGTGACGCACACCACGATTGCCCATTTTTTAATCACGCCGATCCGGTACCCGCCCACCGCATGGCCGCGCCAGCATCGGTCGCGGTTATCCACACAATCTGTGGATAACGATGAGGGTATTCCTATGATCACTCAGGGATGTTTCATCGGTCCTTTTAAGGGAACACCGATTGTTGCACCTATGCCCCGTCGATACGCTGCATCGTGTTTGCCCAATTCAATGCGTTTCGCAGGATCGATAGTGTGTCGTATGAATACTCCATCCAACATTGCGCTGCTGGCCAGCCGCACATCACCTCTCTATCCCATGCAGGAGTTGCTCTCCATTGCGGGATTCCAATGCAGCGTATTCCAGTCCGGCCGGGACCTGATCCACGGCCTGGGCCACGACAGCTACGACATGCTTCTGATTGACCGGGATCTACCGGACATTTCCGCCATCGACGTCATTCGGGCCGTACGCGCGGTGCGCAACCGCGATGTGCCGATCGTGATGTTCTCGAGCGAGAGCAACGATGACGACATGGTTGAAGCGCTGGACGCCGGCGCGGACGATTACATCGTACGTCCGCTCAATGCGCGCGTGCTGCTTGCCCGCATCGCCGCACTGCGCCGCCGGATGGCAGGCACCCGTCTGTCGGCCCACATTCCGCTGCGCGCCGGCCCGTACGAGCTCAATAATCCGGGGCGCTACGCCATGCTGAATGGGCAACGCATTCCGATGACGCCCAAAGAGTTCGACCTCGCCATGCTGATGTTCGCCAATGCTGGCCGCATCCTGGCCACTTCCCGCATTGAAAACACCATCTGGGGACATTCACTCTCCCATTCCTCGCGCGCGCTGGCCGGACTGGTCTCGCGCATGCGTCGCACGCTCGATCTCTGCGCCGAAAACGGGGTGACGGTGACGGTGGTCTATGCACAAGGTTACCGGCTGGACATTCTCGACAGTGCCGCGCGCGCCGAGCTGACCGCCCATCGTGCGCCGCGCCTGAGCATCGCGGCACTGGCTGACCACTAAGAGGCCGACCGCTAGTTCTCCAGCTCTCCGCGAGCGGCAAGGTCGGCGATGTCGATGCATACGACACCCTGCTCCACGCCCTTCGCCCTGCGTTTGGCCACCGCGGCGGCAGCGCCGACATGCTGGCTGCCAAGACGCCAGGTGGCCATCGCCTCGGCGCCGACGCGAACCGCACCCACGGCCATCGTCACTGGCGGATAGAACATCGGGCGCCCGTGACGATCCTCACCCTGGATGCCGCCGGCAGCGCGATCTGCCGGCGCATACATGGCCAGCGCGCCGTCGTTGAAGCGCGTCATCGCATCGTGAATGCGCGCCTCCCAATCGTCCCCCTGGAACAGCACGAGGAAGTCGTCGCCGCCAATGTGCCCCAGGAAGTCGCGGGCCGGATCGCAGGCCTGCGCCAGAATGGCGGCGGCACCTTTGAGCAACTCATCGCCCTTCCAGTAGCCGTAGTGGTCGTTGAAGGGTTTGAAGTGGTTCAGATCGGCATAGCAGGCATGGAACGGGCTGCGTGCCTCGATCAACCGGTCGATATGCTGATTCAACAGAATGTTGCCCGGCAGGAATGTCAGCGGGTTGGCATAGCGCGCCGCTTCCATGCGTACGTCGGTAATGGCGCGCAGCAGGTCCGCGCCCGTGCCAAGACCTACATAGCGGCCTTCGTCGGTGATCACAAAACCGTCCGCCAGCGCGCGCGACGGCTCGCCGGCAACGTGCTGGGCCATCTCCTCCAGCGTGGCACGCCTGTCGAAGCAGACAGGTTCAAGGTTGGCCAGCGCAATGCATGCCTTGCGGCCGTATAACTCGCGGTGAAATGGCGTAGCGTAGCGATCGATCAGCGTCTGCCGGTTGATCAGCGCGATGGGACGCCGGCCTTCGTCGACCACTGCCATCGCATGCAGGTCGCTGTGTTCATGAAACCGCGCCAGTACATCGTTGTTCGGAGTTTCTGAGCTGACGGCCGGCATCGGACGCAATAGTTGTCCCGCTGTCATGCCCGACCAGCCGGTGCGTAGCGTTTGCGGAAATACGGCAATCTGACGCGATGCCAGCACCGTACGCACCTCCGCCGTGATCTCGCTGGGCGGATGTGCGGCAGGACGTCCCAGGAAATAGCCCTGCCCCGCCGCCACGCCCAGATCGCGCACCAGCGCCAGTTCCTCGGCGGTCTCGATGCCCTCGGCAATCACGCGGCCGCCCAGCGCGTGCATCATGTTCAGGACAGCCCGCAGCACCTCCAGCCTGCGTGAGCTGGCCTGAATGCCGCGCACCAGCGATTTATCGATCTTGATGTATTGCGGGGTCAGCTCGGCCAACCGGTCCAGGTTGGCATGGCCGGTTCCGAAGTCGTCCAGCGCGTACTGCATGCCCAGTTCCGTCAGCACGGCCACGACCTGCGCAAAGCTCGCGGCATCGCCTACGGCGGTCTGCTCGGTGACCTCGATCACCACGCGCGATGGCGCGATGCGGATTGCCGCGCCTTGCCCACCATCCAGGCCCAGCAGCGATGCCATGACGCGGCCGCGCTGGTCCAGCAGATGGCGCAGCGTCAGCGGACTGAAGTTCAGGAACAGCTTGCCGGGCAGATGCAATGCCGCCCAGGACGCCAGCGCGGTCCGGGCCGCCGACATTTCCAGGGCCACGGTCGTGCCCGTCTCATGAGCCATGCGAAACAAAGCGTCAGGAGACGCGTGCATCGACCCGGCAGGCCCGCGAATCAGTGCTTCGTATCCCAGGACCTCTCCGCTTGCCAGCGTCACGATAGGCTGGAACACCGCATGTAGCGGTGGCGGTCGCACGGCCTCTCGGGCCGCAGCCAGATTGGAGGCAACGGTCAGCATGAAACGGATTCGGACGGATGGCAGGCCACCTGCTTGGTAACGGCCGGCCACAAGCATTCTTGAGCACGACTTTGCAATTCAGGCACACATGAAACGCGCGCCATTGCAGGACAGAAATATGTCATCCGTGTGACAAACTCGTCGCATGCCATTTGTCACATTGTTGTCATACAGGTCGCCGAGGATCACGCCGCACTGCAACAAGACCAGGCCCCGCGAGACGTCTTCATGACCGCATCGACGAGAGGCCGGCCTGCTGCGGTTGCCAGGGTCATGTATGGCGGAGCGTTGCTCCGAAGGAGTTCTGTTGTGTTGCAAGCCATCAAGCTTGGATTGGCGGGGCGGCGCGGCCAATCCGTATGGAAAGGACTGGCGGCGCTGCCGCTGGTGGTGCGTCTTTCCGCGGCGTTTGTCTTGATCTACGCGTTCGGCGCGATTGTCGGTCTCACCGGCATTTTCAATCTGATCGACCTGAAGCGCGACACCGACAAGCTCTACCAGCGCGATATGCGCGGCGCCATCGCGGCCGAGCGCGCACAGGCGTCACTGGCCATGCTGGGCCGCGCGCAGCTTGCGCTGACGCTGGCCACCAGTTCCGCCGAACGCGATACCGCGTCCAACGATATCGCGCATGCTTCCAGGCAGCTTGATGCAGCGGTCGATGGCGTACGCCAGGCCGCGCCTGCCCAGGCCCGCGCATTGCTGAACGAACGCAAGGCCGCCGGAGAACTGGTGGACAAGTACGTCGACCTGATCCGCAAGCAACCGCTCGACTCACTGCAATTCGATGCGGCGGTCTCCATCGACGGCCATTTCCTTGGCGAGCAACTGCAAAAGCTTGGCGCACTGATCGAAACCACACGGGTGTCGATGGCCCAGCAGGCTGCCGATACGGTAGCTGGCGTAGCCTCGGCACAGGTGGCGGCGCAAACGGTGATGAGCGTGTTGCTGGTGGCCAGTTTGGTTTCGGCCGCCGCGCTCGCATGGATTGCCGCACGCAGCCTGACGCGCGAACTCGGCGGGGAGCCGCGCGATGCAGCGAGCATCGCCACGCGCATCGCCGGCGGCGACCTCACAGCTCGGATTACCTTGCGCGAACACGACAGCAGCAGTCTGCTGTTCAACCTCGCCGGCATGCGTGATCAGCTCGCCGGCGTACTGGCGCGCATTCAACAGTGCGCACACGAGATTTCCACTGCAAGCGACGGCATCGCCCACGGCAATCAGGAATTGGCCACGCGCACCGGGCAGCAAGCCAGTGCGTTGACGGAGGCCACGACCAATGTCGCGCGCCTGACCACGCTCGTCCAGCAGGCCCATGCACAGGCGCAGGAGTCCAGCGAGATGGCCAATCGCGCCCGCGAGGCCACGGGAGTCGGCATGGCGGCAGTGCGCGATATGAGCGGCGCCATGTCGAACGTCCACGCGCAGTCCCGCAATATCTCGGAAATCGTGTCCGTCATCGAAGGCATCGCCTTTCAGACCAATATCCTGGCACTCAACGCCGCAGTGGAAGCTGCGCGCGCTGGCGAGGCAGGCCGAGGCTTCGCCGTCGTGGCGCAGGAAGTGCGCGCCCTCGCCCAGCGCAGCGCCACCGCCGCACGCGAGATCGGCGGCATCATCGGCGATGCCGCCAATGAAATCGCCCGTGGCGCCGACCTCAGCGGCCGCGTGGAGGCTGCCATGTCGGGCATCGACGCCGCCGTGAACCACAGCCATACCCTGGCCGCCGAGCTGCGCATGCTGGCCGACGAACAGGCCGATGGCATCCGCACCGTGGGCGACGCGCTGTCCCGGCTGGAACAGACCAGCGCCGACAACGCCAAGCTCGTCGACGTCGTCAGCGAGCAGGCGACACAGCTCGATCACCAGGCAGCCTCGCTGGAAGCCGACGTTGCACGCTTTCAGTTCTGAACCCTGAATTTCTGCCGCACTGCCACAAACTTCAGCTTCGTCGCGCGCCGCCGTAATTAAGTCAGATCCGATTCGCTATACGGCCGCCCGCCGTTAGCATGGCGTTTGCGCCATCGCCTTGAAAGCGGGGGCCGATCGAGACTTGGATCAACGCTGAGGCTGACGGAACGCGGAGAACACGCATGCTACGCAAGGCAGTGCAGGACGATATGTCGTTCCAGGAAGATTTCGAAGCAGCCGGCCGCGACTGGGCACCCAGACTCAAGCCCTGCGGAACCTGTCACGCCTGCGAACAGGCGGTCGGCCAGGCAGACCTTTTCTGCAGCATCACCTGCCAATACGCATTCGAGCATTTCGAAATGCGATTACTGCAGAAGGGCTAGAACAATCTGTCAGTTATTGGCTGTTAGCCTGCCCCGCCGGGCCGTCTGCCCGCTTCGTGTCATTCCGACGAACATTTCCTTTCAAATTCCTGTCAACCAGGCTCGCTCACCACCCGTTGAGGCGTGCATTACGGCGATATCCGCAGCGCGGATCAGGCCGGAAAACAAGGCCTGGCGCGGCAGGTGTGTCCGCGAGAAACACTTGGACTTACGCAGTAACCGGCATTAACGAGTCCCGCGTAAAAGTTACACAACTGTTGCACTTACGCACACTTTGTGTCGACTTTCCCACGCAAAAGCCGGATACGCTTGATTCATCCCATCACCGATTGACCACGAGAAATCATGACTGAACGCCTCATCATGCTGGACGTACCCGGCGTCCTGTATTCGGACCGCTCCGC
>DAIOET010000011.1:0-36187 GCA_036746135.1 Cupriavidus sp.
TCAAACAGGGCACCGATCCGCAACTGGCGCAGGTCAACGTGCGCAACCGCGTGGCACAGGCCGAGCCGCTGCTGCCCGAGGTGGTGCGCCGTGGCGGCGTCTACGTCGACCAGGCCAGTGCCAGCCCTTTCATGTACGTGTCGCTGATTTCGAAAACCGGCACGATGTCTGAAACGGCGCTGGCCGACTATGCGGCGGGCACGGTGCTACCGATGTTGCGGCGCCTGCCCGGCATCGGCAAGGTGGAACCGTACAGCGCCGAATACGCGCTGCGCGTCTGGTTCAATCCCGATCAGCTCCATGCCTATGGCCTGACCACGGCGGACGTGGAAGCCGCTATCCGCGCGCGCAACGGCAGTGTCACGCCGGGCCAGCTCGGCGGCGCGCCTGCCGCGCCGGGCCAGCCGCTTCAGGCCATCGTCCGGCCGCCCGCGCCGCTTGCCAATGCCGAAGCGTTCGAACATATCGTGCTGCGTCCGGGCAAAGACGGTTCCGCCGTGCTGCTGCGCGACGTGGCACGTGTGGAAATGGCCGCCGCGGACTTCCGCTACAGCTCGTCCCTCAACGGGCGCGAGGCGGCGTCGATGGGCCTGAAACTGGCCGATGGCGCCAACGTGCTGGCCACCTCGCGTACGGTGCGCGCGGCGCTGGACGAAGCCGCCAAGGGCTTCCCGGCCGGCGTGGCTTACGAAATTTCCTACGACACCGCGCACTTCGTAAAGAACTCGATCACGCGCGTGCTGGTGACGCTGGGCGAGGCCACGGTGCTGGTGTTCCTGATCCTCTGGCTGTTCCTGGGCAACCTGCGCGCCACGCTGATTCCGTGCATCGTGGTGCCCGTGTCGCTGCTGGGCACGGTGGCCTGCCTGTATGCGTTCGGGCTGTCGCTGAACGTGATCACGCTGTTCGGCGTGGTGCTGGCCATCGGCATCCTGGTGGACGACGCCATCGTGGTGGTGGAAAACGTCGAGCGCATCATGCGCGAGGAACGGGTCGATGCGTTTACCGCCGCGTCGCGCTCGATGCGCGAGGTGTCGGGCGCGCTGCTGGCCGTGACGCTGGTGCTGTGTGCCGTGTTCGTGCCGATGACCTTCATGGACAGCGCCGTGGGCGTGATCTACCGCCACTTCGCGATGACGCTGGCGATCTCGATCGCGTTCTCGCTGTTCTTTGCGTTGACGCTGGCCCCGGCCATGTGCGCCACGCTGCTGCGGCATGGCGCCGCGCCCGCGCGCGGGCCGCTGGCCTGGTTCGAAGCCCGCTTTGCCGCATTCACCACGCGCTACGCGGGCTGGATTCACCGGCTGCAGCAACGCCGGCTGCGCTGGCTGGCCGTCTACCTGGCCATGACCGCCGCCTGCATGCTGATGCTCTGGCAATTGCCGGGCGGCTTCCTGCCCGAGGAAGACACCGGCGAACTGGTGATCGACGTGGAGCTGCCGCCGGGCAGCACCCAGGCACAGACGCGCGACACCATCGCCCGGCTGGAACAGTGGATGACGTCGGAGAAATTCCCGATCAAGACCACGTTCTCGCTGCTGGGCTGGAACAACGGTGGCTCCGGAGAACAGCGCGCCAGCGTGTTCCTGTCGCTCGACGACTGGAAGCAGCGCGGCCGCGCCAATTCGGCCGACGTGGTGCTGGCGCGCCTGAGCAAGGGCCTTGAAGCGTGGCCCGGCAAAGGGGAAGCCCAGCTCTACCCCTACAACGGCACCGCCCTGCCCGAGCTTGGCAGCACCAGCGGACTGGACATGCGCCTGGTCACGCGCCGCGAAGGCGGCCGGCAGGACCTGTACGCCGCGCGCGACAAGCTGATCGAACTTGCCAAAGCCGATCCGCTCTTTGCCGAAGTGCGCGCCACGGCGGGCCAGCCCGCGCCCGCACTGGACCTGGTCATCGACTACCGCAAGGCCGAGAGCTTCGGCGTGGACCCCGAGGCGATCCACCATGCGCTGTCGGCCACCATCGGCTCGCGCTATATCGACGAACTGGCGCGCGAAGGCCGCGTCCGTCGCGTGATTCTGCAGGCCGACGCGCCGTATCGCATGCAGGCCAGCCATCTGGCCCGCGTTCATGTGCGCAATGCCAGCGGCCAGATGGTGTCCCTGGGCGCATTCGCCACGCTGGAATGGGGCAACAGCGAATCGACGCTGGAGCGCTACAACGGTCTGACCTCGGTGCGTGTCAATGCCGATACGGCACCCGGCATCAGCACCGGCGCGGCGATGACCCGGCTGGAAGCACTGGTGCGCGAGCTGGGTCCCGACTACGAAGTACGCTGGAACGGCCGCGCGTTCGAACAGCAGCAAAGCGGCACGCAGGCGCCGTGGCTGTTCGCGCTATCGATGCTGTTCATCTTCCTGTGCCTCGTGGCGCTCTATGAAAGCTGGACGCTGCCGCTGGCGGTGCTGGCCATCGTCCCCACCGGGCTGATGGGCGCGGCGGCCGCCGTCTGGCTGCGCGACCTGCCCAACGACGTGTACTTCAAGGTGGGCGTGGTCGTCATCATGGGCCTGGCGGCCAAGAACGCGATTCTGGTCGTCGAATATGCGGAGCAATTGCGGCGCGACGGCCTGGAGCGCGTGCAGGCGGCCACGCAGGCGGCACGGCAGCGGCTGCGGCCCGTGGTGATGACATCGCTGGCGTTCATCCTGGGCGTGGTGCCGCTGGCCATCAGCACCGGGCCAGGTGCCGGCGCGCAACGCGCGGTAGGTACCGGCGTGCTGGGCGGCATGCTGGGCGCCACGGTGCTGGGCACGCTCGTCATTCCGCTGCTGTATGCGTGGATTGCGCGATGGTCCGCCGCACGCCAGGCCGATGACGCGCCGACGCCGGGCACGACTGACACCTGACACCTGACGCATCGCTGCGGACTGGCAACCGCAGCGCTACATGCGAATACAAAATCCCTGCTGCCGGCACACAAGCCGGATACGCGCCAATCGCACTATCGTCTCGTCAAAACAAATTTCGAGAGGGTGCAAGGATGGCAAACAATCAGGCAACGGCAGCCCGGACTGCCCTGGTATTCGGTGGATCGCGCGGCATCGGTGCCGCCATTGCGCGGCGCCTGGCGCAGGACGGCTTCCGCGTGGCACTGACCTATGCCTCACGGCCCGACAAGGCCGCCGAAGTCGTGGCGGCCATCGAGGCTGGCGGCGGCCAGGCACTGGCGATTGCGGCCGACAGCGCCGACCCGGCCGCGATCCGCGCGGCCGTGCAGCAGGCCGTGACCCACTTCGGCACGCTCGACGCCACCGTGGTGAACGCTGGCGTGCTGCGCCTGGGCACGATCGATACGTTCAGCGACAGCGATCTCGACGTGATGCTCAACGTCAATATCCGCGGTGTGTTCGTGGCCATCCAGGCGGCTGCCGCGCAGACGCGCGACGGCGGCCGCATCATCACCATCGGCAGCAACACCGCCATCCGCACCGGCTCGGTGGGAGGCGCGGTCTATGCCACGACCAAGGCGGCCGTGGCGGCATTGGTGAAGAACGTCGCGCTGGAACTGGCGCCGCGCCGTATCACGGTCAATAACATCCAGCCGGGTCCGACCGAAACCGACATGACGTCGGCCATGATCGAACATCTGATTGCCAGGATTCCGCTCGGCCGCGTGGGACAGCCCGAGGAAATCGCCGGCCTGGCCGCGTGGCTGGCGAGTCCCGCGTCGGCCTACATGACAGGCACCAGCCTGACGATCGACGGCGGCTACGTGCTCTGATTACCGGCCATCGGCAAAGATGCCCATGCGATGCTGAATAAAGGCCAGCACTTCCAGCGCGGCGGCCGGCAACGGGCGCCCCGCCTTGACCAGCAGCCTGGCTTGCGTGCCACGGAACAGCGGATGGTCGATCGGCACCGTGGCCAGGCTGCCGGCGGCCACCTCGCGGTACGCGGCGAACTGGCCAATCAGCGTGACAAAGTTGTCGTACGCCACGAACTGCTTGAGCGCCGACAGCGAGTTGGTGACCAGCGTGGGCCGGATGCGGATGTTCTCGGCGAATTCCAGCATCTTGGCCGCATGGCCGATGCCATAGGATTCGGGCATCAGCGCCAGCGGGTAGTCCATCACGTCGTGAATCGTCGCCTCGCCGCCACGGCGCGCCAGCGGATGATCGTGGCGCGTCAGCAGCACGATAGGCTGCGCCGAGCTGGCCCGGTACTCGATGCGCGGATGCATCGGCGGGTTGTAGGCCAGCCCGATATGCGCACGGCTCTCGGCCACCTCGTTGAGCACGTCGTCCACGGGCAGGATCTCCATGCGGATGTCGACCATCGGGTATTGCGCGCAGAACGGCGCCACCACCTCGTTGACCAGCGCATCCACGTAGCCCTCGCTCAGCACGATCTGCACCATGCCCTGCTGCAGCCCCTTGAGCGCGTGGAGCTGGTCTTCGAGTTTTTCCTGGTGCGAGCGGTAGCCGCGCCAGAACTCCAGCAGATGAGCCGCCGCCTCGGTGGGCCGCACGCCACGGGCCTGCCGTTCGAACAGCGTGGTGCCGAGTTCTTCCTCCAGCAGCCGGATCTGGCGCGTGATCACCGATGGCGACGTATTGAGGCTTTCCGCCGCGCCCCGGATCGTGCCGTGCGCCAGCACTTCCCGGAAATAGCGCAGCCGCTGCTGATTGATTTCCCGCATATCCCTGCCTTTTTGTTACGCAAAAGACACTCAAAAGCCCAGCAAACGGCTTGCGTTGCTCTGGGAAGAACGAAGTGTGGACTTTGTTGCTGTTGGTGCAAGTCTACGCGGCTGCCACTATCGAAGCCAATCCCATAACCATCACAACGCTCTGGAGACTGGCAAATGTTAGTGATGTCGAACCCCGCCGCCGTCGATGGCACCGCCGCGCTGTATCAGAAGATCAACCTGCGGCTGCTGCCCTTTCTGCTGGTCTGTTACCTGTTCGCCTACCTTGACCGCGTCAACGTCGGCTTTGCCAAGCTGCAGATGCAGGGCGACCTCGGCTTTTCCGACGCGGCCTACGGCGTTGGCGCCGGCATTTTCTTCATCGGCTATGTGCTGTTCGAAATCCCGAGCAACCTGATGCTGCCGCGCATCGGCGCGCGCAAGACCTTCAGCCGCATTCTGGTGCTGTGGGGCATCACCTCGGCCTGCATGCTGTTCGTGCGCGACGTGCCGACGTTCTACGCCATGCGCTTCCTGCTGGGCGTGTTCGAGGCTGGCTTTGCGCCGGGCATGATCTATTACCTGTCGTGCTGGTACGGCCCGCAGCGGATGGCACGCGCGATTGCCATCGTGTTCCTGGCCGGTCCGATCGGCGGCATCATCGGCGGCCCCGCTTCGGCGTGGTTGATGACGACGCTGGCGGGCCACGGTGGCCTGGCCGGCTGGCAATGGATGTTCCTGGTCGAAGGGCTGCCCTGCCTGCTGCTGGGCGTGCTGGCCTGGAAGCTCGTGCCCGATCGTCCCGCCGATGCGGCGTGGCTGACGGCCGACGAGAAACGCCTGCTCGAACAGGAGCTGGCCGTACCCGCCGCGCACAAGCACTCGTTCGGCGCCGTGGCACGCGACCCCAAGGTCTACGTACTCGCGATCGCCTACTTCTGCGTGATCGCCGCCATCTACGCGCTGAGCTTCTGGCTGCCGACGCTCATCAAGGCCCAGGGCGTGAACGACATGGTGCAACTGGGCTGGTACACGGCCCTGCCCTACCTGGGCGGCGCCATTGGCATGGTCTATATGGGCCGCCGGTCGGACCGCAAGCGCGAGCGGCGCTACCACGCCGCCATTCCCGCGCTGGCCGGGGCCGCGCTGCTGGCCGGCTCGACACTCGCTGATGGCAATCTGACCGCAACGCTCGTGCTGCTGACGCTCGGCACCACCACGCTGTGGATGACCTACACCGTGTTCTGGGCCATGCCGTCCGAATACATCAAGGGACCCGCGGCTGCAGGCGGCATCGCCCTGATCAACACGATCGGGCTGTCCGGCGGCTTCTGGGGTCCGGCCATCATCGGCTGGGCCAAGACCGCAACCGGCAGCCTGCATCCGGGCGTGCTGGTCATGGCCGCCATGCCGCTTGCCGCCGCGCTGATCATCCTGGCGACGCGACTCCCGAGCCGCGCCGCACAACACTGAACCCCGATATCCCCACGCAAGACAAGGAGTCAATCATGCTGCTGTACCTGTCCACCTGGTCTGAAATCGAACAGTTCCTGAAGCGCAGCCGGACCATCGTGATTCCGATCGGTTCGAACGAGCAACACGGGCCCACGGGCCTGCTCGGCACCGACTGGATGTGCCCGGAAATCATCTGCCGCCATGCGGAACAGCAGGGCGACATCCTGGTGGCACCCACCTTCAATATCGGCATGGCCCAGCATCACCTGGGGTTCGCCGGCACCATCTCGCTGCGGCCGTCGACGTTCATCGCGGCCATCGTCGACTGGACGCGCTCGCTGGCGCGCCACGGCTTCGAGAAGATCCTGTTCCTGAACGGCCACGGTGGGAACATTGCCTCGATCGAAGCCGCGTTCTCCGAGATTTACGCGGAAGCGAGCTTTGCGGGACGCCGCTCGGGCTTTGCGATGAAACTCACCAACTGGTGGGACCTCGAAGGCGTGAACGACCTGGCGAAAGAAATGTTCCCGACCGGCCACGGCGCCCATGCCACGCCGTCCGAGATCGCCGTCACGCAGTACGCGTACGAGCATTCGATCAAGCACGCCGACTATTCGCCACGCATTGCACCGTCCGGCCCGATCCGCGAAGCGCTCGACTTCCGCGCCCGCTTCCCGGACGGCCGCATGGGTTCGGACCCGAACCAGGCCACTCCCGAAAAAGGCCGCGCGCTCGTGGAGCTGGCAGCCCGCAGCCTGGTCAAGGAACTCGCCGCGTTTGGCGACGAGAAAGCGGTGTGATGCCGCGGATCTTCTCCCCGCTCCGTACCTCGTATGGTGTGGAGCGGGGAGAATCCAACGCGCACGGCGAGTAGCGTACCGCTACCGGCGATGACCGCCGCCAGGCGCCATTGCCGCAAACACGCCGTCGCGCAGCACCAGCGCATGGAACAGCGCGGCGGCCAGATGCAGCAGCACTACCGCGAACAGCGTCAGTCCCAGCCACGTATGCAGCCCGCGCAGCAGCGCGAACCACTGCACGTTGGCGGGCAGGATCGGCGGCAAGTGAAAACTGCCCGCCATCGTCACCGGATAACCGCCGGCCGACAACATGCCCCAGCCGACCAGCGGCATCGCCAGCATCAGCGCATAGAGCACGACGTGCGATGCCTTGGCGACAACGCGCTGCGCGGCCGGCATGCTGTCCGGCAGCGGCGGAGCGCCGCGCCGCAGGCGCACTGCCAGCCGGACGATCACCAGCAGCAGCAAGGCAATGCCGAGCGGCCGGTGCAGATCGACCAGCGTGTCATGCGCGCGCGAAACCGTGAACACCATCCCCACGCCGACGAACAGCATCGACAGGATCAGCACGGCCATCAGCCAGTGCAGCAGCTTCTGCAAGCCGCTGAATTGTGTGTGCGTAGCCTTCATGCCTGCTTCCTTTATTGGGGGGCTTTCTGTTCGTGCGCGTCGAGTGCCACCTCGCGCGTGCGGCGCTGGTAGGACAGCGCATAGGCAGCCGAGCGCGCGGCCAGCAGGGGATCGCCCGACGTGGCAATGCCCGATGGCAACACCGTCGGATCGAAATTGACATCGCGGCAAGCGCCGTCATCCTGCGAGCTGGCGCGTTCGATCACGAGCGTGCCCGCATCGACCTGCTTGCGGTCGTCGGGCCACGCCTGCGTGGCATCGTCGGTGGGGTCGCCAGGCGCGCCTAGCGTCAGCATCAGACGCCAGCGCAGTGGGCCGGCGTCGAGCTTCTGCGTGAGATCGGCCGCCAGGAACGATGCCTTGCCACGTTCTGCGTCGCCGACCGGCGCATAGGGCAACTCGGGCTGCACCGCCCATCGAACCGCCTGCCGCTTGCCGCCGGCATCGACCAGGTAGAACGCATTGACGCTGTAGTACGCGCCGTTGGCGTAGCTCGACGATGGCGGATGGCTCTTGATCCAGCCCTGGAAGGCGCCCAGTGCCGGATTGCCCTCGGCAAACGCCTTCAGTTTCGCGGGATCGGGCTTGTGCGTGGCGGGATCGGGCTGGCTGGCCTGCAGCAACTGGTAGAACTGCTCCGGCGTATGCACCGGAAACAGCGGCACGGAATTCATGCCCGTGCGCCATTGCTGGCCGTCCGCCTGCTTGAACATCAGCGCGAAACTGCGGATCGACACGCTGCCGTCCGGCGCCTGCGGATTGCCGCCCGGCAACGCGAATCGCCCGGTCACCGGCGTGCGCCCCGCCGCGAACACACCGGCCTTCGACAAAGACGCCGCCGCGCCGTTGCTTTCGAAATAGCCCTCGACGCAGACGCCCTTGGCGTGATTGCGCCGGAAGCCTTCGTGCAGGCCGTCGTTACGCTGGAACTGGTTGATGATGGTCTGGGTGGAAAGCCGGTGCGGCGCGATCCACCCGCCCGTGTAGGCAAAGCCGCCGGCCAGCACGAGCACGACGGCTCCGATGGCGCCAAGGCGGCATGGCACGCAGATGCGCGTGCCCGGGTGTGATGTTGGGGTGTTGTCAGTCAATGGGAACTCCCGATGAGTGAGGACTCATCAGGTATACGCACTGCTACACCCAACTATTCCGTCATCGCCAAAAAAAAACGGCGAATCGGTAATGGCTTACGGTTTTTCGCGGTGAATCGACAACGCGCTGAACGACTGTGTCACCGGCATCACTTCAACGTAGTTGATGTTGACGCGCGCCGGCAGCGTGGCCGCCCAGAACACGGTGTCGGCGATGTCGTCGGGCGTCAGCGCATCGGCGCCTTCGTAGACCTTCTCCACCCGCGACTGGTCGCCGCTGAAGCGCACCGCCGAAAATTCCGTGCCGCCCACCAGGCCCGGCGCCACATCGGTCACACGTACGCGCGTGCCGGTCAGGTCGGCGCGCAGGTTCAGCGAGAACTGGTGCACGAATGCCTTGGTGGCGCCGTAGACGTTGCCGCCCGGGTATGCATAGGCGCCGGCTACCGAGCCGATGTTCACGACATGGCCGCGATTGCGCGCCACCATGCCGGGCAGCACCGCGCGCGTCATGTAGGTCAGGCCCTTGATGTTGGTGTCGACCATCGTGTCCCACTGATCGACGTCGGCCCGGTGAGCCGGCTCCAGACCCAGCGCCAGGCCGGCATTGTTCACGAGCACGTCGATATCGGCGTAGTCGGCGGGCAGCGCTGCCACGGCGGCATTCACGGCGGCGCGGTCGCGCACGTCCAGCACCAGCGGCAGCACGTTGTCGCGGCCCAATTCATCCACCAACGCTTGCAGGCGGTCTTCACGGCGGCCGGTGGCGATAACGCGGTGGCCCGCGCCAACAAAGCGGCGGGCGATGGCAGCGCCAAATCCAGCGGTGGCACCGGTGACGAATACGATCATGATTTGCTCTCCAGCTTCAGACAGGTTCGGCCACGGATACTACACCGTCGGCCGCATTCCCGTGTCATGCCGCTGGGCAGCTCAGGCGATGCGCGGCAGGATCATCCGGCAGCGCGGAAAGTTCATGCAGCCCCAGAACGGACCGGCCTTGCTCCGGCGCGCCACGAGCTTGACGCCGCAGGCCGCGCAACTGGGCGTGCGGTAGTCGCCCGCGAACGCCAGCGCGCGCAGTGCCGCCTGCTTGTCGGCCGGCAACGCGCGAATACGGGCGATAATTTCGTCGCCGTCGAGCAGCTGGATGCCGGCACGCTCCGCCGATTCCTGCACAGGCTTGCCGACGTAACCGGACAACGACCAGAACACGCCGCGCCGTACCTGGTGTTCGAGCATGACGCCGCCCAGTGCCCTGACCTGTTCGACCTTCACGGGACGACTCCACGCCTTGCACTGGACCACCGCCAGCGGCGTGGGCATGCCGCGTTTGTAGAGCGTGGCATCGATGCCGCCGTCAGCGCCATGCGGCACGGTCTTGACCTTGAAACCCATCGCCTCGTAGTACGCCACGCACAGTTGCTCGAAACGCTTCCATTCGAGCTGCTTCAACGCATCGAGCGACCATTCACTGGCCGGAGCTGGAGCTGGAGCTGGAGCTGGAGCTGGAGCCTGAGCCTGAGCCTGAGCTGGAGCCGAAGCCGAAGCTGGAGCCTGAGCCCGAGCCGGCCGGGACAGCGGCACGGCGGCGGGCTGCCTTGGCTTGCCGCCCGCGGAGGGTGGCACGGTTGCGATCGTCGCGGCAAACGGCGGAGGGGCGGCGGGCCGGCGGCGCAGGCCGGCAAGCTTGCTCAGTTGTTCTTCCCGCTGGCGTTGTTCCTTCCCGCGCCGGTACGACACCGTCGCCATGCCGGCAGTGATCGCCGCCACCACCGACGACATCGAGCGAACACCCCTGCCCAGCGCCAAAGCATCTCCAGGCAGTATCCCCAGCGCGACCAGAAAGCCGATCACGCCCGGAATGATCACGTAGACCATGAAGTAGCAGGCGACGCCCAGCAGCACTGTCATCCACCACGGCGCCTCGGCCAACGTGGCGAAAACCGAGTGCCGGCCCATTCCTGCGCCCATTCCTGGGCCCATTCCTCGAACCATTGACCCACCTCTATTCTGTTTTTGATGGTGCCCAGTGGCGCCCGACCGGTCCCGTCCGGTCTCGCGTGCACGCCCTGGGAAGTGCCAAATGTATCGAAGATGTCCTATGCCCGGGTTGTATCGAACCCACACCCGCCTTTAGCGGGGATGCGGCGGCGCATCATGCAAAACATGACTGGATATAGTGAATTCAAGTCATTTTGGGAATTGAAACGAGGGGCGTAGGCTTTGTTCACGGCCCCAGGTCCGGGGCTGCACACAACAACACATCATGACCTCGAAGACTCTGATTCCCGCCCTGCTCCTGCTCGCCCCCGCCCTTGCCTGGAGCGCCCCCGCCCCTGCCTCCGCGCCCGCCTCTGCCCCCACGTCGGCCGCCGCATTGTTCGGCGACGCCGCGCGTGCCGACACCGTCAGCCGCACCATCACCATCGACCCAGGCACGCGGTATGTCACCGTTGCGTCGGGCGAATCGGTGGCCATCCGCGCCGGTGATCAAACCGTGAACTGGACCTTTCTGCAGGCCCTGAACGGCGCCACGATGCCGCTCCGCGTGCTAATGCCCGGCGTGCAGCAGGCCCGCGATGTCTATATCCACGTCGCGCCCAGCGACGTGTATAGCGCGGGCTGATCCGCCCGCGTCAGAGTGGCTGCCAGCCGCCGCCGGCGGCCACCATCTGCTGCTTCAGTTCCAGCGATCCACTGCCGCGCATGACGCGGGCCAGCACCGGGAACGCCCCCTGCACCATCGCGTCCTTCGCCCACGGCGCGGGCTCCAGCGTATAGGTGTAACGCACGGTCGTCGTCAGCCGCGCGGGCTTGTCATCGGTGTTGTGCGGCTTGTCCCAGCCGATGACCTTGGCCAGCCGCACGTGCCCGTAGCAAAGATCGGGCTGACTGGCCTCCGCCATGCGGGCCGCCGTCCGCGGATTGGCGTTGACGAACTGACGCCCCTTCTCCGTCAGGTCGTAACGCAGCGCCTTCACCAATTCGTCGGAACCGTTCTGGTGATGCAGCGTCATTTCCGCCTGCACATGCGATACCAGCCCGGCATGTTCCAGCGCCGGCATCTGAATGCCATCCCGCAGTTGCGCGGAAACCGGCAGGTCGGGCACATCGACGGGCCACTTGTGGCGGCCGATGCAAAGATCGCCGTGGGATTGCAGGTGCTTGTCCAGCGCGGCGCGGAAATTGGCTTCGTTAGCCGCGTCGGGCGTGTTGCAGCCGGCCAGCAGCAGCGTTGCCGTGGCGGCCAGCATGATGGATGTCAGGATCGGTTTCATTGAGCTTGGGTGTTCGGGTTTCCGGCGGGCTTGCGCGCGGCGGCATCGGCGATGGCATTCGCCACCGTATGCGCGTGCGGGCCGCTGGCGTCGGCGTTGGCCGGTGGCGCGTAACCATCGGTCAGGGTGTTCAGGAACGCGATCAGGTCTTTCATCTCCTGGTCGGTCATCGGCGTCTGGCTGCCGGCACGGCGCTGATCCAGCGGCATCTGGTCATCGATATTGGCGCGGTACTTCGCCGGCAGGTCGTTGAACTTGTTCACCTTGCCCTTTGCCTCGCGCGGATACCATTTCTCCGGCGCCGTGTCGCGCGTGTTGTAGAAGCGCACCACGTCTTCGAGCGACTTGAACACGCCGTTATGCATGAACACATGGCGCGTGGTCACGTTACGCAGCACGGGCGTCTTGAACATGCCGCACGTCGCGCTCGCGCCCTTGTCCTTGCCCGGCCGATGATCGGTACGCAGCGGGCCGCACAAACCCAGGTCGAAGTACTTGGGGTCCGCGTTGGCCGGGATATCCATATTGCGCGGCACGCCGATGGCCGAAAACGAATAGTCGCTGGTCATGTCCTGGCTGCCGTCGTTGCCGCCGCCGATCAAATGGCAAGCCATGCAGTTGCCTTTGTTTGGGTCCAGGAATACGCGCAGGCCACGGATCTCGGCATCGTTCAGCGCACCGCCCACCTTGTTGTTGCGATAGCGGTCGAACTTGCTGCTGTACGGGTGAAAGCTGCGGTCCTCCACCTGAAACGCCTGCAGCGCGGCCCCCACCAGTGCAAACGCCTTGTCGGTATCGTCGAACACGGCCGCACCGTAGGCACTGCGGAATGCCTCAGCGGAGGCGCCATTGCGGACGGCATCCACCACGGCGGCCTTGCTGGCGGCCGCCATCTCGTTCGGCGCAAGCAGCGGGATGGCGGCCTGCTCGGCGATGGTGTTGGCGCGTCCGTCCCACGTCATGCCGCCACCCGGGCCGGGCGCGCTGATCATGTCCGGATTCTCGAAGGTGTCCGAATACGCGTTGGTGTATTCCTTGTACATCAGCGTCGGCACGGCGCGCGTGCCGGGCTGCTTGCCATCCGCGCCGCCGAGCTGCACCGACAGGTCATTGGCCGGCGCATAGGCATGCTGGGGGTCATGGCACGTGGCGCACGACATCTTGCCCGACCCGGACAGCGACGGATCGAAGAACAGTCTTGCACCGGCCTGCGCGGCGGGCGAAAGCGGCGATGCGGGAACCGCTGGCGCCGCAGCCGCCTTCGATACGCGCTGGACGTTGCCGTTCGATGGCGCGGCGGCCGTGGCGTGGGAGGCTTCTGTTGCTGGCTTGCAGGCGGCCAGCGCAATGGAAAACAAAGCCGCGATACAGCACGCGGCGAATCTGGAATGGCGCATGATCTGGATGGGCCGATGGCAGCCGGCCATCTGCTGGCGGAATGGAAACTGCGTGGGGTGGACCTGCGCCAGAACCCCACCGCATGCGAGGGGTTCCGGCCGCCCACTTTGCTTTACGACTTGATTGCCCAGATGTTGGTCTGCGAGGCATCCGGCCCCGTGGCCGTGTTGTTGCCCGTGCCGACCGAACCGCTGCCGCTGCCGCCGGCAACACTGCCGCCGGACTGCAGGTCACCGGCCTTCACCACGTACTTGTGGTTCATCGGGCGAACCGAATCAAAGTGCGTGTTGGCGCTGCCCGAGTATTCGGCCAGGTTTGCCAGGTTGTCGGCGATGTACTGCTCGGTGTACTTCGAGCGGTTCATGTACGACGTGTTCACCCCCGGATCGGCCAGGCCGAACATATCCTGCATCGTGCGCACGAACGAGAAGTGGCTGTAGGCGTCGGAATCGACAACCTGCTTCGGCGCGTTCGGCTGGTTGGTCAGCAGCGCGAAGATCGTCGGGCCATCGCCCTTGTTGCCGCCGTTGTAGCGCGGCACGGCCGTGGTGATTCCTTCGCCCAGCGGTGCGCCGCTGGTGGCGCCGCCACCGACGTTCCAGCCGCAGCACGACGAGCTGCCGAAGAAGCTGGAGCCTTCATCGAACAGCATGACGATGGCCGAACGGCGGTTGGTGTTCTTCCAGATCGGAGACGCCTGGATCGCGTCGACCATGTACTTGGCATAGGCATCGCCGCGCGCGATGTTCGTGGACAGGCAGGGGCCGACGCCGTGGATGTCATCGCACTGGTCCGGCACGATGTAGTTCAGCGCGCCGATATCGCCGCTCTTCAGGTCATCCTCGAACTGGTGCGTATTCCACTGAATGCCATTGGCCGTGGCGTACGTCGCAATCGAGGCATCCCACTCGCCGCCGCCCATCGAGCGCGTCAGGTTCTTGAAGAAGTCCGGGCGATTCCGCACTTCGTCAAAGTTGACCGCCGGGTGGTGCTTGGTCTTGTACAGGCCGGCCGGCATCGTCTCGGTGGCGCCCGACGTGGGGTTCACGCCCGAGATGGCGGCGTTGGCCACGCCGTCCTTGCGCGGGTCCTGGCCCGGGTTCATCGACTCGCTGTAGACGCGCGTGCTCATGCCCGCGTTGTACATCGCGGTGAACATGTTGCGGCGACTCTTGAGGTTGTGCACCTTGGTATCGGCGTTGCACGCGGCCAGCGGCACGAAGGCATCGGTCGGCTGGTTCGCCGTATCGCCGGCGGGCAGGCAGTTCCAGGCGTTATCGTCGGCCACGCCCCAGTCGTCGGCGCTGGCCAGCGAGATGTAGTTCGGCTCGCTGGGGTTGCCGGTCGAGAAGTAGTTGGTAGCCTGGTTGCCTTCCGTGTGCAGGTACTTGTAGAAGTTCGGATAGGTCGGGCTGTCGATGGTCTGGTTGCTGTGGTTTTCGAAGATCACCACGAACAGATGGTCGTAGCGCGGGATACCTTCGGGATTGAAGGCGGCATCCTGCGCGGACTTCAGCGAAGTCACCGGATCGGTGGCGCTGTCGCTGATAAAGCCGCGATCAAGGATCTTCGATGCCAGCGTGTAGCGGCCGGCCAGCGTGTTGTCCTCCACCAGCAGCGCGCGTGCGGCGGCGGTGTCGGCAAGGCTGCCGGGCTGGCCCACCACATCGTCAGCCTTGACGCTCACGTCGGCGGTGCCGCCGGTCAGGCTCAGGCGGCCCGCGATGGCGGCCTTGGCATCGGCAAAGCTCAGCGATTCGGATTCCGTCAGGCGCACGACTTCCGTGGACAGCGGGCTGATCACCACGTTCGCGCCACCGGTGGCCTGCGCGGCGGCGCTGCGCAGGATCATCTTGCTGGCCACCTTGGTCGGACCGGCAACCGGATCGTTGAACGACGCATCGGTATCGACCACGGCCACCAGGCTTGCGGCCGGCGTCGCCAGCGTGAAGCGGCCATTGGCGTCCGTGCGCGTGGCGGCCTCGCCGTTGTCGCAGACACCGTTGCTGTTGGTGTCGGCGCAGACGGTGGCATTGGCGTAGGTCACCGGCACGAAGGCCTGGTCGACATTGTCGCCCGTGGTGCTCTTGGCATAGTCGACGCCCGTGGCGGACGAGCTGGCAA
Organism: Cupriavidus sp.; assembly: GCA_036746135.1. Lineage (GTDB taxonomy): Bacteria > Pseudomonadota > Gammaproteobacteria > Burkholderiales > Burkholderiaceae > Cupriavidus. The sequence continues at coordinate 15,413 of DAIOET010000011.1, forward strand.
AACCGGTGGGGTTCTTGACGGCCGCGCCGCCCACGACGCCGCTGACGGTCTGCGTCGTGCCGTTGTTACCGTTGGTGCCGGTGTTGCCGGACGTGGTGGTGGCGTCATCGCCGCCGCATGCCGCAAGCAGCGCGGCTGCGGCAAGGGCTGTGAGCAAGGGGACGTAGGAGGTATTTTTAGGGTGCATGGTTATGGCTCGCCGGGACATGCGCGATCGTTATGAGTGGGTCTCGTTGGGTCTCGTACTGACGCCGCACCGAAGCCCGTTCCGGCGCATGGTTCCGGCGGGTGGGACCGCCTGCGCAAGACACCTTCGGGGCCGGCGAAAGCCCGTATGCCCTCTCCGACCAATGCAGCGGCCACGATGCTAGGAATTCAATGTGACGATTTCATAAACCCGCCGCGCGAATTCATTACGGGAGATTTCGGAGGTACCAATCCCGATACAAAGCAGAAACGCGGTTGCCACGCGGGATGCACGGCGTAATACTTGCGCCGCGCAACACCCCGCGCCCGTCGAATTCCGCCCATGCACGCATCTCCGACCTCCGGCTCATCCGGCTCCGCCGCTCCCCGGCAACTGGCCCGGCTCCACTTCTCCAACGAACTGCGCGACTGGATCGTGAATGCCCTGCGGCGCGGTGGCACGCCCGATGACATCGCCGGCGCGCTGGTGTCGCAGCGCTTTGATCCGACCGTGGCGCGAGACCTCGTGCACGCGTTTGCACGGGTATTGCGCGAAGGCCTGCCAATGCCCGAGGGCCAGATCACGATCGAAAAGGCTGGCCCGGCGGCGGGTGGTTCGCGGTTGCCGCGCGGATCGGTACTGGATGGCGGTGACCGCGCGGTGCACGTCATCACGCGCACCGAAAAGCCGGTGGTAGCCGTGCTGGAAGCGGTATTGAGTCACGCCGAATGCGATGCGCTGATGGCGGCGGCGCGCCCGCGACTTGCCGCATCGACCATCGTCGATCCACGCACCGGCGAGCACGTGGTCAGTCGGGACCGCAGCAGCCAGGGCATGTTCTTTCGTCTTGCGGAAACGCCGCTACTGGCGACGATCGACGCGCGCGTATCGGCGCTGATGCGGATGCCAGCGGAAAACGGCGAAGGCCTGCAGGTACTGCACTACACACGCGGCGCGCAGAGCCGCCCGCATTTCGATTTCCTGATGCCGGACAACGCCGCCAACCGGGCATCGATCGCGCGCAGCGGCCAGCGCGTCAGCACGATGGTGATCTACCTGAACGACGTGGCCGAGGGCGGCGAGACGGTCTTCCCTGAAATCGGCCTGTCGGTCGTGCCGCGCAAGGGCAATGCGCTGTACTTCGAGTATTGCGACGACGGCGGCCAGCTTGACGGACGCACATTGCATGCCGCCGCCGAAGTGCTGCGCGGGGAGAAATGGGTGGCGACGAAGTGGATGCGGCAGCGGCGCTTCGTGTCCGCTGCCGAAGATGCGCGGAGCGCAATGATGTGACGGACGCCTAGCGCGCCGAGCGCGGCACCATCAACGGTTGAACCAGCCTCGCAAAGATCAGCCCGAGCGCGGCCCACAGCACCGCCTGCATGCCGAACGCCGCTACGCGATACTGCCAGAGCAGCGTGGCGGGAAAATGGTCGGGCACCTCGTTGATCTCGGGCAGCAGCGCATGCACGATCACGGTCAGCACGACAAAGATCGCACCGGTACCGACCCACATCGTCCACGCATCGCGGCTGGCGAAAACCCTGCGCGCCGCCACGACGGCCACTGCCATCGCCGCCAGCGACACACCGATCATCGTGAAGAACAGCGCGGTACGAAGCCCGATCGTCGATGGGTCGCCCACCGCCGGCGGATTGGGCGGATATTTGAGAAACGGCACCAGCACGATTGCCACATAGCCGAGCAGCGCCAGCAGCACGGAGGTCGTCCGCGCGCCCAACGCACCGATGCGGCCGTAGACAAAAGCGAAGACCAGCGAGAACAGCCCGCCCAGCGCGCTGCCAAATACGGCGACGCCGACGAACAGCCCAGCCCCGGCCTGTACATCGCGGCTGACCAGTTCAGGCATTTCGTGCGCATGGCTGCCGCCCATCGCATGGGCCGCCTGCTCTTCGAATGCAATGGCGCCTTCCACCTGCGGCTCACCGACCACGCGCGCAAAACCAAAGGCCAGCAAGCTGGCCAGAAAGCCCGCGAGCATGCCGCGGACCAGCAGACTTCTTACCATTGACGGATTTCCTCAGTGGCAGGGAAAACCAAGCAGGTGGCGGCCGTCGTGCACGAACTCATGCACGTACATGGTGTTGAAGATGGCGGCGGCGCCTTCTTCCACACCAACGAAGTAGATGGCCAGAAGCAGCAGCATGCCGCCAAAAATGGCCCAGGGCAGCAGTTCGCGGACGGGGATCGAAACCGGCGCGATGGCGGCCGGCGAGGCGATGGCACTTGCGTGCATGAGATTTCTCCTTGAGGATGACGCGTCCTGTCATGGATCGTGGCTCGAAGAGAAGGTCTGACTTTCACAGTGGCGCGACCGTGCCGGAATCTCACCGGCTTCCCCTCCTCGGAATCCGTGCATTCTAGACGACTCCAAGGCCAACCGCATGACAACCCGCATCTCCCTGCTCTGCGTACCCGCGACCGCCGCCATCCGCGCCGGCCGGTTTCCGGCCGATGATCCGCTGGAAGCCGCCGACGTCGCGCAACTGGCCGCGCTCGATATCGCACGTCCGCTCGGCAAATGGGACCACGTGTTGACGAGTCCGATGGCCTGCGCACGCGCCACCGCACAGGCGCTGGGTTTTGACGCGGCCATCGACGATGACTTGCGCGAGGTCGATTACGGCCGGTGGTCGGGACAATCGCTGAAGGAACTCGCCGCGACGGAGCCAGACGGGATTGCCGCCTGGCTCGCCGATCCCGGCATGGACGCGCACGGCGGCGAATCGCTGCAGGCCGTCATCGGACGTGCCGGGCAATGGCTGGCGCACCGCGCGCCAGGGCATGCACTGGCCGTGACCCATGCCAGCGTGATCCGGGCCATCGTCGTGCACGTCCTGGGCGCCCCGGCTCAGGCGGCGATGCAGCTGGACATTGCGCCGCTGACGCTGACGATGCTGTCAAGCCAGTCCGGCAAGTGGCGCGTGTCGGCCGTCGCGGTGCCGCTCTCGCGCTACTGAGGCGGCGCGGACGGCGGAGCCGGTGGCGCCGCTGGCGGCGGCGGACACTGGGTTGCACCACCCTGCCCGGTATTCCGGAATGTGACAACCAGCCGGCTGTCCTTGGCCATCATCAGCGTGTTGCCGTAGGTGACCGTCGGCATGAATGCGATATCCGGCGCGACCGACACCGGCGGCTGCTTTGCCGCATCGACGGTCAACACCAGCTCGACGGTATAGGCGTCCACGCCCACGGCCTTGCCCTGCGGCGACTGCGCGAACCGCTGCTGGAATGCGCACATGTCACTGGTAATCGAGTCGAGCGCCGCCTGGATCGGCACGGTCTTGCCCGGTGGAATCGGCGCCGTATTGCAGGCGGCCAGCAATACGGCGGCAAGGCACAACGGGGTGACAAGGCGCATGGACTGGGTCATGGCGTCTCCTGTGCGGAAGATACAGTCGATCCGATGCTAGCTTCCGCTCCCTCCCCGCTCCATTGGCCAAAAGGGCAAGGTGACCGGCATTCCGAGGCTGGGGCTTGGCTGCGCTCCAAACGGGGCGGACCGGTCAGGCCATCGCGCCAGGGCATCCGGGAGCAAGACCCACGGCAGGTTTCACGCTGTTTTTGCATTTTTACGGATATATATGCAAAATGCAGGCACCGCGAATCGCTCCCGCCTGCGACATGACTCCATCGGAAGGCCAGTTCTGCGCTGGCGACATCACTTATCGCTATTTGGATCTACCCGGAATGCTTGGCGCGTCACTGGCGCGATTGCCGGTCGTGCTGCGCCTGCTGCTGGAAAACGCCGCACGCAACCTGGAAGGCGACGAGCGCGCGCAAGCCATTGCGGCCGTCGTGGCATGGCTCGATACCGGCACGAGCGAAGCGGAAATTGCGTTCCAACCTGGCCGCGTGCTGATGCACGACACCACGAGCACTCCGGCGCTGGTCGATATCGCGGCCATGCGCGATGCCCTGGCCGAAGCGGGCGCGGACCCCGACGCGCTCAATCCGGTGCTGCCCGTCGACTCGTCGGTCGATCACTCGCTGGCCGTCGAGGCATTCGCACAGCCCGACGCCGCCTCGCAGAACCTTCGCATCGAAGCCCAGCGCAATGCCGAGCGCTACAGCTTTCTGCGCTGGGCATCGAAGGCGCTCAAAGGCGTGCGCATCCACCCGCCGGGCACCGGCATCATGCATACGATCAACCTGGAGCAACTGGCCACGGTCGTCACCACGCAGCAGCGCGACGGCGCGCCGTGGGCCGTGCCCGACACGTTGATCGGCACCGACAGCCATACGCCGATGATCAACGGCATTGGCGTGCTCGGCTGGGGTGTGGGCGGACTCGAAGCGCAGACCGTGATGTTCGGCATGCCGGTGATGCAGCGGATTCCCGATGTCGTCGGCGTGCATCTGACCGGTGCGCTGCGGCCGGGCGTGCTGGCCACGGACCTGGCACTGACCGTCACGCAGCGGCTGCGCGCCATCGGCGTGTCGGGCGAATTCGTCGAGTTCTTCGGCCCTGGCGTGGCCACACTGACGGCGGGCGACCGTTGCGTCGTAGCCAACATGGCACCGGAGTACGGCGCGACCACCGGCTTCTTCCCGATCGACGAACAGACACTCGCCTACCTGCGCGCCACGGGGCGCAGCGCGGACCACGTTGCGCGCGCCGGTGCCTACGCGCGCCTTGCGGGCCTCTGGTTCGATCCCGGCAATACGCCGCGCTACACGCGCACGATCGAGATCGATCTGGCCACCATCGGCATGCACGTGGCCGGCCCGCGCCGCCCGCAGGACCTGCTGCCCTATAGCGATACGGCCGCCGCGCTCGCAAGCTTCCCGTTCGCGGCGCAAGCGCGGCGCGACGGCATGCCACGCTATCCGGTGGCGATTGCCGCCATCACCAGTTGCACGAACACCTCCGACCCTGCGCTGCTGATGGCCGCCGGCATCGTCGCCCGCAAGGCCCGCGCGCGGGGCCTGACCGTGGCGCCGTGGATCAAGACGTCACTGGCACCGGGATCTCCGGCGGCCGCGAGCTATCTGCGGCGCAGCGGCCTGATCGATGACCTGTCGGCCGTGGGCTTCGATATCGTCGGCTTTGGCTGCACCACCTGCATCGGCAATTCCGGGCCGCTCACACCGGCGATACGCGAGGCCGCCGCCGCAGGGGCCGTCTGGCCGGTGGCCATGCTGTCGGGCAATCGCAATTTCCCGGGCCGCATCCACCCCGACCTGAATCTCGGCTTCATCATGTCGCCGCCGCTCGTGGTGGCCTTTGCGTTGGCCGGCGACGCCGAGCGCGATCTGAGCCGCGAACCCGTGCAAGTCGCGCCCGACGGTACGCCGGTCTTCCTCCAGGATCTCTGGCCTACGCCCGATGAACTGGCAGCCGTACTCGCCGCCGGCACCGACCCCACCGACTACCCCCGCGCTTTCGCCGTGGCTTCGCAAAATCCGGTCTGGGCCGCCCTTCCCTCCGCGGATTCGGCGCGCTACCCCTGGAATGACCGCTCGACGGCCTTGCGGCGCCCGCCGTTTGCCGCGCTCGATCAGGGTTCGCAGCTTGGCGAATACGACGCATGGCCGCTGCTGGTGCTTGGCGACGACATCACCACCGACCACATTTCACCGGCCAGCGCGATTCCGAAAGACAGCTTCGTTGCCGACTTCCTGGTCAGCCGTGGCGACGACCGCGACGACCTCAATGTGTTTGCCTCGCGGCGCGGCAACTGGGAAGTGATGCTGCGCGCCGCGTTCTACAACAAGACGCTGGTCAACCTGCTGCAGCCCGATGCGCCCACCGCGCATACGGTGCATGTGCCCAGCGGCGATGTCGCACCGATCTTCGAAGTTGCGCGGCGCTACCACGACGATGGCCAATCGGTGGTCCTGATCGCGGGCGAACGCTATGGCACCGGCTCCTCACGCGACTGGGCCGCCAAGGGGCAGCGCCTGCTGGGAATCCGCGCCGTGATTGCGGTAAGCTTCGAGCGCATCCACCGTTCCAATCTGATCGGCATGGGCATCCTGCCGCTGCGCATGCCAGCGGGTGTGAGTCCGCGAACACTGGCGATCCAGCCCGGCGACGCGATCTACATCAGTGCCGACGCGCAATCGCTGGCGCCGCGCTGCAAGGTGCCGGTGCGCATCAAGCGCAAGGACGGATCGGTGGACGCATTCGATGCCACCGCAGCCGTGGAAACCCGGCTCGAAGTCGAGCTGCTGCGACGCGGGGGCGTGATTCCATCCATCTTGCACAAGACGCTGGCACGGCACAGGGCAGGCATCGCGGATGCATGACCGTCGCACTGCCAGCGGGCCCGACACCATGAGCCACGACCGGTCCATCGCGACGCAGATCGTCGAATTGATCCAGCACGAGCAATTGCCGGCCGGCGCGCATCTGCGCGCCCAGATGCTGGCCGACAAGCTCCGGGTATCGCGCACACCCGTCAATGAAGCGCTGGCGCTGCTGCATGAGAAAGGCATCGTCACGCGCGAGAAAAACCGTGGATTCTTCCTGGCGCAGCCCGTGACCGCGTCCGCCACCGATCTCGCATCGCAACTCGGGCTGTCCGCGCCTGACGTGGTGAGCGCCGCCTACTTCCAGATTGCCGACGATCTGCTCAAGGGCACGCTACCGGCCGAAGTGTCCGAACAGGCCATCCGCACCCGCTATCGGCTGACCGCCACGCAGCTCAACGCCGTGCTCACGCGCATTGCGCAGGAAGGCTGGGGCGAGCGCAAGCCCGGCTATGGCTGGCAATTTTCGGCGATGCTGACCACGCCCGAATCTCTGCTGCAGTCGTATCGCATGCGGCTGGCGCTGGAACCGGCCGCATTGCTGGAGCCGGGCTACCGGCTCGATCCGCGCACACTCGCGCAACTGCGCGCGGCGGAAGTCCACTTGCTGGAAGGCGGCATCGAAACCGATACGGCGGATCAACTGCACGATCGTGGCGTGCGTTTTCACGAATCGCTGGTCGAGGCGTCCGGCAATCCGTTTTTTATCGACGCGATCCGCCGCGTCAACCGTGTGCGCCGCCTGCTGTCGTACCGGTCGATGCGCGACCGCGCGCGCTACGAAGAACACGCCAGGCAACACCTGCACGTGCTGGACCTGCTGGAACGCGGCCGTAACCAGGACGCATCGGAAGCCATGCGCGAACACCTGGGCCACACGCTGACCGCGCTGGCCAGGATCACTGAAATTCTGGAACCGTAGTGAAACTGAGAGGAACGACATGACTGTTGACAAGGCGATACTCGACGCCTTCGCCCCGACCGGCGTGCTGCGTGCATCGATCAACCTCGGCAACCCGGTGCTGGCCCATCGCAAGGACGGTGGCGGCGCGGGCGGTGTTTCGGTGGAACTGGCTACCGCACTGGCCGAGCGGCTTGGTGTCGGACTTGAGCTTGTGGTGGTGGAAACGGCCGGCAAGTCCGTCGACGTGGTGTCGAACGAGGAAGCCGATATCGGCTTCTTTGCGATCGATCCCAAACGCGGCGCCACGATTGCATTCACGGCACCGTATGTGCTGATCGAAGGCTACTACATGGTGCGCGACGCATCGGCGGTGCGCGCCAACGCCGATGTCGACCGTGCCGGCACGCGCGTCGTGGTTGGCAAGGGCAGCGCCTACGACCTGTTCCTGACGCGCGAACTGCAGCAGGCGGAGATCGTGCGCGCACCCTCGTCCCAGACCGTGGTCAAGACCTTCCTCGAAGAGAATCTCGACGTTGCCGCTGGCGTGAAGCAGCAACTGGAAGCCGACACGGCCGGCATGAGCGGGCTGCGCCTGCTCGGCGAGCGCTTCATGGTGATCCGCCAGGCAATGGGCGTGAACAGGTCCCGTGGCGAGGCGGCCGCGGCCTACCTGGCGGCGTTCGTCGAAGACATGAAGGCGTCGGGCAAGGTGGCTGAGGCGCTGCGCAAGCACAACATCCAGGGCGCCAACGTGGCGCCGGCGGAAGGCTGAACATCGGGGCTGGCGGCGGCGCCCTGCCCGTCGCTCGCGCCCAGGTCAGCCCTGCAGATACGCGGCCGCGCCCAGCCCGGCCGCCCGGCCGCTGGCGAAGCAGGCCGTCAGCAAATAGCCGCCGGTCGGCGCTTCCCAGTCGAGCATCTCTCCCGCGCAGAACACGCCCGGCATCGCGTTCAGCATCAGGCGGTCATCCATTGCCTCGAAGCGGATGCCGCCGGCGGTGCTGATGACCTCGTCGATCGGCCGCGCACGAACGAGCCGCAACGGCAGCGCCTTGATGGCCGTCGCCAGTGCCACGGGGTCGTGCATCGCCTCCTTCGTCAGCACCTCGCGCAGCAGGCGCGCCTTGACGCCGGTAATGCCCAGCCGGCTCTGCAGGTGGCTGGACACCGAGCGCGATCCGCGTGGCCGCCCGACTTCGGCGGCAACGTCCTCGGCCGTGCGCCCCGGCGCGAGGTCCAGCGTAATGGTTGCGAATCCTTGCGCGGCAATGAGATCCCGGATCGGCGCGGACAGCGCGTAGACCAGGCTGCCCTCGATGCCCGTCTCGCTGATCACGAATTCGCCTTGCCGGTGCAGCGTGGTGCCATCGACCGTGGTGACGCCGATGGCCGCCGGCTTCACAGGCTCGCCCGCGTGCTGGGCACGGAACAGCTCGCTCCATTCGATATCGAAACCGCAGTTGGCGGGCTGTAGCGGCACCATGTCGACGCCGCGCGCGGCCAGCATCGGCACCCATGCCCCATCGGACCCGAGGCGCGCCCAGCTACCGCCGCCGAGCGCAAGCACGACGGCGCGCGCGGCCACTTCGATTTCGCCTTCCCTGGTGGAAAAGCGCAGCACATGCCAGCCTTCGATGGGCGTTCCGAAACCGGTCCAGCGGTGCCGCACATGAACGCGCACCCCCGACTCGCGCAAGCGGTGAAGCCACGCGCGCAGCAGCGGCGCGGCTTTCATGTCGGTGGGAAAGACCCGTCCCGAGCTGCCAACGAAGGTATCGATACCCAGCGCATGCACCCAGGCACGCAGCTCTCCCGCGTTGAAGGTCTCGAGTAACGGAGCGATCCGGTCCGCGCGCGCGCCATAGCGGCCCAGGAAGGCATCCGGCGGCTCCGAGTGGGTGATATTCATGCCACCCTTGCCCGCCATGAGGAACTTGCGCCCGACCGATGGCATGGCGTCGTAGACATTGACCGGTATGCCCTGCGCGGCAAGCATCTCCGCGGCCATCAGACCGGCCGGGCCACCGCCGACAACAATGGCGCCGGGAAGGCGGACGGGTTCGGCGGACGGGACAGCGGGCATGAGCGGAGCGATGAAGGAATTCGATCACGCATTATCCTCCAGGCCCCCGCCCGTGGCGCATTCGCGCGCAACTGTTCGCGCAAATAGAGAGTGCCGCGAGCATCGCCTGGTACCGGCGATGCTCGCGCGATCCACAAGCGCCCTACCCTACTCGTTCACCGCCAGCCCCGAATCGGGCACCTCCACGGTCGTCGCCTTCTTGCCGCTGCGCGAGCGCCATGCCGACCACGTGACCGCACTCACCAGCAGCGCGGAGATCACCACGAACGTGCAGCTGATAGGCCGCTGGATGAACACCGACATATCGCCACGCGACAGCAGCAACGCCCGGCGGAAGTTCTCCTCCACCATCGGCCCGAGCACGAAGCCCAGCAGGATCGGCGCCACCGAGAACTCCAGATACATCAGCAAGGCACCGATCAGGCCGAAAGCCAGCACTTCCCAGATCTGGAACAGGCTGCTTTGCGTACTGAACACGCCCACGGCGATAAAGAACATCGCCGACGGGAACAGGTAGCGATACGGCACCTGCAGCAGCTTTACCCATACGCCGATCATCGGCACGTTCAGGATCATCAGGATCACGTTGCCGATCCAGAAGCTGGCGATCAGGCCCCAGAAGATGTCCGGGTGATCGCTGATCAGTTGCGGGCCCGGAGCGATGCCCTGGATCATCAGCGCGCCCAGGATCAGCGCCATGACCGCATCACCGGGAATACCCAGGCTCATCGTCGGTATGAAGTCGACCTGCGTCTTCGAGTGCGACGATGCCTCCGGCGCGGCCACACCGGCGATCATGCCCGTGCCGAACTTCTCGGGCGTCTTCGAGATCTTGCGCTCCAGCGCATAGGCGACGAACGTGGTGATCGTCGGGCCGGTACCGGGCATTGCGCCGAACAGCGTACCGACGCCCGTGCCGCGCACCATCGGCCAGAATGCCTGCTTCAGCTCCGCCATGCTGGGGCGCATGTCCCGAATCCGCAGTTTGGCGTTGCTGGTCACCGCCGTCATACGGTTCACGTTCAGGATGAAGTCCGCCACACCGAACAGCCCCATCGCGATGGCCACCAGCTCCAGTCCGTCGCTCAATTCGGGAATGCCCAGCGCAAAGCGGAACGTGCCCGTATTGACATCGGTGCCAACCACGCCGCACAGCAGACCGAACAGCGTCATGGCCACGCCCTTGAGCGGCGACCCGCGCGACATCGTCGAACCCGCCAGCAGGCCGAGCAGCATGATCGAGAAAATCTCCGCCGGGCCGAACTTGAACGCGATGGCGGTCAGCAACGGCGATGCGAAGATCATCACCAGAATGCCCACCGACGCGGCAAAGAACGAGCAGATCATCGTGATGCCAAGCGCCGTTCCGCCCTTGCCGGCGCGCGTCATCGGATAGCCGTCCAGGCACGTCACGGCATGCGGTGGATGCGACGGAAGATTGAGCAGGATCGCGCCGATCGCGCCACCGTACTGCGATCCGTAGAAGATGCCGGCCAGCATCAGGATGGCCGGCACGGGATGCATCACGTAGGTCAGCGGCAACAGGATCGAGATAGCCGACAGCGCGCCCATGCCGGGCAACACGCCAATCAGGTTCCCGACCAGCACGCCGAAGAACGACCACATCAGGTTACTGCCCTGGAAGGCCACACCGAAGCCGAACCAGAGATCATGCAAGGAGTTCGATACCATGACGTTCAGCCTCCCCAGGTGAACAGCGGCAGCTGAATCTGCAGCAGCCAGGAAAACACCACGGCCGCGATCACGCACATCGCCACGGCAAGCGCTGCCGCCTGCTTGATGCTGTTGCTGCGATCACCCAGCGCGGAGATGAAGACGATGGCGAACGTCGCCGGAATCATGCCGCCGTAGACGCCGAACAGCAGGAATGCAAGCGTGCCCAGCACGATGCACACCGTGCCGCGCAAGTCGGGCGCTGCATGGCCATGCCCATGCCCCGACGGCTGCTCAGTCTTGGATGGGGCCGGTTGGTTGCGCGCGGAACTGGCAATCAGTACGCCAACGAACGCGAGCAACGCGCCAACGGCAACCGGGAAAAATCCGGGACCCATGCGGCTCAGCGTGCCGGTGTGGTACTGCAGTCCGGCGGTCACGGCCGCCAGCCCGGTCAGCACCATCAGCGCCCCGCCGTAGTAGTCCTTCTTGAAGCGATGGGGCTGGCTCATTGGTCAGCCCCCAGGCAATCAGGCAGCGGGCGCTGCGTCTCGCGTTCGAACATCGTTTGTCTCCTTCAATGCCCGCGCATGCGGGTGAAGGGAATCTACAAACGATGTCTTCCAAGGGCCTTTCATGCGGCTTGCGGCAACCTTACAATTTAGATCACGTTGTGATGTATCTTGCTCGCAAGGCAACGATGTTGGTGTAATCCCTGTATTGAGAGACAGGAAGCCTCCCGGGTGGTTGTATTAGCGCTCAGGCAACCAGACATAGGGAAGTTGCCAGCGCGCTAAGCAGCGCTGGCGCGGACCATGCTAGCGCCATTCGCCCTGGCGGATTTCGCCGACGAGCGCCACCAGCTCGGTGTCGAGCGCCCGGTCGGCCTCGATAAACGGGATACGCTCGTTCAGCCGATGCACCAGCGGCGTCATCGGTGCGGGAATGGTGCCGCCAAGCCGCTCGCGCAACGCAAGCGCCTGCCGCACCGCGATCAGCATCGCGGCGCCTACCTGCTCGCTCAGCTCGATCACCCGGATGCAGTCCCGGGCGGCGATGGTTCCCATGCTGACCTTGTCCTGGTTATGGCACTCCGTCGAGCGCGAGAACGATGCCGCCGGCATGGTGTTCTTCAGCGCCTCCGCGGTCCACGCCGACACGCCGATCTGCACTGCCTTGAGGCCGTGGTGCAGGCAGGCCGTGGGTCCGGTGGCCCCGGACAGATTGGCCGGCAGGCCGTGATTGAAGCGCGGATCGACCAGTGTGGCGAGCTGGCGGTCCAGCAGATCGGCCACGCTGGCCACGGCCGCCTTGAGCCCGTCCATCGCAAACGCGATATGGCCGCCATAGAAATGCCCGCCATGCAGCACGCGCTCTTCGTCCGGCTCCACCAGAGGATTGTCGTTGGCGCTGTTGAGTTCGGTTTCGATCCAGCGGCGCGACCAATCGAGCGCGTCCTCCAGCACACCGATCACGTGCGGCGCGCAACGCAGCGAATAGCGATCCTGCAACCGGCGCGAGTGGCGCGGCGCCCGTGCACCGCCAAGCCATTCGCGGATTGCCGCTGCCGCGCGCACCTGGCCAGGATGCGGTTTGGCTTCGGAGAGCGCGGCGTCGAAGTGGTAGGGGTTGCCGTCCGTGGCAACCACGCCGCAGGCGGTGAGCGTGGCCGCCAGGCGGGCCAGGTCGGCCGCGCGCTGCCATGCCAGGCACGCCAGGCCGGTCATCACCGCCGTGCCATTCATGATGGCGAGCGCTTCCTTGGGACGCAGGCGCAACGGCGCGCGGCCAATCGCCGCCAGCGCCTCGCCGGCGGACATCTGGCGTCCGTCGAACGCTACCTCGCGCTCGCCGCACAGCACGGCGGCCACGTACGACAGCGGCGTCAGATCGCCGCTGGCGCCCACCGATCCTTCGGCGGGGATACGCGGCAGTACGTCGTTCTGCAGCAGCGCCGTCAGTTGTTCGAGCAGCGCCGGGCTGACCGCCGAATAGCCACGGCAAAGCGAAGCCAGACGCGCCGCCAGCACGGCGCGGGTTTCATCGGGCTCCAGCATCCGGCCCAGGCCGCAGCCATGAAAGGTATAGAGATGGGTGGGCAGTTCCGCGGCAAGGCTCACGGGAACGTCCACGCCACAGGAGTCGCCATAACCCGTAGTGACGCCATAGATCTTGCCTTCCTGCGCCAGCAGGGTGTCCAGGAAGGATGCGCCGCGCTGAATGCGCTCGCGGAAATCGGGCGCCGAGGACAGGACCGGCGCAGCGTCACGCCGCGCCAGCGCCACCACGTCCTCGATGGTGAGCATGGCACCGCCGAACTCGACGGTGGCCGCGTCGGCCGGCAAAGCGGCAAGGCCGGGAGCTTGCTTGATATTCATGGGATAGGTCGGGGGCGAATTCAGGGTCTTGAGGCGTTCGTTGGGCAGCGCATGCCACACGGCGGCGGCACACGGCGATACCACCGATGGCTCACTCCTGCCACCGGCGGAAGATCAACGAGGTGTTGATGCCACCGAACGCGAAGTTATTACTCATCACATATTCGGCATCAAGTCTACGCCCCTCGCCCACGATGTAGTCGAGCGCGGCGCAACGCGGGTCCGGCTGATCGAGATTGATCGTCGGCGCGAACCAGCCATCACGCATCATCTCGATGCTCATCCATGCTTCCAGCGCGCCGCAGGCACCCAGCGTATGGCCAAGAAAGCTCTTGAGCGAACTGACGGGCACGCCGCCACCCAGCACCGCATGCGTGGCATGCGACTCGGCGATGTCGCCATGCTCGGTCGCCGTGCCATGCGCGTTGACGTAGCCGATCCGGCCGGCATCGAGTTGCGCGGCCTCCAGCGCCAGCCGCATGGCCTCGGCCATCGTCTCGGCCTTCGGGTGGGTGACGTGGGCGCCGTCGCTGTTGGTGCCGTAGCCGACGATCTCGGCAAGGATGCGCGCGCCGCGCGCCCGCGCGTGCTCCAACTCCTCCAGCACAAGCGTGCCCGCGCCCTCGCCCAGCACCAGCCCGTCGCGGCCGGCATCGAACGGGCGCGGCGTCGTTCCGGGCGTGTCATTGCTCGTGCTGGTGGCGAACAGCGTATCGAACACGGCGGCCTCTGTGGCGTCGAGTTCTTCCGCACCGCCCGCCAGCATCGCGGTTTGCAGGCCCGCGCGAATGGTCTCGTAGGCGTAGCCAATCCCCTGGCTACCCGACGTGCAGGCACTCGATGTGGTCAGTATCCGGCCCGTGATGCCAAAGAACACACCGATGTTGACTGCCGTCGTATGCGGCATCATGCGGATGTAGGTCGTTGCGCTGACGTCCTCGGTCGTATTGTTGATCATCATGCGGCCGAAGTCGGCCACCGCCGCGGGCGTGCCGGTCGACGAGCCATAGGAAATGCCGAGCTTGCCGCTGGTCACCAGCGGATGGCCATGCAGGCCCGCGTCATGCAAGGCGGCCTCGCTTGCCAGCACCGACATCAGCGCGACCCTGCCCATCGCGCGCGTGGCCTTGCGCGTGTAATGCGCGGGCACGTCGAACGGCGGCACGGGCGCGGCCAGATAGGTGTTGAGTCCCTTGTATTTGCGCCACTCGGGCATGCTCACCACGGCGCTCACGCCCGACTCAAGACGCGCGCGCACGGTCCGCCAATCATTGCCGATGGCGCTAATGGCGCCCACCCCGGTCACTACGACTCGCTTCATCCGATCATCCCTCCATTGACGGAAATCACCTGGCGCGTGATATACCCCGCGTCGGCCGACATCAGGAACGCCACCGCCGCAGCCACTTCATCCGGCGTGCCCACACGCCGCGCCGGAATCAGCTTCAGTGCTTCCTCACGCACGTGTTCCTCGATCATTTCCGTGTCGATCAGCCCCGGCGCGACGCAATTGACCGTAATCGCGCGCTTGGCCAGTTCGATCGCCAGTGCCTTGGTCGCGCCGATGATGCCCGCCTTGGCCGCGCTGTAGTTCGTCTGCCCCCGGTTGCCGACGAGTCCCGACACCGAGGACAGCGTCACGATCCGCCCCGGCTGGCGCCGCTGCACCATCGGCATGACCACCGGGTTCAGCACGTTGTAGAACGCATCGAGATTGGTGTGAACCACCTCGTCCCATTCCTCGCCGGTCATCGCCGGAAACGCCGCATCGCGCGCCAGGCCCGCATTGCAGACCACGCCGTAATACGCACCGTGCGCGTCGATGTCGGCCTGCAGTGCCGCCGCCGTGGCGTCGCGCTGGCTGACATCGAAGCTCAGCACGCGCGCGCCACGCCCGATTGCGCGCACCGCATCGGCCACCGATTCCGCCTCGCTACGGCGCGAGCGGCAATGCACCACGACGTCGTAGCCATCGCGCGCCAGCCGCAACGCAATGGCGCGGCCAATACCGCGCGATGCGCCCGTCACGAGCACACACTGATTCGTCATGCTTGCTGTCCTTGCAGGAAAGCCTGCGCATCGGCAGGCTGGAAAACCGAAACATTGGCCCGCGCCACCTCGCTGCCGTCCATTGCCAGCGTGCAGCCGAACATTCCCAGACCGTTGTCGCCGATCAGTTCGGGACACACCGTAATCGTCAGCTCGCTGCCCACCGGAAACGCCGCCACGTCGCATTCGTAACGCCGCGAGCCAAGCAGAAAGCCGATACCCGGCTTCTCCCCCGCGCGCCGTGCCCGCACGCCGGCCCATGCGGCGATCGTCTGCGCCATGTACTCGATGCCTACCCATCCGGGCATGCCTGCATCGTCCACAAACAACTGCGTGGCGCGCACCGTCGCCCGCGCGACGCACTTCTCGCCCGCATGCAGCAGTTCGTCGATCAACCGCATGGCGCCGGCGTGAGGAACCACCTCGGCCACCGGCGGCAGCACTTGCATATCGGTCATGTCTAGCCCTCTCCCAGGATCAGCGTGCTGTTACTGCCGCCGAACGCGAACGAATTGCTCATCGCATAGCGCGGCGCGCGGCCGAGCGACTCGCCCGCTTCCACCAGACGCAGCGGCGCCAGCGCGGGGTCGCGCGCGCCGTCCCACCAGTGCGCGGGCAGCCTGCCGCGCGCGTTGTCGGCCAGCGTCAGCCAAAGCAGCGCCGCCTCTATCGCGCCCGCTGCGCCAAGCGCATGGCCGGTCATCGGCTTGGTCGAGCTGACCGGCACATCGCCGCCCAGTACCGCGGCCACGGCGTGGGACTCCATTGCATCGTTCTGCACGGTCGCGGTGCCATGCAGGTTCAGATAGTCGATCGCCGACGCATCGATCCCCGCACGCGCAAGCGCCTGCTGCATCGCGGAGCGCGCGCCTGTGCCGGCCGGGTCGGGCGCGGAAATATGGTGCGCGTCCGATGTCTCGCCCCACCCCGCCAGGCGAACCTGTCCGGCGCGGCGCGTCATCAGGAACAATGCCGCGCCCTCGCCAAGGTTGATGCCATTGCGGTTGGCCGAGAACGGATTGCAACGCGCGGCGCTAACGGACTCCAACGCGGAAAACCCCGCAATCGTGAAGCTGCACAGCGTATCCACGCCCCCGGCGAGCACCACGTCGGCCATGCCGTGCTCCAGCAACCGGGCCGCCGACGCCATCGCCTTCGCACTGGACGAGCAGGCGGTCGACAGCGTATAGGCGGGCCCCGCCGTACCCAGCACCTCCGCCAGATACTGCGCGGGCGAGCCAAGCTCCTGCTGTCCATAGTCGAAGCCCGCCGGCCACTGCCCAAGACGGGCGCGCTCGCGCATGGCCTGTTCGCTATCGCCGATCCCGGACGTGCTGGTGCCGAGCACGATGGCCACGCGGGTCGGATCGACACCGGCAAGCGCCTGGTCAACCTCGCCACGGATTTGCGCCAGCGTATGCAGCATCAGCGCGTTGTTGCGGCTACGCCGCGACAGTGCGGCGGAGGCCGGGACATCGCTACCCTGCAACGGCACTGTCACCGTGCCCAGTTGCAGCGGTCGGCCCGGCGTGTAGCGATCGGTGATCTCGCCACTACGGATGGCATCGCCAGAGCCGCTGCTCCACAGCGCCTCGCGTACGGCCTGCGTGCCGCTGCCCAGTGCACAGGCCACGCCCACGTGATTGAGGAAGACGGTCAATTGCGCTCTCCGGTCGGCAATGTGCGGATGGTCAGCCGATAGCCGTCGCGGTACTGGACGAACACCGTCGTTACGTCATCCGGATAGCTGACTTCGGCCACCAGCTCCTGGCCCGTACGCAGGCGCCGCGTTGCTGTTCCTGCCAGCGTGTCCACGCTCCAGCCATCGGGCAACGCCGCACGGATGGCCGTCAGCGGCCACAGCGCGAGTTGCAGGTCGCTCAGGATTCGCTCGGGTGCCACCTCGGCCGGCGCCCACGGCGCGCGGGTCACGCGCAGGTCGTTGCCGTCCCAGTCGAGCCGCGCCAGCACCTGTCCGCCGGCCAGCGCGGCCAGCCGCGTATGCGTGGCATCGGCCTGCAACACCGCCAGCAGCTCGCGCGTCTGCTCTCCGTGCGGCGTGCGGGCCTGCACGGTGATCTGCTGCTGCAGAGACAGTGTCCGGCCAAGCATGGCTGGCGCCAGCCGCAGCTGGGGCACGGGCTGACTGGCGGAGACCGTAGCTTGCCGCGTGGCGCAGCCGCTTGCCGAGAACGCGACAATCGCGGCGGCCGACGCTGCCATCAGGCGCCGGATCAGGCTTCGCAAAGCTGCTCCAGCACGCTGAGCCGCCGCCTGGACTCGACCACGAACGGGTTGTTCTGATCCCACGCATAGCCGGCAAGGATGGCCGAGATCATGCGGCGAATCTCGGCGCTGGCATTCGGATGGAAGATCAGGGCCTGGAAGCGCCCTTCGTACCAGGCTTCCACGAAGGTGCGGAAGCAATCCACGCCCGACTTCAGCGGTCGCGCGTAGTCCGCATCCCAGTCCACGGTCTGCCCGTCGAGCTGACGCGCCAGGCATGCCACCGCGAGACTCGCGGACTTGAACGCAATCGTGACGCCCGAGGAAAACACCGGGTCCAGGAACTCGCCGGCATTGCCGAGCAGCGCATAGCCCTTGCCCCACAGCGATTTGACGTTCGCCGAGTAGCCGACGATCTGGCGCGCCGGGGTATCCCACCTGGCATCGGCAAGCAGCCGCGCCAGGCCCGGTTCTTCGCCCACCAGCTTGCGCAGCCGGGTCATTTCGTCGCCCTCGTAGCGCTCGAAGAACGAAGCTTCGGCCACCACGCCCTGCGAGCAGCGGCCATCCGAGAACGGAATCGTCCAGTACCAGACGTCCACATGCTCGGGATGCACGCTGATCCGGATCTTGTTGCGGTCGAACGTGCCCAGCGGAATGCGGTCTTCCACGTGCGTAAAGATCGCGCTGCGCACCGGGAAATTCGACGGTGACTCCAGGTCCAGCAGGCGCGGCAGGATACGTGCGAAGCCCGAGGCATCGAGCACGAAGCGCGGGCGCACGGCGTACCGTTCGCCATCGGGATTGCGCACGGTGACCAGCGGCGTATCGCCTTCCACATCGACGGACTCCACCACATGGCAGAACCGCACCTCGGCGCCCTGCTTCTGCGCCTCGCGGATCAGCACGTGGTCGAAGTGGCCGCGCTGCACCTGATACGTGGTGCCCCAGCCTTCCGAGAACTTGTCGCGGAAATCGAAATCGGTATAGCGGTCGCCGCGCGCGAAAGCCGCGCCATTCTTGTACTGAAAGCCCGCTTCCACCACGGCCTGCAGCATGCCGGCCTCCTCGATGTAGGCCATGCTCTGCGGCAGCAAGCTCTCGCCGATGGAAAAGCGCGGGAACGTCTCCTTCTCGATGACCAGCACGCCGATGCCGCGCTTGCGCAGCAATCCCGCCGCCACGGAGCCTGAGGGACCGGCACCGATGATGAGCACATCCACTTGTTCGATATTCATGTCTTCAATCCTGTTGCGATATCTGGTTTTGCGCGTGGCACGCCGTCGTGCGAGTTCGCGGTCAATCCCGGCTGGCTGGCGGCCGGAAACACGGCGACAGCGCCCACACCGCGCCGACGCCCGAGAGCATCGTCATGCCGAACGCATGCAGCGCCGGCGTCGACGACAGCGCCAGCAGCCCGAATGCCAGCAGCGTGCTGGCCGCGCCGAGCACGATCGCCGACCATGACAGCCCGTCGCCGGGATGCTCCAGCAAGAAGATTCCGTAGTCGACGCCAACGCCGAGCAGCAATGCGAGCGCCAGCACCGAGAACAACTGCAGCGGCACCTGCAGCCAGCCCAACAGCGCCACGCTGAAGGCCGCCGCCAGCAGCGTCGGCACGAGTGCGCGCCACCCTGCCCGGCCATATCGCCAGGCCAGCAGCAATGCCACGCCCGCTGCGCCGGCCGCCAGCAGCCAGCTCATCAGCACACGGTAGTGGCGCAGCAGTGCCGAGATATCGGCCACGTGATCGATCCATTCCACGTCCCGCATCCCCGCCAGCGTCGATCGGATCGACTGCATCGTCGCGGCACTCTCCCCGCCGCGCAGCAGCATCACGCTTGCGTAGCCGTCGCCCTGGCGATCCTGCCAAAGGTGGCGCAACGTGGCCGACACCGGCTGCGCGAGCCATGCGGAAAGCGTCAGCGTGCCGTCCTTCGACGTTTGCGATGCCGTGGGCACGCCGCCGCCGAGCGCCCGCGCAACGCGCTCGCGCACGGCGCTTTCCTGCTGGTCGGCCAGCGCCGCGTCGGCGCGTTGCCGCGCAGCCGATGGCACCCAGTCGGAAATCGCAAGAAAGCCCGCCAGCCCGCCACTGGCGATGACCGGTGCGAGTGCCTTCTTCACATCCTCTTCGCGTGAAAGCACCTGGTCCGGCGTGGCGCCGCGCACGAGCACGAACTGCGCCGGACTCGGCGTGCCTAGCAGGCGGCCCGTCGCGCGTTGCGCGTCGATCAGCGCCTGTGGCGAACTCTGCAATTGCCGCACGTCGTCAACCACGCGCACGCGGGCAACGCCCGCCACGATGAAGACGGCCAGCGCGCCAAGCAGCAGCGCGGTGCGGACGTCCCAGCCCACACGCGGCCAGCGTGCAAGGCTCGCCGCCAGCCATGCCGATAACCGCGTCGGCCGCAGCTCACCGCGGTCCAGCAACGGAAACCAGAACACCACGGTGAGGAAAGCCGCCACAAGCCCGACGGCGGAGAACAACGCCATCTGCCGCAATCCCGGAAACGGCGCGATGCCGAGCGCGAGATACGCAACGACGCTGGTCGACAGCGCGAGCGCCATCCCGGGCAGCAGGAAGCGCATCACGCCGGGCGGCGTCTGCCTGCTGCCCTGGCGCGTGACGAAATAGTGGATGCCGAAGTCCTCGGCCACGCCGACCAGGCTCGCGCCAAACACCAGCGTGATCAAGTGAACGCGGTCGAAGACCAGTGCCGTGACCGAAAGCGCCGCAGCCGTGCCGACCAGCAACGACAGCCCTACCAGCACGATCGGCCGCAGCGACCGGAATGCCAGCCACACGAGCAACAGCACGGCCGCGAGCGAGCCCCAGCCAATCACGTTCATCTCAAAATTCGCTTGCACGGCGGCGGCCTCCACATGCAGCGGGATGCCTGCGGCAATCACTTTCACGCCTGCGTCGCCTTCCTGCGCCGCGTGACGCGCCGCGTCGACCAGATCGCCGTAGTCGGTGCTTCCCGATGCCGAAAAC
>DAIOET010000012.1:0-8293 GCA_036746135.1 Cupriavidus sp.
GGGCCCCAGTCGGTGTTGACGGTGCGCATCAGCGGGCTGGCATTCATCACGTCCTCAACCTGCTTCGCGATGACACGCAGCTTGTCGGGGTCGGGACCCATGACACGAAACGCGACAGGGAAGGGTGAATACGGCCCGAACACCAATTGCGTCACGCGCACGCGCGCGCCCGATGCCAAACCTTCGGCGACGGCTTGGCGGAGCCTGCCCTTGAGTACGTCGCGTTCTTCCTGGCTGTCGGTTCGCACCACGATCTTGGCGAAGGACGGGTCAGGCAGTTCCGGCGACATGGCCAGGTAGAAGCGCGGTGCCCCCTGGCCGATATAGGACGTCACGATCTTCGCTTCTGGCTGCTTGTCGAGCCACGCTTCCACCTTTTGCGCCGCGGCGCTGGTCTGTTCGATGGACGTGCCATAGGGCATCTGCACCTCCACCAGCACCTCGGGACGATCGGAAGTCGGGAAGAACTGCTTGCGCACGGCACCCATGCCGACGGCGCTCGCGGCGAACAGTCCGACGACGATTGCCGCCACCAGCCATTTCCGCCCGATCACCCGCCCCAGCAACCCGCGAAAGCGCTGGTAGTTCGGCGTGGCGTAGATAGCGTGATGGCCGCCTTCCACCTTCTTCATTTCAGGCAGCAGCTTCACGCCGAGATAGGGCGTGAAGGCGACCGCGACGATCCACGACGCGATCAGTGCGATCCCCACGATCCAGAACTGGTTGCCGGTGTATTCGCCCGCGGAAGACTTCGCGAAGCCGTTCGGCATGAAGCCCACCGCAGTGACAAGCGTGCCGGAGAGCATCGGCGCTGCCGTATGGCTCCATGCGTAGGCCGACGCCGCGATCCGTCCGTAGCCTTCCTCCATCTTCACCACCATCATTTCGATGGCGATGATGGCATCGTCAACCAGCAGTCCGAGTGCCAGTATCAGGGAGCCCAGCGTGATGCGGTCGAAGTTCTTTCCGGTGGCGGCCATGACCACGAAGACGGCGGCCAACGTCAGCGGCACTGCCGCGGCGACCACGATGCCGACTCTCCAGCCCATGCTGACAAAGCTCACCACGAGCACCACGATCAGCGCGGCGAAGAACTTGACCATGAACTCGTCGACCGACGCCTTGATGTTGACGGCCTGGTCGGTAACCTTGCTCAGTTCCATCCCCAGCGGCAGTTCGGCGCCGATCTTCGCCACTTCCGCATCGAGCGACTTGCCCAGGTCGAGGCCGTTCCAGCCGTCGCGCATCACGATGCCGAGCAGCAGCGCCGGCTCGCCCTTGTTGCGTACAACGAAGGTGGCCGGGTCCTGATAGCCGCGTTCGACGGTGGCGATGTCGGACAGTTTCAGTGTGCGGCCGTGCGCTACCACGGGGGTGTCACGGATGGGGTCGAGCTTGTCGAACGCGCCGTCGAGCCGCACGAAGACCTGCGGCCCGTTGGTGTCGATGGAGCCCGCGGGGGTGAGCACGTTCTGGCTGTTGAGTGCGGCGAAGATGTCCTGCGGCGTCACGCCGAGCGTGGCCAGCCGGTCATGCGAGAACGACACGTAGATGCGCTCCGCCTGCTCGCCGATGATGTTGACCTTCTTCACGCCGGCCACATGCAGCAGGCGCTGGCGGATGGTCTCCGCTTCGCGCACCAGCAGCCGTTGCGGCTCGCCCCTGGCCTTCAGCGCGAAGAGGCCGAAGGTCACGTCCGAGTATTCGTCGTTGATGAGCGGGCCGATAACGCCCGCCGGCAGGGACCGCGCCTCGTCGCCGAGTTTCTTGCGGGCCTGGTAGAACTCCTCCGGCACTTCCTTTGGCGGCGTGCTATCGAGCAGCGTGACGGTGGTGAAAGCCAGTCCAGGCCGCGTGTAGGTTTCCGTCCGGTCGTAGTAGCGCAGTTCCTGCATGCGCTTTTCCAGTTTTTCCGCGACCTGGTCCTGCATTTCCTGCGCTGTCGCGCCGGGCCATGCCGTGATGAAGATCATCGACTTGACGGTGAATGGCGGGTCCTCCGCGCGGCCGAGCTGGAAGAAGGCGACAACGCCGGCGATCGAGACAAGAACAATCAGGAAGAGCGTGACGGCACGTTCGCGCACCGCGAGTGCCGAGAGATTGAAGCCACTCATTGCTGTCCCCGTACGCCGTTGACGGCATGCGCGCCTTTACCGGTTTGGGCGGCCGGGGCGGCTTCCGCCACCTTCACGTCCGACGCCACCCTGACCTGCTGTCCTTCGGTCAGCAAGTGGACGCCCAGCGCCACCACGCGGTCGCCAGGCTGAATCTGGCCCTCGATCCGCGCGGTATCGTCGCCGATGGCGCGCACGGTTACCGGTCGCCACGTTGCGTGCGCGGGATTGCCTGTGACTACCCAGACGCCGGGGCCCTTGCCCGGATCGTGGAGGGCGCCGATGGGGACTTGCAGGCCGGATGCCGCTTCCTTCGGGTCGGCCACCTGCAGCGTGACGGTGGCGCCGAGCGGCGCGTCGGTCAGCGCACCGCCAAGCACGTAGCGCGCTTCATAGGTGCGGGTTTGTCTGTCGGCAGCGTCGGAAAGCTGCCGCAGGGTCGCGGTGACTGCCTCGCCGTCCTTGCCATAGAGCGTTGCGCGGGCCGTGGAGCCTGCCGGCGGGCGCAGGGTTTCCGGCAGATGGATGATGGCTTCGCGCTGCCCGGCACGGGCCAGTCGCACCACCACTTGGCCAGCATTCACCACCTGTCCGGCTTCGGCGACGGTTTCGACCACAACCCCGTCGGCATCGGCCAGCAACACGGCATAGTCGGATGCGTTTCGCGCCACGTCGGCCTGCGCCTCTTCCGCCCGGAGCTGGGCCCGCGCCGAGTCGGCGGAAGCCTTGATCTGGTCATAAGCGGACGCGGACACCGCCCCGGCCGCCACGAGATCGCGGTAGCGCTCCTCGTCAGCCGCCAGTTGCGTGGCGCGGGCCTTGGCGGCGGCCACGGCTTCCTGTCGCGCGCGTGCCGCCAGCTTCAGGTCGATGGGATCGAGTCGCATCAACGGCTGGCCGCGCTTCACGGATTGGCCGGTGTCGACCAGGCGCTCCAGCACCTTGCCCGAGACGCGAAAGCCCAGGTCGCTCTGCACCCGGGCGGCAACGACGCCGGTGAAGGCGCGCCGGACGGCGGATGCATCCTGGACGTTTTCCACCCTCACCAATGGCGCCAGCACGCGGGGATCGGGCTGCGGATCGCCGCCGCATGCCGCAAGGGCGAGCGGCACAAGACAGATGGCAGCGATGGTAGTGGTGCGGGTGGCGGCGTGGGTGACGGTGGATGCGAAAAAGCGGCGCTGAAGCATGAGGGCCCTCCATACGAATGGCCTTCACTGTATAAACAGTGACCAAAATAGTCAATGGTCACTGCGCAATTTCACATGGCGTGTGCCGAGGACGCGCGAGATGTCAGGGCGCCAGACTTCGCAGGATCAGGTTGCTGAGCTGCGCCGGCGCCACTTCGACAAAGTCGAGGTTGTGCTGGAGTTGCAGCGGATCGAGGTAGGGCTTCATCACGAGGTAGATGGCGTGAGCCGTCTCGTCGAGGGGCGTCTTGCGCTCGAATTCACCTGCTTCACGCCCCTCGCGCACGATCTGGAGGATCAGTTGCTGCATGTGGGCGTCATAGGCGCGAGCCGATCCCCACTGCTCTTCGCAGGCCACCACGGCAATGGCGTACAGCTTGCGGTCCTGGAAGAAAAGCCGGCTGCCAGCCTCGGCCAGCGTGCCAAAGAGGCGTCGCAGCCGCTCCGAGGCGGAATCCGCTCCGGCCACCGCCTCGTCCACGGCCTGGCGCATCTGGGCCAGGCAGTTGCCGCAAATGACCTCGCCGATTGCCTGCTTGGAGTCGAAGAACTTGTAGACGTAGGCCTTTGAGAATCCGATGGCCTTGGCCAGGTCGGAAACCGTTGTCTTTTCGTATCCGTAGAGGCTGAAGTGCTCCGTGGCGGCGTCCACGATCTGGCTGCGCACGCTATGGTCCACGGGGCCGCGGGGCAGAGGAGGGATGGGTTGGGTGTCGGTCATGGCATGAGCTTACACGGTGATTGGTCATTGACAAAGAGTGACCAGTTTGTATTATGGTCACACGTCACGCAATGCAACCGATCATGTTATTCCGCCAACCTATGCATTTTCCGTCTCTTCGCTTCCGATCTCTCGATGGCCTGCCCGGCCTTGTTGTCACCGCGACTGCCGTGGCGGCACTTGCCGGCTGTGCTGTCGGCCCCGACTACCACAAGCCCGATGTGCCCAACGCGGAACGCTTTCTTGGGCAACGCGACGTGGAGCAGCGTCAGGCCGCCACCCGGGCGGATCTCGAAGTCTGGTGGGAAGGGTTTGGCGACCCGCAACTGACACGCTTCGTGCGGCTGGCGCTCGACCAGAACCTCGACCTGGCGGCCGCCTCGGCGCGGGTCACGCAGGCCGGGGCCGGGCTGCGCTTTGCCACGGCCGCGCTGTTGCCGTCGGGCGGAGTCAGTGCCCAGGCCGCGAAGCAATACCAGTCCGTCGAGACACCATTGGGCCGGGTGCTGAACGCAACGCCGAACTTCGACCGGCATGGCAGCCTGTACGAGGCAGACCTCACCGCAAGCTGGGAGATCGATATCTTCGGGGGCCTGCGGCGCGAGCGCCAGGCCTCGCAGGCGGAGTACCAGGCGTCGGAGGCGGGGCTGGCTGCTACGCGCGTGGAAGTGGCGGCACAGGCCGCCGACACCTACGTGACCATCCGTGGCCTTCAGGCCCGGCTGTCGATTGCGCGGCAGCAGGTGGAGACACAGCGGAAGCTGGTCTCGACCGTCAGGCTGCTCTACGCCAAGGGACTTGCCGCCGCGCTGGAGGTACAGCAGGCGGAAGGCGCGCTCGCACAGGTGGAGGCCACCATTCCGGAACTCGAATTCGGACTCGATGCCGCGATGAATTCGATGGACGTGCTGCTCGGCACTCCTCCGGGTACCTACCGTGCCGAACTTGCCGACATCAAGGCGATCCCGGCCGCTCCACGCATCGAAGACACTGGCACACCTGCCGACTTGCTCCGGCGGCGCCCGGACCTCATCGTGGCAGAGCGCCGGTTGGCGGCATCGAATGCCCGCATCGGCGCCGCCATCGCCGAGTACTATCCGAAGGTCTCCCTCAGCGGACTCCTGGGCAGCGCGACTACCGTGGCCAGCGGCAATCTGTTCTCGGCCGGCGCCAATCAGGCGGCGGGGGTTGCCGGATTGCGCTGGCGGCTGTTCGACTTCGGTCGTATCGGAGCGCAGATCGATCAGGCCAAGGGGCAGGAGGCCGAGGCACTGGCGGGCTATCGGCTGGCCGTGCTGCACGCATCGGAAGATGTCGAAAATGCTTTCACGGCGCTGGTCAAGCGCGAGGAACAGACCAATACCCTCGAACGCGGGGAACTGGCGCTGCGTCAGGCCCGGAACTCCTCGTTCGCGGCTTACCAGAAGGGCGTCGTCCGCCTGATCGAGGTGCTGCTCGCCGATGAGAATCTGCTGAAGACTTCCGATGCCAAGGCGCAGGCCGAAGCGCAATCGGCCCGCGCGGCCATTGCCGCGTTCAAGGCGTTGGGCGGAGGCTGGCAGGCCGCCACGCCGGCAACGCGGGACGCATTGCTGTAGGCGAAACGCCGTGCGCCCGGCTACTTATCGCTTTCATTGCGTCTGCGCTCCGCGTGGGCAACGCGCCACCGGACCAGATCGTCGGCCCCTGGCCCCGCCTTGACAATCACATCCGTCGCGCTGATGGGCTTGCCGGTATCGCTGTCAAAAAAGCTCCAGCCCACGTCGGCGCCCGATTCTCTATTCACAAACTGCAGTGGCGGCGCGGAAGCGCCGGACACCCCCAGTCGATCACCGATCTGTGCAAGCACTGGCATCACCGGGGCGACATGCCAGCCTTTCGGGGTCAGGAGATATTCGAACCGTTCCGGATTCTCTTGATAGCGTCGCCGTTCGACAAGGCCGCTGGCTTCCAGATGCTTCAACCGGTCGCTCAGCGTGGCGTTGGTAATCCCCGACGATTGGCGGAAATCCTCGTACCGGCTCAGGCCGCATACAAGATCGCGCAGGATCAGCAGCCCCCAGCGGTCACCGATCATCGCCATCACACCGGCGATCGAACAAACCATTCCGTCGAAACCCTTCGAGCGCATCTCGCTGCTTCCTTAAGTTCTCTCAAGACCATTGTCATGCAGGCCGCATGATAAGTCGCTTGCCATTGCGGACTGTCACTCTTATTATAAGAGCGACTGGCGGAAACGGTGAAGCTCGGGAACGGTGCGGGCATTGGCGAGCGCCGGACAGTTCATCCCCCTTCCAATCCGTGGAGAAATCATGCCCTCTGGTTCCGAGTCCAGGATCTTCGTTGTTGGTGGCACTGGCGCTCAAGGCTTGCCGGTCGTCGGCGGTCTGGTTGCCGACAAGAAGTACACGGTTCGCGCACTTACCCGCGATGCAGCGTCACGCCGGGCCAAGGCGCTGGTCGCCCTTGGCAATGTCTCCATCCTTGAAGGCACCTTCGCGGACGAAGCCGTATTGCGAGAGGGCTTCCGTGGCTGCGACGGGGCATATATCAATATCGATGGCTTCAATACCGGCGAGAAGACGGAGATGTACTGGGCCATGCGCAGCTACGAAATCGCTTTGGAAGAGGGCGTCAAGTTCTTCGTGTACGGGAATCTGGACTACGCGCTCAAGAAGTCTGGCTACGATTCCAAATTTCGCGCCGGCCACTATGACGGCAAAGGCCGTATTGGCGAATGGATCCTGTTTCAGAACCAGGAGAACAGAGACCGAATGGGGGCCGCGCTGCTTACCACAGGACCCTATATGGAAATGGCGATTTCCTCACGGACACCGATGACGCCATCGGTGGAGGATGGCGTGCTGACCTGGAGGGTTCCGCTGGGGAACGGTGCCGTGCCTCACGTCGCACTGGAAGACTGCGGATACTACGCGCGCTGGCTTTTCGATAATCGGGAGCGAGCGAATGGCATGGATCTCGAAGTTGCGATCGAGCATGTCGACTATCACCAACTTGCGGCGGCCTTCGAGAAAGTGACGGGACATCCGGCGCAATACATCGACACCGAGATGAGTGCGTACTGGAATGGTCCGCTGAAGGCGGCCGGTGCATTGCCGGCAGGTTACAACGCCGATCCCAATGACAAAAGCACGATGAGTTTCCGCGACAACTTCACCGGTTTCTGGAACATCTGGAAATACGGTGTTGTTCAGAGAGACTACGCGCTGCTTGACGAGATTCACCCCAATCGCATCAGAAGCGTGGAGGAGTGGCTCGAGCGGGAGGATAAGCTGGGACGAGAGCTCGGCAAGGGAAGCCTCTGGGAAAGAGTTCAACCTGAGTTCATGGATACTGCGCCACCCATTCTGAAGGTAGCCGAGGACAGGCGGACCGGGAAATTGTAGGCGGGGAGTATTTACGCATTGTCTTCGGGGCCAAGTGGCGGGCTATCGCAACACCACCATATTTCAACATTCGATAATGTTGACCGCCAGACCGCCCCTGGCGGTTTCCTTGTACTTGGTCTTCATATCGGCGCCGGTTTCGCGCATCGTCTTGATGACCTTGTCCAGGCTTACGTGGTGCCTGCCGTCGCCATGAAGCGCCATGCGAGCGGCGCCAATCGCCTTGATCGCGCCAATCGCATTTCTTTCGATACACGGTATCTGTACGAGGCCGCCCACGGGGTCGCAGGTTAGCCCCAGGTGATGCTCCATTGCGATTTCCGCGGCATTCTCGACCTGCGCGACCGTGCCGCCCAGTACCGCGCACAGCCCGGCCGCCGCCATCGAGCACGCGACGCCCACCTCGCCCTGGCATCCGACTTCCGCGCCCGAGATGGAAGCGTTTTTTTTGAAGAGGATGCCGATGGCCGCGGCGGTCAGCAGGAATTCGACAACGCCGTCCTCGCAGGCGCCGGCCTCGAACTTCATGTAGTAGTGGAGGACGGCCGGAATGATGCCTGCGGCGCCGTTTGTTGGCGCTGTCACCACGCGGCCACCGGCCGCGTTTTCCTCGTTGACCGCCAGGGCATACAGCGTGACCCAGTCCATTGCATCGAGCCGGTCGCCCGAGGCGTCACGCGTGCTCAGCTTGCGGAACAGCGGGGCCGCACGCCTGCGAACCTCAAAGCCTCCGGGCAGGACACCCTCGGCGCGGCAACCTCGCGCCACGCAATCCTGCATCGTCTTCCAGATGGCCAGCAGCGCGGCGCGCGTATCCGCGGCGGGCCGCCAGTATTCCTCGTTCCTGCGCATGATCTCCGC
>DAIOET010000012.1:8393-33929 GCA_036746135.1 Cupriavidus sp.
ACGTCGACCGTATCGGGATCATGGCCGGAAAGACCGAGCAGGATCGCGGTGTCGCTGCCATGTCCCTTTCCGGTTGCGCCAAGCGATCCGTACAGCTCGGCCCGCAGTTGCGTCACGCTGGCGAGCAAGCCGTGGCCCTCCAGTGACTGCACGAACTGCCGTGCTGCCCGCATGGGGCCGACCGTGTGCGAGCTGGACGGCCCGATACCGATCTTGAAGAGGTCCAATGCACTGAATGGCACGAAAAACTCCGGGGTGAGGGCGATCTTTAATGGCTGAGCGGGGCGCTGCCCGAACCCTAGAGCGTGTATTCCTGGAACTCGCGGCACTCATATGGCTTGCGCGCGACCCACATGACTTTCCTGGCGACATCCATCAGCGTTGTGGCCACCGTTGCCGAGATGCTGCTGAAATCGCCGGGTTTGGGGCTGCGCAGGACCCCGTCGGGGAAACCGAAGTCGTCGGCCAGGATGGCGCGGATGTCGTCCCATTCAATGCCACGTTCCGTAATGGACCGCAGTGCGTGCTCCACGCGATGCTGCCGATACAAACTGTCGGGCCGCGCGGCGAGACCCGGGTCCCGCAGTCGGGACACTGCGACGGGCGATAGCCAGTGATTGGCATGCACCAGCACATCGTCCTCGGGAAGCGTCCAGTACACGTCGGTGGGCGCGGCTTCAAGGCTTGCGCATGCCCCGTCGGTGGCGCTGCTCTGCGCGAGGATCATGTTGCTCGAGCAGTAGCGGCGCGCGTTCCATACGGTTCGCATCGCGTGCGCAAGGTTCGTGGATTCCAGCAGCCGCCGGCGCAAGAGCACGACCGGAACGCCGGGGCCATGCTGGTAATCCTCATGGCAGGACAATGCATTTCCGGTGAGCGACACGCCGTGGCTGTTGAAGCCGTGTCGCGCCAGGGCACCGGCTTCCGTGAATGCGAGGATATCGGGGCCATTGTCGGCGCGGATGCGCAGCACGATGCAGGTGTCTACGCATTCCTGCCGCCAGTCCCAATTGTGGGCGTGCAGCAGCCGGCCCGTGGCGGAGCGCTTTGGCAACACCACGAGTCCGGTGCAATCGCCGTCCTCGTTGCCGTCTTCCAATGCCGCATTGGCGCCGATGGTCGAGAAGCCATAGAGCATTTCTGTCCGGCAATTGATAACGACGACGTTTTCAAGGGATGTACCCGCCCCTTCGGCGATGCCGCGCATTTCCTCCAGATAGGCCGGATCGAAGGCTTCGATTTGCGGGAGCATGGCGCGTGCGAGACGGTCGATCGTGGCATCGTCCAGGCCGCGACGGCCAAGCTGGGCGCGGTATAGCGCGGCGCCCGCCGCAATGCGTTCGGGCACTGCGCGCCCGTGTTGGAGTCCGCGGTTGTATGGGCCGCCGGTCACGTCCACCAGCGGGAAGTATTGCGCTGCATGCATTCGAATTTCCTTCATCCAGCAGTTATCAGAGGGGCGAGAGGACTTGCCCGGAACGAGGTCTTATTGCGCGGCCAGATTCAGCGATTTGACCAGCGGGCCCCACTGCTCGGTGTCCTGGCGGGTGGCTTTCGCCACGGCGGATGTCGTCTTGTCGGCGGGCTCGGTCATGTAGATCCTGCCCAGCTTTTGCCGCGATTCGGGGTCCGCCCACATCTTCGCGGTGGCCACATTGAGCTTTTGGATGACGGCGTCGGGTGTGCCCTTCGGCGCCACCAGGGCGTACCAGCCGCCGCCCAGTGACTTGGGAATGCCGATTTCCGCTTGCGTGGGGACGTCGGGCATCTCGGGCACGCGCTTGTCCGCAAATACAACCAGCGGCTTGACCTTCTTTTCCTTGACGAACGGGATGGCGGAGAAGACCACGGCGCTGGTCAACTGGGTTTCGCCGCCCACCACGGCCAGCAAGGCGGCGGCGCTGCCCTTGTAAGGAACGTTCAGAAGATCCACGCCAGCGTGCCTGGCGAATATCTCCATGTTCAGGTGGGTCGAGTTGCCTTTTCCTGCCGTGCTGTAGGAGTACTTGCCCGGCGATGCCTTTGCCAGACGGATCAGGTCGGCGACGTTGTTGGCCGGAACCGCGTTGCTGGCCAGCAAGACCTGCGGCGTGCTGGCAAGAATGCCGATGCCGGCGAAGCCCTGGTCGGGATCGTAGTTCAGCTTGCCAAACGAGAATCGGTTGAGCGCGAGATTGGACTGGGTGCCAAGCAGGATCGTGTAGCCGTC
Source organism: Cupriavidus sp. (assembly GCA_036746135.1). GTDB lineage: Bacteria > Pseudomonadota > Gammaproteobacteria > Burkholderiales > Burkholderiaceae > Cupriavidus. Next base: position 10,603 of record DAIOET010000012.1, read on the forward strand.
TGCTGGCTGGGTGGCAACGTATGCCGCCGCGATCGAGCCATTCGCGCCGGCGCGGTTTTCCACCACAACGGTCGTACCCAGATGCCGGGCCACGTAATCGCCCCAGATGCGCGCAAGGCCGTCCGCACCGCCGCCCGGCGGGAGCGGCACCACCAGCCGGATCGGCTTGGCCGGAAAGTTGTCCTGAGCGAACGCGGTGGGGGCCAGACAGGTGGCGGCCGCGGCACTGCAGCACGTCAGTGCCAGGAAAACATGCTTCATCTTCAGTCTCCGCAATTCAGGCTGTTGCGATCTGCAACGCCTGCTTGTGCGAGAAGTATGGACCCGGGCAACCTCAACTTTTCATCATATTTATGCGCTATGGCATACCGTAATTGGTATGCTGTCGATCGCCCCAAAGCCGCGCCGCCTGACAAATGCAGATGCAGATGCAGATGCGTACGGCCGGCCATCCCCCAGACCGAAACATGAATCTCCTGTCGCTCCGACGCTTCGACCTGAATCTGCTCGTGGTTTTCGAATCCCTGATGGAAACAGGCAGCGTCACCAAGACCGCGGAAAAGCTGGCGCGCACGCAGCCGGGCGTGAGCCGGGATCTCGCCCGGTTACGCGAAGAGTTGTCCGACCCGCTGTTTGTCAGGGTCCGGGGAAGACTGGAGCCCACCGAGCTGGCGCGCAATCTCCGCGACACGGTCAGGCGCGCCCTCGAAGCCGTTGACCACGCGCTAGAGGAGGGCGGGGGCTTCCGCCCGTCCGAGTCAACGCAGGTATTCAAGATCGGTACGACGAGTGCCATCGAACTCTTGCTGGCCCCGTTGCTGCACAAGTTCCTGGAAACCGCGGCGCCTAACGCAGGTGCGTATTTTTTCCCGGCCTATGGGGACGTCACGCCCGTCGAAGATCTGGAGGCCGGTGCCATTGACATCGCAATCGGTCGCTTCGACCGCCAGGCGCGCAACGTGACGTTCTTCCCGCTGTTCGAAGAGCGGCGCGTATGCCTGGTGCGGCGTGATCATCCGCTTGCCGAAAAACGGCTGGAACTGGCCGATCTGCCCGAGATGCGGTTTATCAGCACGATCAACATGCTTGGCCGGGACAACGACGTCGACAACTTGCTCAAGGAGCATGGATTGCCGAAACGTAAATTCCCGATGTACGTTTCGACCCTGTCCCTGGCGCCGTTCGCCATGCGCGACAGCAACGCAGCAATAACGCTGCCGGTGCGCGTAGCGAGGATTCTGGCAAACCAGTTCGACCTAAGCATGCTGGAATTGCCCGCCGAATTGCCGAATCGCATGTACTCGATTGCATGGCATTCGCGCTGGGACGCGTCACTGTCGCACCGGTGGATGCGCGATGCTGTCGTATCCATGCTTAGCTGACGGACAGATTTTCCCAAACGGCCCAGTGGGCCTGTAGCGCCTGAAAACTTTCAGACTCCCTAAGACGAAGAGGGCGCCAATGCTTGCGCAAGCTCACTCTCCAAAGAGCGCCTGCCGACCAATACCTCCGCGGGAATTTGCATTTCACGCGCGCACGATTTCGTAATTCCGCCTCGTATATCGCGTCGTCCCGGCATGGGAGCTGGCATAAATTTCTCATGCCCGATGCAGTCGTTCATGCGTCTTCAGTAACGGCGCGGGCGTTTTCCTATTGGCGTCGAATGGATGACGCAAACTGTCATGCATTGCCGTGCCGTACTTCGAACGAGAGCCGAGGAATGGCAGCGTGCCGGTGTAGTCTGCGCGAACGGTGGCGAGCGGCCAGTTGGCGTCCCCGACAGGCTTTGGCTTAGCCTACGCTTGCCCGCGCGGCCTGCAACGCGAGCGGCTTCCCAATGCGGACCTAGAGCTTTCGAATCAATCCCTTTTTTTGATTTTGGCGCTTAATTCTTTGGAGGAGAACCGATGTCGCCCGCCAATCTTCATTCCCAACCGACAAAATCTGTCAGTCGTATTCAGTCCGCGCCATTACCGGCCTGGATTTCGGATCGGATGGCTGCCCATTTCGTCGACAGAATGGAAAAGCTCTGGGGAGGGGATCACCTGCTGCACGGCCGCGTCCCGGGGCCAGACGCCTTGCACCTGAGCAGTAACGACTATCTATGCCTGCTGGGCGAATCGGCGCTGGTTCAGGCGCAGGCGCGGGCGCTAACTGACGAGGCGCCGGAGCTGCTGATGTCTTCGGTTTTCCGGCACGGCGACACGCCACAACAGCAGGTCGAACGAAAGCTCGCCACGCTGATGCAGGCGGAAGATGGCCTGATCGCCCAGTCGGGATGGGCGGCCAACGTCGGATTGGTGCAGTGCATTGCGGGGCCGGGAGTGCCGGTCTACATCGACATGAACGGTCATGCCTCCCTGTGGGAAGGCATCAGCGCGGCGGGGGCACAGGCCGTGCCGGTCCGCCACAACGACTTCGCCCATGCCGCGCGCCAGATCGAGCGTCTGGGTCCGGGCGTCATCATGGTCGATTCCGTCTATAGCACCACGGGCAGCGTGGCGCCGCTGGAAGCGTACGTCCAGATGGCGGAAGCGACGGGTAGTGTCCTGGTGGTTGATGAGTCACATTCGCTGGGCACGCATGGCCCGGCGGGAGGAGGGCTTGTCCCGGCGCTCGGGCTCTCCGAACGCGTCCACTTCCGGACAGCGTCGCTGGCCAAGGCGTTCGCCGGCCGCGCGGGGTTTGTGGCCTGTTCCACCAGATTCAAGGATTTCTTTGCGGTGGAGGCGCGTCCGGCCATCTTCAGCTCTGGTCTGCTGCGCCATGAAATCGCCTGGTTCGATGCCGCGACGGATTTCATCGCGCGCGCGGACGATCGCAGGGAGCGCCTGCATGCCATTACCCGGACCACGCGCGCGGCCATCACCGAGCTTGGCTACAACATCAGCGACGGGAGCGAGCAGATCATCGGGCTGGAGGCCGGCACGGAACCCCAGGTCATGGTTCTACGCAACGCTCTGCAGCGGCATGGCATCTTCGGTGCCGTTTTTTGCTCGCCTGCTACCCCCAAAAATAGGGCATTGATGCGCCTTACGCTGCATGCGAAACTCACCCCCTCCGATATGGACCGGCTGATCGACGTTCTCGCGAAGATTCGGGACGAGGTCAGGCTGGCGGAGTGGTCATCGACACGCCGCGCGCATCGCGGCCATACCCATTCAATAGGCAGCTCAGCGCCGTAAACTTCCAGGGGTCAGAAGCTCGAGATGGAAGCCATGCAAGAGCAGGCAGGGGGCGAATCGTTGTGGGTTCGACTCGTCAGGGATGCCCGGCGTGCCGTATTTGAGACGGCCTCCAGGACGACGTTGCTCGACGAGGAAAGCGTCGTGCGCCTGCGTCGCATCCAGATGGTGGGTGCGCTTGGGGTTATTGGCCACCCGCTTTACTACGTCATCTGGTCCTATGTTTTTCCCCAGGCTTACGAGAACCTGTGGCTCCGGCTGATCTGCACGGCGCTGTTTGTGCCGCTGCTGTTCGCGTCCGCGCTGTCGCAAAAGCGATGGCTCTCGGCCTATGCGCTGTTTGCCATCACCGTCGGGATGCCGTTCGCTTTTATCTTCTTCTACCTGGAGAACAATGGCTCTCTGGTATGGGCAGAGTCGGTCATCATCGCGGTGGTGGTCCTATACCACTTCAGTTCGGCGTTCGCGACGATTGCCTTGCTATCGGGAGCGGCCGGCGCATTTGCATTGTTTGTGGTGGCCGGTCACTCCATTGCGGGTATTCCCTGGCAACCGTTGCTTTTGCAACTGCCGATCATTGCGTTCGTCATCGCCGTGCTTGTCGTGATCAAGCTGGACCGTCAGTTGCTGGTCGAAGAAAAGCGGCGGGGGATGGCCGTCGCCCTGGCAACGGTCGCGCACGAACTACGCACGCCGCTGATGAGTCTGACGATGACCGTTGCGGGACTAAAAGGCAGGTTGCCGGCGGCGCTGGACGCGCAGGCAGCGCATCGTGAAGGTCTTCTGCAGGCCATTGACCGCTTGCAGGCCGATCTTGCGCATGTCAGTAGCAGCATCGATTTGCTTGTCGCGAATTCCAAAGACCCGAAGGCGGCCAAACAGGATGTATTCGACCTGGTGCACTCCGTTCGGGAGAGTATTGACCGGTTTCCGTTCGAACCCGCGCATCAGGATATCGTCACCATCGAAGCGTCGGCACCGCTCCACGTGCTGGGTAACGCCCAGCTATTCGAGCTGGTGATCACCAATCTGACCAAGAATGCGCTTGAGGCGATCAAGCGGGCAGGCAAGGGCAAGATTCTGATTCGCTGCGAGGTGCGGGACAACGAGGTCTATGTCCTGTTTCGGGATACGGGGCCAGGTGTCCCCGCGCATATTCTGGCCCGCATGTTCCAGCCGTTTTTTTCCTATCCCGCGCACCGGGGGACAGGAATCGGGCTGGCGTTTTGCAGGGACGTCTTGCGCAGTTGGGGCGCTTCGATTTCCTGCCAGTCCGTGGAGTATGAATTCACGGAATTCGAGCTTCTGTTCCCGAAGCACAAGGCGTGACCTCCGGCTGAGAGTTCGTACTTCGATTTCCGCTGCCATCGGCATGCAAGGGTCGGGCTTCGTCCGGCCGCTGACGGGCTGCGTTCAAATCCATTGCGGTCATTGACGATTGCCGGGAATGACGGCAACTGGCCGTGGCCTGCCCAATGATCCTTGACGTCGGGGCCCATGCCACATCGTAGGTCGTTGGTAATGCCCCATCACGCGCCGCGCATGACCGCCGCGTTTCGAAGCCATCGTGCCTTCGAAAGATTCGTGCAAGTCCTTCATCCGCGGCAAAGGCCGTCCTGCCTTCCCTATTGTGGCGCACGCCCGTCATTGGTGCGGTGCGGCATGCGCCAGGAGGGTGCGGAGGTCTAATTTCTCTTATAGGCACGTATTACTTGCTAATTGGACGGCGCACCTTACGGCGTCGAAGATGGGTTCACGCAATCGTCATCGACGAGACGCGGCACATACCGATCCCCCTTTCGACTCCGTCCATTCGCCATGCAAGACACCCTCGACACCTCGGCTTCGGCCAACCCGGCAGCAGCGGACCCGCACGATGCGCGTGCACGGCTAGCATCTGCCGCACGCGCTGCTTCGGTCGATGCCATCGACATTGCCCGCCGCCTTGTGGCGATACCCAGCGCATGCCCGCCGGGCGACACGCACGCGATGGCCGATGCCATCGCGACCATTGCCGCGGATATTCCCGGCTTGGACGTGGAGCGCTACGGCACCTTGCCGCACGTGATGAACCTTGTGCTGCGGCTCAAGGGTAACGGACCGGGCCCCACGCTGGTCTTCAATGGGCATATGGATACGTTTCCGCTCGTCAATGCCGAGGCGTGGAGCGCTGACCCCGGCGGCGAGGTGCGCGGCGGCGATCTCTTCGGTCTGGGCGTGTCGGATATGAAGGGCGGCATCGCGGCCATTCTTGTTGCGATGCGACAGCTCGCCAACTGCCGGCATGCGTGGCGCGGCGAAGTGGTGGCCACGTTCGTGGGCGATGAAGAGACGATGGGCGTCGCTGGCACGCAGTACCTTCTCGACCACGTGCCGCACGCACGCGGCGACGCGATGATCAGCGCGGACACGGGTTCGATGCGCGTGCTGCGCTTCGGCGAGAAGGGCATGATCTGGCTGACGCTGCGTGCATCTGGCAAGTCCGCGCACGCAGCGCATGTCCACAAGGGCGATAGCGCGATCGAGAAGCTGCTGCGCGCGCTCGATGCGATGACGGGCCTGCGTGACATGCAGGTGGCGGCGCCGCCGACAGTGCTGGCCGCGATCCGGGAGGCGAGTGCGGTTTCCGAAGCGTTGTCCGGGACCGGCGAGAGCGACGTACTGCGCCGGATCACGATGACCATCGGCACGATTCACGGCGGTCGATTGCCCAATCTGGTCGCGGACGCAGCCGAGGCGACCGTGGACCTGCGGTTGCCCGTGGGGACGAGCGTGGCGGATGTGGAGCACGAGCTGGCGCAGATCCTGCAGAAGTGTCCCGGCGTCGAAGCGATCATCGATCGTCGCTACGAACCCAGCTGGACGTCACCGGAGGATGCGGTGGTCACGACATTGCGGCGCTGTTGCGAGGAGGTCACGGGCGTGCCGTCGGTGGTGAACATGCGCGTCGGCGCCTCCGATGCGCGGCTGTACCGCCGCGCGGGTGTACCGACCGTCGTCTGCGGGCTCACGCCGCGCAACATGGGCGCGCCCGACGAACACGTGTCGATTGCCGAGTTGCGCGCGCTCGCGGAAGCCTTCGCGCTGACCGCTTTCGATTTCCTGACCGCTTGATGGCGGCCCCGTCGAACACACCGGAGTCCGTCATGTCGCAATCACATACACTCGATCAGGCTACCCGCAGCCGCCTTCGCCGCGTCATTGGTTCGGCGCTCGTCGGCAACATGCTGGAGTTCTACGACCTCTTCATCTACGGCTTTCTTGCCGTCTATATCGCCAGGGTGTTCTTTCCCACGGCCGATCCCTACACTTCGCTGCTGGTGACGCTTGCCACCTTCGGCGTGAGCTACTTCGTGCGGCCGCTGGGCGCGCTCGTCATCGGTGGCTATGCCGATCGGCATGGACGCAAGGCCGGCATGATGCTGACCATCTGGGCGATGGGCGTTGGCACAGCGATGATCGCGTTCGCGCCGTCGTACGCCGCGTGGGGCCTCGCGGGCACGGTCGTGCTCGTGGCTGGAAAGTTCCTGCAGGGCTTCTCCGCGGGCGGTGAGTTCGGGACATCGGTGTCGTTCGTCACCGAGCATGCACCCCGGCATCGGCGTGGCTACTTCGCCAGCTTTCAGGTGGTTGGAATCGGGCTGGCCACGGGCTTGGCCAGCGTGGTGACGTACGTGCTGACGGCTTCGGTGCCAAGCGAGCAGATCGCTGCATGGGCGTGGCGGCTGCCGTTCATTCTTGGCCTCGTGATCGTGCCGTTCGGCTACTGGCTACGTCGCCGCGTCGATGAGACGCCGGAGTTCAAGAACGGACGCCATGAAGCGAATCCGGTACGCACGACGCTGGCCACCGCGAAGGCGCGCATCGCGTGCGCAATCGGCGTGTACTCGCTGGCGGCCTCGACCAACTATCTGCTCGGCATCTATATCCCGCTCTATGCGCAGAAGGAACTGGGCTTGTCCGTCGCGGACTCGATGTACGGCGCGATGGGCTATGCCCTTGCGCAGATCCTCCTGCCACCGGTGTTCGGCGCGCTGTCCGATCGTCATGGCCGGCTTGCCATGATCACGCTCGGCACGCTGCTGACCGCGGTACTTACCGTGCCAGCGTTTCTCTGGATGGTGAACGTGCCGACCGTGCCGGTCTACGTGATCTGCGTGACCGGGCTGACCGCTTGCGTGATGGTGTTCCAGGGGGCGATGCCGGCATTCCTCGCGGAGCTGTTCCCGCACGGTACGCGCACCACGGGCCTCGCGCTGATCCACAACCTCAACTTCACGGTGGTGGGTGGGCTGTCGCTGCTGGCGTGCGCATGGCTGTCGAAGGTGACTGGGAGCAAGATGATTCCTGCCTACTACGTGATGGCAACCGTGGCGCTAGCGCTTGTCTGTCTGGTTTTGTTCCGCCGGCAACGTGCTGAATTCTCGGCCGATACGGCCGATACGGCGGACGAGACCGCGAATGGCGCGCTGCCGCAGAAGGCGTAGGTGGCGCAGGCGCATAATCGTCACCGAAGCCGCCACTGGGAGAAGTGCCGATGAGACTGCGCCATATCGAGGTCATCAATGCCATTCGCGTCACCGGCACGCTCAGCGCGGCGGCCGAGCTGCTGAACCTGAGCCAGCCGGCCGTCACACAGATTCTGCATAGCGCTGAGCGGCAGCTCGGCTACGCGTTGTTCCAGCGCGTGCGCGGGCGTCTTGTCGCCACGCGGGAGGCACTGCAGCTGTATCCGGAGATGGAAAAGCTCGACACGCAGCTCGGTGCGATTCGCAAGCTGGCCGAGAACCTGCGTGGCGAGCGTTCGGATACCCTGCGCATCATCGCGGCGCCAGCGCTCGCGGAGACACTCGTGGCGGATGCCGTTGCCGAGATGACGCTGCGCTATCCGAACGCGCACATCACCGTGCGCGCCATCTACTCCGATCAGGCAGCGGTGGACCTTGCGCTGCTGGACGCGGACATCGGCATCCTGTTCCACAACGTGCCGCATCCAGCGGTGCGTGAGGAACTGCTGGCAATGAGCCGGCTCATGTGCATCGGCCCGCCCAGCGTACTGCCACCGGTCAATGCGATTGATCTGGCCTTTCTCGGCGAGCATGCGCTGATCGGCCCGGACCCGGACGATCCTATCGGGCGACTGCTTGCGCAAACCTGCCGTGATCTCGGCATCGACGTGAAGTCGAGCGTGCAGGCGCTGTCCTATCACTCGGTAATGGCGCTTGCCGCGCGCTGCAAGCGGGTCGGCATCGTCGAAGCGGCTACCGCGCAGGGTGCGGAGGCCTTGGGATTGCGCGCCGTGCCGCTGATTCCCGATGTTCGGCTGCCCGTCATCGCGGCCACTGCGCTGCAGGCCGAAGGCAACATCCTGAGTCGAGATTTCCTCGATATCTGCCGGCAGGTGTTCGCCGCACGGCTCGGGCCGCCGCCCGGTGCCGGCGCGGAACATCCAGCAACGCGTGCGTGAAGCGGGGCCGGCCGCACTGGCACCGATGCGGATGCTGTTGCCGTGGAAGTGCGTGACAAAGGCCGGCTGCGCGGCGAGCGTGCGCCATGTTCCGGTGAATTCGCTCGCGTCTACTGACAGCGACGGGCCATATCAGTCGATGGTTGCGCCCGACTGCTGCACCACGGCCCCCCACTTGGCGCTCTCGGTTTTGATATAGGCGCCCAGTTCTTCCGGTGTGGAACCGACCGGTACGATGCCGTCGGTCAGAAAGCGCTGGCGCAGATCCGAACTCTTGATCAGCGCGGCGATTTCGCTGTTCAGGCGCGCAATGATCGGCTTCGGCGTGCCGCGCGGCGCCAATAGCGCGTACCACACATTGGAATCGTAGCCCGGCACGCCGGCTTCGGCGATGGTGGGAACGTCAGGCATCGATGCTGCACGATTTGCGGTCGACACGGCCAGTACCCGCAGCTTGCCTGCCTTGATCTGCTGCGCCGCAAGCCCATAGCTGGCAAACATGGCGCTCACCTGACCGGCCAGCAGTGCGGGCATGGCCGGCCCGGCGCCCTTGAAGGGAACGTGCACGAGGTCGATGCCCGCCTTTGATTTCAGCAATTCCATCGACAGGTGCGGACCGCTGCCGTTGCCCGACGATCCATACGTGTATTTGCGCGGATTGGCCTTGGCCAGCTTGATGAATTCATCCAGATTGCGCGCCGGCACCGATGGGTGCACGACCAGGAAGTACGGCGCCGAAGCCAGCAAGGACACTGGCTCGAAATCGTTGACGGGGCTGTACGGAAGTTTGCGGTACAGGCTCTGGTTGACGGCGAGTTGCGCAGTCAGCGCCAGTACCAGGGTATAGCCATCGTTGGGCGCCTTCGCCACCATGTCCATACCAATATTGCCGTTTGCGCCGCCGTGGTTATCCATGATGAAACGCTGTCCGGTACGCTGTGAAAGATACTGAGCCAGCGGCCGCCCGACGATATCGCCTCCGCCGCCAACGGCATACGGCACGATCACGCGAACGGGCTTGCTTGGATAGGCGTCGGCTTGCGCGCCATGCACCGCCGAGGCGGCTGCATATAGCAGCGTCATTGCGACAAGTCTTCCCAGGTGTTTGGCGGCTTTCAACATTGCGTGGTCTCCGTTTATGTTTGATTTTGGTGCGATCAGTTGAGCCAGCCGCTTGCGCGGGTTCTTTCGAGGACCGCTTCAACGATTGCTGGCGCCAACCCTACATACGTGGACGGGTCCAGCAGTTGCCTGAGTGACGAGGGATCCAGTGCGTCGCGGACCGCGGTGTCGCGCATCAGGGCCTGCTCGAAGGTGATGCCAGCCTCCATGCCTTGCATGGAGGCGGCGTAGACCAACTCATGCGCGCTTTGCTTGCCGACTTTCTCGGCGAGCGCGAACATCACCCGCTCAGACATCAGGAATCCACCGAGCAGGTCCAGGTTGGCCCGCATCCTGTCAGTGTTCACCGTCAGACCGGACAGCGCCTGATGCATCATGTCCAGCATGGCCGCCGTCATCATGCAGGCTTCGGGAATCGCTTTCCATTCCATCCGCACAGCGGCGACATCGCGTTCGTGCTCAACCATCTGTGCATCGAGCATCATCGCCACGCTGTAGCGGATGGCGCGACTCAGGGTGACGACCGTCTCTACAACCGCGGGGTTGCGTTTATGGGGCATGGTGGAGGAGCCCACCTTGCCTTCGTGGAAAGGCTCGGCCACTTCGCCAACTTCGTCGGATTCCAGGTTCATGATTTCATTGGCGATCTTGCCCAGCGTCGCGCCAAGTAGCCCCAGCACCCCGACATACTCGCCAAGGCGGTCCCGCGCAGGCTGCCAGCTTATCTCCGCCACATTCAATCCCAGGCGCGCCATGACCCGCTTTTCCAGCTCGATGGCGTGCGGGCCGAAAGACGCCTTGGTGCCAACCGCTCCGACCATCTGGCCGACAAAGGTACGCGCCTCCAGCGCGATGAGTCGCTCGTGGTGGCGGCCAAGCTCCGCCAGCCATATCGCGCATTTATGGCCGAAGGTGATGGGCAAAGCCTGTACCGAATGCGTGCGGCCGGCCATCGGGGTACGCTTGTGCGTGTCGGCAAGCTGGTACAGCACGCGCGCCACCGCGGCCAAGTCTCGCGTCAGCACGTGGTGCGCTTCCCGGACCTGCAACATCATGCCGGTGTCGTACACGTCCTGAGACGTCGGGCCGAAATGCACAAACTCTCCCACGTCGCTGCCGCACAGGCGCTGCAGAGCGCGCACCGCCGGCACCAACGGATGCTTGATGCGGCGAGCTTCCGTCGCAAGGTGGTCGAGGTCGAGGTGTTCGACACGCGCCCGCGCGGCAATTTCCCGTGCCGCGGCCTTTGGGATGATCTCCAGCTCTCCCTGTTCCAGCGCCAGCGCTGCCTCGAAGTCCAACCACTTCTGCACCCGATTCTCTTCCGAGAATACGGCGCGCATCTCGTCTGTGCTCCACATGTGCTGCTGAATGGCCTGGTCGAAAACACTGCTGGTCATTGCTGATGCCTCTGTCATGAAACGGGATAGCAGTGATTCTGGGTCGATCAAACCATTCTGTAAAATGACATGTTTGGAGACAATCATTACCAAAATGGCATGATATGACGCTACAACAACTTCGCTGCATCCAGGCCGTGATTGACCGCAAGCTAAGCGTTTCGGGCGCGGCGGAAGCGCTGCACACCACGCAGCCTGCGGTCAGCAAGCTGATTCGTGCGCTTGAGAACGAGATCGGTATCGATTTGTTCGTGCGGCGCGGAAACCGGCTGGTTGGCCTCACCGATGCGGGACAGGAAGCGGCGGCGCTTGCCAGGCGCGTCCTGAATGACACGCGCGCGTTGTCAAATCTCGCGCGTACTGCCCAGACGGTGAACAGCGGAACGCTGCGTATCGGCACTACACACATCCATGCCCGGTATGCGCTGCTCGACGTGATCAAGCGATTCCGGTCTGCCTTTCAGGAGGTCGATCTGGAACTGGCGCAGGGCACACCCACGGAAATCCTGCGATGGGTTAGCGAAGGCGCTGTGGACCTTGGCATCTCCACGCTGCCAGAAAGCGTGCCCGAGGGCATCGTCACGCTCGATGCCTATCCGATTCGCCGTTGCCTGATCGTGCCCCGTGGTCATCCTCTATTGCGGCGGAAGAAGGTCACCCTCAAGGACGTCGCGCAATACCCATTGGTGGCCTACGACGAGCGCTTCAATTCAGGCTGGAAGGTGCTACGCGAGTTCGAGCGCCACGGGCTCTCCCCACGTGTTGTGGTCAGGGCTACCGATGCCAATGTCGTCAAGGCATACGTTGCCGCCGGCCTGGGCGTTGCCGTACTTCAGCAGATGGCGCTGGAACCAGACAGGGATACTGATCTGGCGATGATCGAGACCGATATATTCCCCGAATCATTGGCGGTCATCAGCCTGCGTGCCGACCAGTTTGTACGCGGCTATATGCAAGCCCTGATCGACATGCTTTCGCCGAGCGGTGCGGCTGGCGGCAAGCGTTAGCCTATGCCGCCTGATAGCGACCGTTTGTCAGCGAAATCTGACAATGGGAGGCGCCGGAACTACGACATGCTGGTTAGCTCCGCACCGTAGCCGCGAAGACGCGCCGATAGTTTCCGCCCAGAATCTTTTCCGTTTCGGGCTGGGAAAAGCCGGCAGCCAGCAAGGCGCGGCCGAGCGAAGGCAATTGCGTATAGCTGGTGAAAACAGGCGGGGAGATAAATCCGAGCATATCGGTACCCAACCCTACGTGGTCGACACCCACTACGTCGGCCATGCGTTTGAAGCCAAGAGCCATGTCTTGCAGGTCACGGAACGTACTGGAGTTTGGCCACACACCAATCACGCCGCCCGTATCGGCGACTGCCCGCGCATGATCGGCGGAAATCAGGCGACTGCGTCCATTGACGCGCGTGGCCAGCGCTGTGTGCGATAGGACCAATGGCTTGGTCGTCACCGCGGCCGCGCGCTTTACAAGATCGAAGGTTCCATGTGCCACGTCGACGACGATGCCCAACGCATTGCAGCGGCGCACCACGTCAGCGCCGAAATCACTGAGGCCGCCATGAACCGGGGCTTCAGTCTGGATATCGCCGAGTTCGTTGACCCGGTAGTGCGTCAACTGAAGGTGCCGAAGACTATGAAGTGCAAAGGCTTCGTCGACACGCTCAAGTCTGCCTTCCAGGAAATCGGCACCTTCCGCTGCAATGATCGCGCGAGGTCTGTTTGCGTCGGCCGACATCAGTGCGCTCGCATGCGTGACGATGCTCAGCCGCTCATGCTCGACAAGCGCCTTCGCGCGCGCGAATTCATCCTGGGAAAGCTTATAAAGCTCGCCGGGCTCCGGTTTGCGCCACGCTTCGAAGCGTCGACGGTCGGCGGAAACACGGGTGACAAGGGTATCCGTAACGATCGCTAGACAAACGACGTTCATGCCACCCGCGATCATTGGCGCGCTGACTGGCGTGAACGGACGATGCGCGCCAATCGCGGGATCGCGCGACACCGTTATGCGACCCGCATGGCTGTGCATATCAATCGTGACAAGACCGGCCGATGGGTGCCACGGCGTTGAATCGGCTTCGCCCGGCCCGGACTGGCTTGAAGATCGACCGGACGCGCAAGCGGCGAGGCCCAAAGCAGCCCCCAGAGCCAGAAACGCCCGCCGATTTGGACTGAGCGTCGAGGTTGCGACGGCGTCGGGCGTTAGCGCCAGCTCGGCATCTTCCAACCGATACCGCCAGCCAGAGGGATCATCGTGCAGGCGCACGAGGCGGCCGCGCAGACGAACAGGTCCCGCGTGGAGCGCCAGGTTGCCATTTGCGAAGACTTCCACGCTGGTCAGTGGGTCACACGGCGGACAACTGCCGCAGCAAGGCTCCCCCGCGGCCAGCACGAAGTAGTCAACTGCCTCCAGGCCTGGATCGAGCGGTACCATCCAGCCCACGAGCTCCACCATCGTCGAGTGCCGCGTGACCGCGGTATCGCTGCGAATTTCAGCCCAGTTCAGCGTGGTCGCTTTGTGGCGATTCACGGCGTCTCCTCGATGGTTGCTGTCGATCGTTGCGTTGAATCCGGCAAGGCCGGAGCCTGGAACGCCGCCAAAATAACATCAGACAGTATCGAGAAGCCAAGCCTGCGGTGGGGGTGTTAGACGCTTACAACACAGGATGACGCTTCCTGGCCGGAGCCGTCGGTTCCACGGTGTCACTTCGCGTTCATCTCGTCAGGAGCGAAGGCATCGAGTACTCCTGCCGAGATACGTGCGTCAGAGCGCCACGAAAACCACGCAAGTTGGGCTGCCGGTGCTGGCTACTTGCTGGGACGCTCCCAAGGGGGTTCGGCATGACGCGTCATGGAATGGAAAGATGCGGATGGTGTCCGATCCCTCATGTGCGACTACGAGACCGGCCTGCGCCGGACCGAGAGTGATGAATCTCGGAATCTTCCCGTCGCAGGGCACCCATCCCGTCAATTGCGGTATCCCGGTCGCAGGGGCAATGGCCAACGTCGAAAGCGTTTCGTGCCCACGGTTGCTCACAAACAGGTGATCGGCGGCTTGGTTCAAAGCAATGCCTGCGGCCTGGTTGTGTCCCTTAAAGCCGCTTGGCAGCAAGTCCGACATCCCAACGAGTTTGCAATCCGATTCATCGAGCTGGTAGGTAGCCAGCGTTGAGTCCAGCTCGTTGACGATGTAGAGCAATGGGCGAGATGGGTGAAGGATCCCGTGACGGGGGCCGGCACCCGGGCGAGCCGCAACGCGCCGAACGGAGTCCTGCCGCCAAGTCCCGCGGATGCCGTCGAACTCGGCAAACCAAATGGCATCGGTCCCCTTGTCAGGGAAGACAAAGCGGTCTGTACCGGGCAAGCGCAATACCTGGTGGGGGTGCGGACCACGCTGCTCGCCAGCGTTCGGCCCGGGTTGGCCTGTGAATTGGAGGGTGCCCGCGACGGGACCCAGATGGCCGTCGTCCATGACAGGAAGGGCAACGGCCGTTCCGCTCGCATAGTTCGCGACCACAAGGTCGGTGCCCGACTGGGTCAAGCAAAGGTGGACCGGGTTGGTGCCTTGCGTGGATTGGGTATTTAGCCTGGTCAGGGAACCGTTGGCCTCGTCAATGCGAAATGCGCTGACTTCGCTTTCATCGCCGTGCACGCAGAAAAGACGAAGCCGCTCCTGGTCGACCAACAGATACGATGGATTGACCATGCCCGCAACGCTCTGCTGGTGGGTCCACCTTCCTTCTCCGTCGAGCAGGAACACTTCGATCCCCTGGCCTCGTGCATTGCGTTTAGCCGTCGTGCGGCAACCCGTATAAGCAATCGTTGGCATGTCTCGTCCTGATCCGCGCGCGTGTCAATGATGCGCGTAAATGCATTTATGAATCCTGAAAGGCAATAGTGAAGATCGCCGCCGGGGTAGTTTCGGCAAGCGATCCGCTGGCAATCCACTCTCTTGGAAAGCCTGACTGAGCGGAATTTCACCTATGTAAACCCTAGATGTGCTGAATTTCGTGGCGAAGAGGCCACGCGGATCGCGCCCAGCTTCCACGAATCAATTGCCACCCGGTTTTATGCATTCTATGATCATAAAAAGCGATATGCAAATAAAGTCAAACAGGAGACAACACATGACTTCCGTTCCCAACCAACGCCGTCGGACTCTCATGCAAGGCATTCTTGCGGCGCCGCTGGCCGGCATTGCTTCGATGTCCCCGCGTCTTGCGATGGCAGAGAGCGCCTTTCCCTCGAAACCCATTACGTTCATCGTGCCGCAGGCTGCTGGCGGTGGCGCGGATCTGCTGTGCCGGACGGTCCAAGGTAAAGCGCAAGGGTTGCTGGGGCAGCCGATCGTGATTGACAACCGACCAGGGGCCGCCGGGAACATCGGAACGGTCCTTGGCGCGCGTGCCGCACCCGACGGCTACACGATGACCTTCGTCAACCTGTCGACGATGGCGCTCAACCCGCACCTGTATTCGCGGCCGGGATACTCGGTGAGCGATTTCGATCCCCTCGTGTGGATGGCATCCGTGGCCAACATCCTGGTGGTCAATCCGAATGTGGCGGCGAAGAATCTGCAGGAGTTCATTGCGCTGGCAAAGTCCAGGCCCGGCAAGCTCGCGTACAGCTCCGCCGGCAACGGTAGCGGTAATCACCTGGGCGGCGAGATGCTCAAGTCGTTGGCAAAGATCGATCTTGTCCATGTGCCCTACAAAGGCGGTGCGCCGGCAGTCGTGGCGGTTCTGGGGGGAGAAGTGGATGCATGTATTGCGGACCCCCTTGCCGCACTACCGCACATCAAGTCCGGCAAACTTCGGGCCTTGGCTGTCACTTCGGCAAAGCGGGCCAGCGCCTTGCCCGACGTACCCGCTATGGCGGAAGCCGTCCCGGGATATGAGGCAACTTCCTGGGCGGGGGCGGTTGTGCCGAAGGGAACACCTGCGGCGGTAAGCCAAAAGCTGAGCCTGGCGCTTCTGGCCGGGCTGAAGGACTCCGAGAACGCCAACAAGCTGCGGAGCCAACTCTACGAGCCGACCGCAGCCGGCGGAGCCGAATTCGCTGCCCTGATTCGAAAGGAAAACGACAAGTGGTCGAAGCTGATCCAGCAGCTGGGGATGCGCATTGACTGATCTGGTGGGAGCGTGGGCGATTGGCGGTTGTCATGGCAAAATGCCATTTGAATCCATGACGCCGGGTGCCCAAAATGACTCGGTGGCCCTACCTCTAACCGCCGGTCGAACCATGAATCTCTCTCAACTGCAAACTCGCGTGGCGCGGGAAATCGTTGCCTTGGCGCGCCTGGACGCGCTTCGCGCCGGCGATCACCTTGCGGAGAGTGTTCTGGCCGAACGGATCGGGGTGTCGCGGTCACCAGTGAATGTTGCGCTGCGCTATCTTGTGGAGGTTGGCGCGGTTGTCCATGACCACAATCGCGGCTTCTTCCTGAACAAGAATGCCACCGATCTGTCGGCGATCGCCCAGGAGCTTTCGCAGGAGCCTGACGATCCGCTGCATCTGAAGATCGCGGAAGACCGCTTAAGCGGCGCACTGCCGGACTTTGTGACCGAGGCCGACATGATGCGGCAATACAATGTCGCGCGCAGTGCATTGCGCAAGGCGCTGTCCAAAATCCAGGAGGAGGGGTGGGTCGAACGCTCCATCGGGCATGGCTGGACGTTTCTGCCAATGATCGACTCGGCACAGGCCTACGAGGAAAGCTACCTCTATCGGACTGCCTTGGAACCCACGGGGCTTTTGAGCCCGTGGTTCCGCGCCGATCCTGTCGAGCTTGCCTCCTTGCGCCGCCAACAGAGCGCAATTGTGGAAGGCGGGTACA
This sequence comes from Cupriavidus sp., assembly GCA_036746135.1. Taxonomy (GTDB): domain Bacteria; phylum Pseudomonadota; class Gammaproteobacteria; order Burkholderiales; family Burkholderiaceae; genus Cupriavidus. Next base: position 27,621 of record DAIOET010000012.1, read on the forward strand.
AGACCATGACACCGATCGAGCTGTTCGAGTCCAACAGTCGCTTTCACGAAACGATTGCTAAGTGGTCGGGCAATCGTTTTCTCGTGCAATCCATCAAGCGAATGGACTCGCTACGACGACTCATCGAGTACGGGCAGGCCAAAGACCGCAAGCCCCGCCAGGAGCAGGCGATCGAACACCTGGCTATCCTCGACGCCATTGCCGCGCAAGACAATTTGAAGGCGGCGGGATTGATGCGGGAGCACCTCGAAGGCGCTCGTCAACGAAAGGTGCGCAGCAAGTCCGTGTTCAAGAGCGCCGCCTGACCGACGCGTTCGCGCGCACTCTGCCTATTGCTGTTTCTTAACGCATAGAGCACTTCCAGGACCGCCTCGGTTCGACAACGCCGCTTCTGCTTCTCCCTTGGCTGCCGCAGTCAGCGCGGCGGCCAAGCACATTCCATCCCCATCCGTGCCGTCTATGGTCCTGAACGCGACTTCGGGGGGCCTTGACCCGTGCCGGGCGGGATGCGCGCACGACCGCTCCTAATCTCAATTATTGATGCACAAAGTGCATTTCTTGGCCGCTGCCGATTCGCTGTAATCCCTTTGAAAGCCTATCTTTCGCAGCGCTGCGGGTAAACGCCTAAGTTTTCCTCTTTGCATTCTGTAATCACAAAAAGCTATACTTCGTTCAGCCAAGCAGCGCTGCAAATGGGATTTGCGCGCGGCACGGGATGCAAAGCGCTATCGCTCTGCGTCGCGATTCTTCCCCACGCAGCCAGCTCACCCGCAGCCGACCGCAAATCCAGATCGGAGACAAAGCATGACCAGCAAGACCCCTTCCGGCGCCGTCCTCCTGAAGCCCGAAACGCTGCCGACGCATGAGCGTGGCGGTGGCGCACGTACTACGCCGCTGGTCTCGCGTGAACTGGGCACGACCAGCTTCATCACTGGCTACACGTCGTTCGATGGTGGTGTGGAGATCCCCTTCCACAGCCATAACTGCCAGGAGAGCGTCGTTCTGATGGAAGGTGAGGCGATCCTGGATATCGATGGTCTCGAGTACCGTCTCAAGGCGCACGACGTCACCTTCATCCCGCCGAACGTCAACCACCGCTTCCGCAACGTGTCCAAGACCGAGCCAATGAAGATCATGTGGATCTACGCGACGGTCGACGCGACACGCACGCTGACCGAAACGGGCGCCACGAACCCGGTCTCGGCAGAACACGGCAAGCGCTGATCTTGCAACGCCGATAGCTCCATCTCAGGTCTGCGGCCGATAACCGCGGACCTTGCAGCGCGAGGAACCGACCCGGATCAAGCCGGGGCGAAGGGCTCGTGCGCCCTCAAAAAATATGACCGGCCGACGAGCCAATGTCTCGTCAGTCCCCACAGGCTAGTTAGCAAGTCATACCCGCCTGCCGGTCCAGACAACGACGCGAGACAACGATGCTGGTAATTCTCGGTTTCGGCATGATTGCCGCATTCATGACCCTGATCATGGCCAAGCGGCTCACGCCGGTGGCAGCGCTCATCCTGGTGCCGATCGTCTTTGGGCTGATCGCTGGTGGAGGACTCGACCTTGGGCAGTCGATCATCAAGTCCATCAAGACCGTGGCGCCGACGGCATGCCTGCTTTTCTTCGCCATTATTTACTTTGGCATGATGATCGACGTCGGCATGTTCGACCCGCTCATCAAGCTGATTCTGCGATTCGTCCACAATGATCCGGTCCGTCTTGCGATCGGCACGGCGCTCCTCACCGCGATTGTGTCGCTCGACGGTGACGGCTCGACGACGTTCATCATCGTGACTTCGGCCTTCCTGCCGATCTACCTCCGGCTTGGCATGAACCCCTGGGTGCTGACATGTATCGCAGCGACAGCCAATGGCATCTTCAACACGGTGCCGTGGGGTGGTTCTACCGCACGCGCCGCAGCGGCACTCAAGCTGAACCCCGTGGACATCTTTGTGCCGATGGCACCCGCGATCTTCGCTTCCGTGTGCGCGTTGCTGTTTCTTGCATACGTGCTGGGACGGGCGGAACGTACGCGGCTCGGAATTCTTGCCATCCAGCCTGACTCTGGTCTACTGGGCTCGGGTGCGCGGCGGTCGGCGGCGACGTCCGGTTCGTCGAGCTTCGGCGGTGCCCAGGCGGGTGCCATGACCCTGCCACATCCTGGCGGCATGGCCTCCATGCGCGTGGACGCATCTGCTGCGTCGTCGTGCAAGGATGACGATGATTTTTCCGCGCCCTTCTCGAATGACGGGCACATTATCAAGCGCCCCCATGCTCGTCCGCACCTCGTCTGGGTCAACGCGCTTCTGACGCTGGCCGTGATGACGCTCCTCGTTATCGAGGTAATTCCGTCGCCGGTGGTTTTCCTGATTGGCGTGGCCGTTGCACTAGTCATCAACTTCCCCCGCGTGGCGGATCAGTCCGAACAGATCAAGTCTCACGCTTCGAGCATCGTCGGCGTGGTCGGCATGGTGTTTGCGGCGACTGTGCTCACGGGTGTGCTGAGCGGAAGCGGGATGGTTGAAGCGATGGCCAAGTGGCTCGTGGCAATCATCCCGGCGTCCTGGGGACCCCATTTGGCTATCGTGACTGGGGTCATCAGCATTCCGATGACTTTCTTTACCAGCAACGACGCCTTCTACTTTGGCGTGCTGCCGATCCTCGCGGAGACCGCCTCGCACTACGGTATCTCGGCAGTAGAGATGGCGCGGGCCGCAATCGTCGGGCAGCCTCTGCACCAATCCAGTCCGCTTGTGCCTTCCTTTCTTCTGCTTGCAGGCCTCGCCAAGGTCGAGCTCGGTGAGCACGCCAGGAAGACCATCTGGCGCGCCGTTGCGGTCGGGCTGGTCATGCTGATTGTGGGTGGACTGACCGGCGCCTATCCCATCTGACCGGCCCGGTCGTCACCCGAAAAACGAACATCGCATTATCTGGAGATTGACATGCCAACCACCGTTCACGCCGAAGCATTGACCCGTTTCGGGACAGCGGTTCTCGAATCCCTCGGTGTCCCTACCGAAGACGCACACCTGTTGGCGGATAGCCTGGTGGTCGCGGAACTCTGGGGCCACTCCTCGCACGGCATGCTCCGTCTGCCCTGGTATGTAGAGCGCCTGCGCAGCGGCGTCATGACGGCCGTCACAAAGCCTGAAATCGTGATGGACGGCGGCGCGGTGACTGTCATGGACGGTCACCACGGCATTGGCCAGATACTGTCGGCAAAGGCCGTCGAACTCGGCATTCATCGCGCTCGCCAGCACGGCATCAGCGCCGTCGGCGTCCGCAACTCAAACCACTTTGGCACGGCTGCGTACTTCACGCGTATGGCGGCCAGGGAGGGTTGCGTGGCGATGTTCGCCACGAACGCCAGCCCCGCTATGGCCCCGTGGGGCGGCAAGGCCAAGAGTATCGGTACGAATCCTTGGTCCATCGCGGCGCCGGCCGGCAGCCGTGGCGTCGCGGTGATGGATATTGCGAACACCGCCGTGGCGCGCGGCAAGATCTACCTCGCTGCCGAGCGCGGCGTCGAGATTCCGAATACCTGGGCGGCGGACGAAGACGGCGTACCGACGACCGATGCCAGGGAGGCCATTCACGGCCTGATTCTGCCGATGGCAGGTCACAAGGGCTACGTCATCTCCTTCATGATGGACGTCCTTGCTGGTGTGTTGACTGGCAGCCACTTCGGCTCCAATGTCGCAGGCCCCTACGAAGCGAACCGCCCCAGCGGCTGCGGACACCTCCTGATCACGATCGACGTCAAATCGACCATGCCGCTCGCTGAATTCGAGCAGCGTATGGAGGCGCTGATCGAGGAGGTCAAATCGGTTCCAAAGGCCCACGGTATTGAAGAGATCTTTTTCCCAGGCGAGCTTGAGGACCGGAACACGGTTCATCTGAAAGAGACCGGCATCTCACTTGCCGATACCACCTGGCAAAGCATGGTCAAGCTTGCTACCGAAACCGGCACGGCACTTCCGGCCGCCAACACCTGAAAAGGATTTATCGATGATCGCCCTGATTGTTTCCCTCGACGTCTATCCGGAACGCCTCGAAGAATTCCTTGCTGCAATCAAGGAGAACGCCACACGTACGTTCAATGATGAAGTCGGCTGCAAGTACTTCGATGTCACGCAGGACACGAAGAATCCGCATCACTTCATGTTCTATGAACTCTATGACGACGAGGCGGCCATCGACGCCCATCGGGCCGCGCCGCATTTTGCGGAATGGCGCAAGGCAGCAGATCGCTGCGTGGTGAAGGGTAGCCAGGTCAACACGATCTGCTCCCAGCTCTTCCACCACGCCTGAAGCAACGATAGCGCCCCGCGCGAAAGTGGCTTCGAGGCGCAGGTACCGAACGATACTGGCAGACAGGATAGCCATGACCAATACCAACACCAATACCATTACGACCTATAACCCGAGCACCGGAGCAGCCCTTCAAACCTACGAAGGGTGGGGTGCGGAGCAAATCGAACACGCTGTCGACGCCGGGCACGCTGCCGCGGCGGCATGGGGAAAACAGCCGCTCGAAGTCCGCGTCGCGGCCGTGCGCCGCCTCGCGGAAGAACTGCGCCGGCAAAGCAAGTCGTTCGCTGAACTGATCACTGCGGAGATGGGCAAGGTCGGCGCGGAGGCCGCCGGTGAGATGGAGAAGTCCGCAGTCACAGCGCTCTACTACGCAGACAATGCCGAGCGCATCCTGGCTGATGAGAAGGTCAATATCGATGGCGTCGATGCGTGGGTCAGCTATGAACCCATCGGCCTCGTACTGGCCGTCATGCCTTGGAATTTCCCGGTGTGGCAGGTGATGCGATTCGCTATTCCGGCGATTACCGCAGGCAACGGCGTCTTTCTGAAGCATTCACCCAATGTCACGGGCTGCGCACTGGCTCTTGAGCGATTGTTCCTCGATGCCGGCGTGCCGAAGAACGTGGTGACTACGTTGGTAGTGGCCGAACCGCAGGTACCGCGGGTCATCGACGGACTGATCCAGGATGATCGCATTGCAGCCGTTACGCTGACAGGCTCGAACCGCGCTGGTGCGGCTGTTGGCGCTGCCGCGGGACGCGCGTCCAAGAAGTCCGTCCTGGAATTGGGTGGCTCGGATGCTTTCATCGTTCTGGACGACGCGGATCTGACGGCAGCCGTGGCCGCGGCCGTCAAGGCGCGTTTTCACAATGCCGGCCAAAGTTGCGTATGCGCCAAGCGATTCATCGTCTCCGAAGGCATCGCCAAGGCGTTCGCCGAGCGTTTCGTGGAAGCCACGAAGAACCTGGTCGTTGGCGATCCAACCCATTCGGCAACCCAGATGGGACCGCTCGCGCGTCCGGATTTGCGTGACGCTCTGGATCGCCAAGTCCAGCAGTCGCTGGAAGCGGGCGCGGTCCTGCTGGCTGGTGGCAAGGCCGTGGAAGGGCCGGGCAACTTCTACGAAGCAACGGTCCTGGGCAACCTGCAACCGGGTATGGCGGCGTTCGATGAAGAGACCTTCGGGCCCCTGGCCGCCATCGCCGTCGCAAAGGATGATGCCGATGCCGTGCGACTGGCAAACGCAACCCCGTTTGGGCTGTCCGTGAGCGTGTGGGCGGGCTCAAACAAGCGGGCCTTGGCCGTTGCCAAGCAAATCACGAGCGGCGCAGCGTTCATCAATGCCATCACGGCATCGGACGCGCGGATTCCGTTTGGCGGTACCAAGAAGTCCGGTTACGGCCGGGAACTGGCCGCCGCGGGCATCCGTGAATTCACGAACGCTCGCACCTACTGGGCAGTTGCTCCCAAGTAAGGATCTGCCGGCGGCGACCCAAGTCGCCGCCGGCTGCCCTTAAACCTGCGCCTGTCCGCCGTCCACGAACAGTTCCGCACCGTTCACGAAGCTTGCATCGTCGGATGCAAGAAAGAGGGCGGCCCCCGCGATTTCCGCCGGCTCACCCACACGCCCCATCGGGATGCGTGAGGCGAGATAGTCCAGCAGTCCCTGCTGTTGCGCGGCGTCCGGCCCGGCCAGTTCCACCAGGCCCGGCGTGCGCGTGGCGCCCGGGCTGATGGTGTTGACGCGGATGCCGCGATCCTTCAGGTCCAGAATCCAGCTACGCGCAAAAGCACGGATGGCCGCCTTGGACGCGGAATAGACACTGAATGCGGCCGTGCCCTCGATGGTGGTCGTCGACCCAGCCAGAATCACCGATGCGCCCTTGGCCAGCAGCGGCAGCGCTTTTTGCACAGTGAACAGGGTGCCCTTGACGTTACGGTCGAAGGTGTCGTGGTAGTGCGCTTCCGTGATGTCGCCAAGCGGCACCATCG
>DAIOET010000013.1:0-9893 GCA_036746135.1 Cupriavidus sp.
GCCACCACCTCGGGCGGCGTGCCCTTCGGCACCCACACGCCGTTCCATTCCAGCACTTCGAAATCGGGCAGGCCGCTTTCAGCCAGCGTCGGCGTATCGGGCAGGCCCGGGTTGCGCTTGAGCGAGGTCACCGCCAGCGCCTTGAGCTTGCCGCTCTTCGCATAGTTGAGCGTGGAGGCGACGTTGCCAAAGTAGGCCGATACCTGGCTGCCCATGACATCGGTCAGCGCCGGTGCGCCGCCCTTGTACGGCACATGCATCATGTCGATGCCAGCCTTGGCATTGAGCAATTCGCCCGCCAGATGCGACCCGCTGCCCGCGCCGGCCGACGCGAACGTCAGCTTGCCCGGATTCGCCTTCGCATAGGCGATGAAATCCTTGATGCTTTTGTACGGAGCGTTCGGCGGTACCACGAGGATATTGGCCGCGGTGGCCACCAGCGAAATCGGCACCAGTTCCTTGAGCGGGTCGAACGACATCTTGCGCAGGCTCGGATTCACCGCGAACGCCGATGCGTCGTACAGCACCGTATAGCCGTCGGGCGTGGCCTTGGCGACGGCTTCCTCGCCTATCACGCCAGCCGCGCCGGGGCGATTGTCGATCACCACCTGCTGGCCCATCGACGCGCTCATGCGTTGCGCGATCACACGCGCCGTGTTGTCGGCCCCACCGCCGGCGGAATACGGCACGATCATGCGGATCGGGCGGTCGGGATAGCCGGCGGCGGCCAGCAGCGGCACGCAGGTGGCCACGGCGACCAGCAGTTTGCGCAAGGTCGGATGCATGAGGGAGTCTCCAGGTCTTCTACGTTGATCTACGTTGATCGGGAATGTCAGACAGTGGCAATCGGATTGGTTGGCGATCCCACGGCGCGCGGCAGGTGCATCGGCGGCGCGGTCAGCAGGAACGATGCCCGCCCCGCCTGGCGCAGCCACGCGGCCAGCGGCGTCAGATGCCACATCTCGCCCAGCGGAATGCCGAGCTTGACCAGGCAGAGTTCATGCAGCGGCAGCAGCGGTCCGGTCGTGCCCGGCGGCAAGGCATGCCGGCGCTCCTCCACGGCGTGGTTGTCCGCGGCAATGGCGGCGATGCCGGCATCGTCGATCCAGCGCAGCAGCCGCGCATCGGTGCCATCGAGTACCGCGCACGCGTTGCGCAGCACGGTGTGGTCATCGGTCGCGGACAGCGCCAGCGCCATGTCCGCAAGCCCGGTGTGCACGCAGAGGATGTCGCCACGCCGCACGTCGATGCCATCCGCTTCGATGACCCGCATCAGGTCGTCGTAGCCAACCGCTCGCCGGCCCGTGCCGAAATGCTGGCGCAGGTCCACCAGCGTGCCGCGCCCCTGGATGCCGCGTGCGGCCATCGGCGCGATCGACAGCGCGTCGGCGCCGATGAACGTGCCATCGGCCGCACTGCCGCTACCCACCGAGAAGCCGTTGTAGCCCACCGTTTCGGCGTGGCCATCGCAGTCGGCATCGAACAGGCAGTTCACGTGCCCGAGTGCGTCCCACTGCGTCGAGTATTGCGGCGACAGCGTGACATGGTCGTCGCTGATCACGTCGGTCGCGCCCGGTACATCGCCCGCCATCGGGCGGTTGAACACGCGCTGGCCGTCCTTTTCCGAAGCATGCAGCACGGGCGGACGCCGGCGCGGGTTCAGCACCCCGGCGCGTGGCACATCGAGCGGCAGGCTCAGCGAGAACGTCAGCCCTTCGCGCACTTCACGCACGGCGGCCAACACCTGTTCCGGCCCGATCAGATTGAGCCGGCCCAGCTGGTCATCGGGACCGAAATCGCCCCAGTTGGCACCGTCCGGGCGCTGCTTCCAACGCGGGTTCGCGGCCATCATGCACGCTCGCCGGTATCGACGACCACGCCGGCGGCCGTCAGCGCGGCAATCCGCTCGTCGCTGTACCCGGCCGCGCGCAATGCTTCGGCCGAATGCTCGCCGAGCGCCGGTGCCGCGCGCCGGAATGCGCCCGGCGTGCCACCCAGTCTTGGCGAGATGTTGTGCACGGGAATCTGGCCCATCTCCGCGTCGGGAATCTCCACGACGATGTCGCGCGCATGGAAATGCGGATCGTGCTCGATATCGGAAATATCGTAGATCGGCCCGATCGTCACGCCCGCCTTGTCGAAGAACGCCACGCAGTCGGGCTGGGTCATCGTGCCGAGGAATTCGCCGATGATGCCGTCCAGCAGCGCGGCATGCTTCACGCGCTCCGCATTGGTGGCGAAGCGCGGATCGGTGATCAGCTCCGTCCGGCCGATGGCCCGGAACAGCCGCTCCGTCATGGCCTGGGTGGACGCGGACAAGCAAACCCATTTGCCATCCGACGTCTGATACGCGTTACGCGGCGCGCTGTTGGTGGAGCGGCTGCCCGTGCGCGGCTTGACCGTGCCCGTCAGCCGGTAGTTGGCGGCCTGCGCGCCCAGGATCGCAAAAATCGGATCGAGCAGCGGCAGGTCGATCACCTGCCCCACCCCGCCGCGCACCTCCACGTTGCGCACGGCGCTGAGCACGCCGATGGCGCCGTAAAGACCGGCGGTCATGTCCCCGAGGTAGATCGGCGGCAATACCGGCTCGCGGTCGGCAAAGCCATTCATCGATGCGAACCCCGACATGCCTTCCACCAGCGTGCCGAAGCCTGGCCGGTGCGAATACGGGCCGTCCTGGCCCCAGCCGGACACCCGCACCACCACGAGCCGGGGATTGCGTGCCATCAGCACGTCGGGGCCGAGCCCCATCGATTCGAGCGTGCCGGGCTTGAAGCTTTCGATAAAGACATCGGCATGCGACACGAGATCGAGAATCACGTCGATCGCACCTTCGGCACGGAAGTTCAGGCACAGGCTGCGCTTGTTGCGGCAGTACGCCTTCCATGCGGTGGGCACGTCCCTGACCTTCCAGTCGCGCAGCGTGTCACCAGTGGCCGGCTCCACCTTGAGCACATCGGCGCCCAGGTCGGCCAGCGCCATCGTCAGCGTATTGCCCGCCACCAGGCGGGAGAGATCGAGAATGCGGATGCCGTCGAGCGGTCCGGTGGCGTCGGGCGCCAGGGCTTGCTGCCTGAACATGGGAAGACTCTGTTGATTTACTCGGCGGTGATGTTGCGGGCCTTGGCCACCTGCTTCCAGCGCGCGCTGTCGCGGCGGATATGCTCGGCAAACTGCGCGGCGGTCAGCGCGGACGGTTCGGCGCCTTCCCGCGCAAAGATCTCGCGCATTTCCGGCGTGGCGATGATGTCGCGGATCTCGGCGTTGATCTTGTCCACCACCGGCTGCGGCGTGCCGGCGGGCGCGAACACGCCCCACCACAGCTCGGCCGAATAGTTGGGCACGGTCTCCGCCACGGTCGGCCATTGCGGCGCAAAGCGCGAACGCGCGGGCGACGTCACGGCAAGCGCGCGCACCTTGCCGCCCTTCACCTGTGTGGCCACCGACGGAAAGCTGGCAATCACGAACTGCACCTGCCCGGCGATCAGATCCGTCAGTGCGTTCGAGATGCCCTTGTAAGGCACGTGCGTGAACTCGATGCCGGCGTCGCCGGCCAGCAGTTCGCTGGACATCTGGTTGATCGAGCCGATGCCGGCCGAGCCGTAGTTGATCGCGCCCTTATCCTTCTTGGCCGCCGCAACCAGATCGGCCACGGTCTTGAAGGGCGACTTGTCGGATACCGCCAGCACCATCGGGCCGCTGGCCAGCATCGCCACGGGCGCGAAACTCTTGTTCACGTCGTAGCTCGTCTTCGGCTGCACGGCGGCGTTGGCCGTCAGCGTGGAAGACGTCACCAGCAGGGTGGCGCCATCGGGCGCGGAACGTGCCACGAATTCGGCACCGATCGCGCCGCCCGCGCCAGGCTTGTTGTCGACGATGGCCGTGACGCCGAGCTTCTTCGACAGCTTCTCGCTGACCAGGCGCGCGAACACATCGTTGCTGCCGCTCGGCGGGAACGGCACCACCATGCGGATGTTCTTCGGGATCACGGGTTCCGCCGCATTAGCCACCGGCATGGCGGTGACGGCAGCAAGGGCAGTGATGAAGGTTGCGAGGGTACGCAGGCGATAGCGATGCGGCATCACGACGTTGTCTCCGGATTATTGTGCAATGCGGCACCTGTCGATATCGGCGCCGTCGGACAACATCCTAGCCACGCCGACGGTTGAGATAAAGTGACGTTTTTAAACCTCTTGGTGAGAAAAACTCATGAAGGTCGAATGCTTCCAGACCTTGGCCGCGGTCTTGCGCAGCGGCAGCTTTGCCGGCGCGGCGGCCAGCATGAGCTTATCGCCCAGCGCGGTCAGCCTGCAGATGAAGCAGCTTGAAGCGTATTTCGGTCAACCGCTGTTCGACCGGTCCGCGTTGCAGGTCCGCCCCACCGCTTTCGCACTCGAAGTCAGCGCCACGCTCGACGACGCCATACGCGCGCTCGAATCGCTGCGCCGCCGATCCGCGCCGGGCGTGAAAGGCAAGGTCACGCTGGGCATCATCGAGCCGATGCAGGTGACGCTGCTGCCTTCGTTCACGGCGCTGGTGCGCGAGCGATATCCCAAGCTGGACGTCCGGCTGGAGCGCGGCCGCTCCACCGCGCTCGTCGATGCGCTGCGCTCCGGCGCGATCGATGCCGCCGTGGTGGCACAACCCGACTCGGGCGCGTCCACGCGCGTGCACTGGACTCCGCTCTTCCGCGAACCATGCGTGCTGATTGCCCCGCGCGAATCGGGCAGCCGCAATATGAAAACGCTGTTCAAGGCCCATGAATGGATTCGCTTCGACACATCGACCATCGCCGGATCGGTGGCGGCCGATTTCGTGCGCCGCGTGGCGCCCGATGTGCGCTCGCGGATCGAACTGCTGTCGATCCCGGCCATCGTGGCGATGGCGTCGCGCGGGCTTGGCGTATCGGTGCTGCCGCAGCCCGACCCATATTTGCTTGAGGCGTTTCCGGTCCGGGTCATGACGCTGGGCGACAACCCGCCATCGCGGCAGATCTCGTTTATCTCGCGCGCGACCGCCACCGAAGACCGCGTCATCGCCGCGCTGCTCGACACACTGCGCAGTGCCGCGGCCGGAAAGATCTGAGTCTGACGATGCCGCATCCGGAACCCTCGGTTAAACGGTTTCGAACGGCGATCTAAGTCCTTTCGTGCGACGCACCGAGGCATATCGCCATGCGGCATACTGGCCCGCGAGTGGCCTCGGCCACGCTTCCTAGCGAGAGGTAAGCCAGTGAAAACATCGCACATCGTCAATGCCGTCATCGGTGTAGCCCTTGCCGGTGCCGGCATGGTCCACGCCCAGGAAAAATCGGCCGCGGAGGGCGTCACGGTACCGGTCACGGTCGACAACTTCGTGCGCGCCGAATCGGACATGTATATCGCCAACCTTGCCAAGCAGGCCGGCATGGGCAAGCTGCTGCATCGGCGCGAACCCGCTTCGATCGAACACCAGACCGTGATTCGTCTCAATCGCGACACGCTCTATTCGTCCGGCGTGTTCGACCTCGACGCGGGCCCGGTGACCATCACCATGCCGAACGCGGGCAAGCGGTTCATGTCGATGCAGGTCATCAACGAAGATCACTACGTACCGGCCGTCTACTACGGCGCAGGCAAGCATGTGCTGACGCGCGAGAACGTGGGCACGCGCTATGTCGCGGTGGCCATCCGCACGCTCATCGATCCGAACAACGCCGAGGACTTCAAGCAGGTGCACGCGCTGCAGGACGCCATTCAGGTCAGCCAGAAGGCACCCGGCACGCTGGAGTTGCCGAAATGGGACCCGGCCAGCCAGAAGAAGGTGCGCGATGCCGTGCTGGTGCTGACCGCCACCGCTCCCGATTTCAAGGGCGCCTTCGGCAAGAAGGGCGAAGTCGACCCGATCCGCCATCTGCTCGGCACGGCGGCCGGCTGGGGCGGCAACCCCGACAAGGACGCGACGTACCTGAACGTCACGCCATCAAAGAATGATGGCAAGACCGTGTATCGCCTGCGCGTGAAGGACGTGCCCGTGGATGCGTTCTGGTCCATCAGCGTCTACAACGCCAAGGGCTACTTCGAGAAGAACGCCGCCAATATGTATGCGCTGAACAACCTGACGGCGAAGAAGGACGGCGACGGTGGCATCACCATCCAGTTTGGCGGCTGCGAAGCGAATACCGGCAACTGTCTGCCAATCGTCGAAGGGTGGAACTACGCGGTGCGCTTGTACCGTCCGCGCGCGGAAGTGCTCAGCGGCAAGTACAAATTCCCGGACCCGCAGCCGGTGAACTGACTCTCGCGCGCTCGGCGCGGGAAATGAAGCAGGCGAGGCCACGGCCTCGCCTTTTTTGTTGCCGGTTTGAACCGGCGGGGTCCGCCGGTGCGCGTCAGTGTTTCTTGCCTTTGTCATCGGGATGCGACGACAGCAGGTCCAGCATCTCGTCGGCGTGTTCTTCCTCGACGGCCAGGATGCTCTCCATCAGCCGGCGCGAAGTCGGGTCCTTGTCGCCCAGGAATTGCACCATCTCGCGGTAGGTGTCGATGGCAATGCGCTCCGCCACGAGGTTTTCCTTGATCATCTCGGTCAGCGAGGCGCCCTCCACGTACTCGGCGTGACTGCGCGCCGTCAGACTGTTGGGCGACAGGTCCGGCTCGCCGCCGAGTTGCACGATCCGCTCGGCAATCTGGTCGGCGTGGCCCTGCTCTTCATTGGAGTGCGCCAGGAATTCATCGGCAACACTCTTCGAGTTCGGCCCCTTGGCCATGAAATAGTGGCGGCGATAGCGGAGCGTGCAAACAATCTCGGTGGCCAGCGCTTCATTCAGCAGCTTGATCACGGTGGCGCGCTCGGCATCGTATCCAGCCGTCACCGCGCCGTCGTCGATGTGTTGGCGGGCACGCTCGCGTATCGTCTTGATGTCCGTCAGGAACGGTTGCTTCTGAGACATGGGGACTCCTTCGTCATCGTTCGAATGGTCCCGCTCCCGCGCACGCGGGGCAGGAGCGGACTTTACCGCTGCAGGCAAGAACGGTGCCATTGCGCCAGCCCTCGTCGTACCGTGGAGCGGCCGCCTCCAGCCATGTGTTTTTTACAAAACCGCGCAGCGATGCCTGCCGCTCGCCGGGTTCATCCGTGGGTATCAGACCAACGTATGCACGCGATGACCCGCAGAGCCGACTTGTCCGCGCGTGACGAACCGCGTAATGTGCAGCCTCGTGCATCTGTCATGCATTGCAGTTTTCCGACTACCTATCCCAGGGAGATCCCAGATGGAATTGCGCCTGCCTCGCGCCCGCCTGTCCGCCGCCCTTGCCGCCACGGCATTCGCCACCGCAACCTTGGCCGCCTTGCCGCTTACGGCAGGCGTAGCCCACGCCGCGCCGCCCGCGCAGCAGAAGACGCAAGTCCCCGGCTACTACCGCATGATGGTGGGCCAACTCGAAGTCACCGCGCTCTATGACGGCTACATCGACCTGGATCCAAAGCTGCTGAAGTACACCAGCGCCCGTGAAGTGCAGAGCCTGCTGGCCCGCATGTTCGTGGCCTCGACGCCTGGCATGCAGACGGCGGTCAATGCCTACCTGGTCAACACCGGCACGCACCTGGTGCTGGTCGATACCGGCGCGGCCTCCTGCTTCGGCCCGACGCTGGGCGGCATTCTGCAAAACCTGCGCGCTTCGGGCTACACGACGGAGCAGGTCGACACGGTGCTGCTGACCCACCTGCACGGCGACCACGCCTGCGGCCTGACCGCCGATGGCAAGCCGGTGTTCCCGAACGCCACGGTCTATGCCGACAAGGCCGACGCCGACTATTGGCTCAGCGAATCGGTGGCGGCCGCCGCCCCCGAAGGTGCCAAGGCCTTCTTTGCGATGGCGCGCAATGCCGTGGCACCGTATCAGGCCGCGAATCGCTTCCGCACGTTCAATGCCGCTGCCGGAGAGGAACCGATCCCCGGCGTGCGCGCCGTACCGACGCGCGGCCATACGCCGGGACACACGGGTTACCTGTTCGCATCGGGCAAGGAGAACCTGCTGCTGTGGGGCGATATCGTCCACAGCCATGCCACGCAGTTCCGCCGGCCGAACATCGCCATCGAATTCGACGTGGACAGCCAACAGGCCGTGCAGACGCGCAAGCGCGTGCTGGCCGATGCCGCCAAGGGCAAGCTGTGGGTCGGCGGCGCACACCTGCCGTTCCCCGGCCTGGGCCACGTGCGGAGTGACCAGGTGGGCTATACGTGGGTGCCGGTGGAATACGGTCCGATCCGTAGCGACCGCTGACCGGCTCGCCGCCGCCGGCCGTGGCTACCCGCTGACGCCGGCGCGCTGGCGTGCGAACATGAGGTCTTTACACCGATGCTCGCACGCCGATGATCACCCGTCCCCCGCTTCACTGGTTCAAGATGCTGTTCGTGCTGCGTGGGTCGGTCCTGCTCAGGATTGCTCCGCAGCTCGTCACGATCACGCTGTTCGCGGCGCTCATCACGTTCTTCCACGGCCGTATCGGCGAATGGAAGGTGTCGCTGAACTTCGTGCCGTTCTCGCTGATCGGCCTGACGCTCGCAATCTTCCTTGGCTTTCGCAATAGCACCAGCTACGCGCGCTTCTGGGAAGGCCGCACGCTCTGGGGCTGCGTCCTCAACGAATCCCGTTCACTGACACGCCAGGCCTTGACGCTGGTCGGCGACCAGCATGCCGCGCGGCAGCTCGCATACCGGCTCTGCGCATTCGTTCACGCGCTGCGCCACCAGTTGCGCGGCACCGATGCGTGGCCGGATGTCGCACCGTTCCTCGATGACGCCGATGCGGCCAGGCTCAAGGCCGCCACATTCAAGCCCGCCATCATGTTGCTGATGGCCGGCGAATGGGTCGGCGAGCGGCTTCGCACCGGACAGCTCGCCCCGGCGCTGGCGCAGTCGATGGAGATGTCGCTGAACCAGCTCAGCACCGCCCTGGGCGGTTGCGAGCGCCTGGCCGGCACCCCGATCCCGTTCACGTACTCGGTGATCATCCACCGCTGCATTTATCTGTATTGCGTGCTGCTGCCGTTCGGTCTGCTCGATTCGATTGGCCTGATGACGCCCGTGATCGTCTGCTTTATCGCCTATACGTTCTTCGCGCTGGAAGCGCTGAGCGCCGAGATCGAGGAGCCGTTTGGCGAAGAACCGAACGACCTGGCCCTGACGGCCATGTCCTACATGATCGAATCGACGGTGCTGGAGATGATCGGCGAGGCGCCCAAAAGCAAGATGCCCTCCCCGCACGACTTCATCCAGGTCTGAGCGCCATCGGCTAGCGCGGGTGGCGGCCCCACGCCAGTTCGACGAACACCGCGCATAGCGCTTCCATGCCAGCCTGGTCGGCCTCGTCGAAGCGCGCCTCGCGCGGGCTGTCGACATCCCATACGCCGATCAGCGTGCCATCGGGCGCCACCAGCGGCACGACGATTTCCGAGCGCGACGCGGCATCGCAAGCGATGTGACCGGGGAATGCGTGAACGTCGCGCACCAGCTGCGTGACACGGGTCTGCGCAGCGGTGCCGCACACGCCACGCCCGATTGCGATCCGCACGCAGGCGGGCTTGCCCTGGAACGGACCCACCACCAGTTCGGTGCCATCGAAGAAATAGAAGCCGGACCAGTTCAGGTCAGGCAGCGAGTGATAGACGAGTGCCGAGAAGTTGGCCGCATTGGCGATCAGGTCGCGCTCATCGGCCAGCAGCCCGCGCGCCATGTCCACCAGTGCGGCGTACTGCTCGGGCTTGGAGGATTCGGAAAGGTTGTCGGAGAGCTGGAACATCGGGAAGGCCTCGCAAATTCGGTGTGCCCGATGATACCGCCGATCGAATTCCCTCTTGCGCCGTACGGGGATGCAACCGGGTCAACGGCCTCGTGCGGCTCATGGTCG
>DAIOET010000013.1:9993-21292 GCA_036746135.1 Cupriavidus sp.
CCACCGCAATAGAAGCGGTCGGCGCCATCGGATTCAAGCCCCGACACGCCCACGCCCGGCGGCATCTCCAATGCCTCCAGCACCTTGCCCGACTGGGGATCGATATGGCGCAGCTCGCTCTGCTCGTTCTCCCATGTGCCATGCCACAGCTCGCCATCGATCCACGTCACGCCGGTCACAAAGCGGCTCGATTCGATCGTGCGGCGAACCGCTCCGGTATCCGGGTCGATCTCATGGATCTTGCGATCACGGTACTGGCCCACCCAGAGCGATCCTTCGGCCCAGGCCAGGCCCGAATCGTTGCCATTGCCCGGCGCCGGAATCGTCGCCACGACCGCGCCGGTTTGCGGATCGATCTTCTGGATGCGCCGCTCCGCGATCTGGAACAGATAACGGCCATCGAAAGCCGTACCCGCATGGGCCGGCACGGCAATCTCGCGTCCTGTCTTGCCACTGGCCGGATCAAGTGCCAGCAGCCGGTCGCCCACGGCGAACCAGACCTGCTTGCCGTCGTAGGTCAGGCCGTGCACGTGATCGATGCCGGGGAACGGACCGTACTCCTGGACAATTTCGGCGGTGCTTCGCTTCATGATGGTTTCCTCTCGAAGTCTCTGGCGTGGTGGATGATGGAAACCATGCTATGCGCCCGGCAGCGGAGCCGGGAGTAACAAGGCCGTCGTGAATCCGGTGAGCGGTGGCGTCATCCATCGGCGCGCGCGGCCGCTGCCCACCGGCTGCACCTTGCCTTTATCGGCCAAAGCGTCGAGCGCACGCTGCACGGTGCGCTGACTCGTGCCCAGCGCCAGAGCCAGCGCCGAACTGGACCACGATTCGCCATCGGCCAGACAGGCCAACACCGCGGCGTGCGCCTGTTCCACGGGATGCGTCATGACGACGACTTCGGCCTGGCTGGCCGGAACAAGTGCAAAGCCCTGCGGCGTGGCGCGAACATCGGCAAGCTTGCCCAGCGCCTTGCGCAGCCGCCCGATTTCCACGCGCAGGCGCGCACGGTGCGTCTCGTCGGGATGGCGCATGCGAAAGGCCGTGGCGATCAGCGTGTCGCGCGCGACGTCGCCCGGCCAGGCCTGCGCCAATGTCCTGGCCAGCGCGAACAGCACGGGGCGGCGCGCCAGCGGCACGATGGCATCGCCCTGGCGCACGGTCATGCGGCAGGCGTCGACGATCAACGCACCGGACGCAAACCAGCCTTCCACGGCGTCGAGCAGCAGCGGCGCTTCGTCGCCGCGTGCCAGCAGGCGCGCCACCGGTGTCCGCAGCGCTTCCATTGCGCTCTCCACTTCCGCCACCAGCGCGGGAATGCCCGCCTGCCGGGCAGCGATGCCCGCGCGCGCCAGGGCATCGCGCGCGGGCGCGGAACGCACGCGGCGGATCGCAATACCCGCCGCCACCAGTTCGTGCGCGGCGCGCAGCGCGGGCGGCAGCGTTGAAGTATCGATAACGGCAATGGTCTGCTCGGCGGCATCGAGCTGGCCGGTCATCAGGTGATGTCGCGCGATCAGGTAGCGCGCGTGGGCGGCGTTGATGGCATCGCCATGACTGTCGAGTACGTGACACGCGGCGTCGAGCGCCCTGGCGGGCCAGCCCAGATCCCGCGAGACCAGTGCGATCTCGGCCTCCGCCACGGCGCAGCGGGCACGCGCGATGCTTTCCTTCGGACCGAATGCACGCGCGGCGCCGCGCAACAACGTGCGGGCGCGTGTGAAGTCGCCGAGCTGGGACATGGCAATACCGCGCAACGCCAGCGCGGAGGCGTCATTGCGCAAGGCAATACGGTTCAACGCGCCAAGCGGATCTCCCGCCGCCAGGGCACGCGCCGCAGCCGTGATCAGTGAGTCCATAGGAATCCCGTCACACCTGTTACTCCCCGGGCCGGGAGCCGGCGCCTAATCTAGCACATGACCCTTTTCATGCAAGGAGGTATCTCGATGACATCACATCGCACAGGCACCCGCGCGGAATGGCTGGCTGCGCGGCTGGACCTGCTCAAGGCCGAGAAGGCACTCTCGCATCGCAGCGACGCCCTGGCACAGCAGCGGCAGGCTTTGCCGTGGGTACGCCTGGACAAGGACTACCGCTTCGACACGGAGCACGGCAATGTCGCATTGACCGACCTGTTTCGCGGCCGCTCGCAACTGCTGGTCTACCACTTCATGTTCGGCCCCGACTACAAGGCGGGTTGTCCGTCATGCTCGTCGATCGCGGACAGCTTCAACGGCTTTGCCATCCACCTGGCACACCACGACGTCATGCTCTGGGCCGTGTCACGCGCGCCCATCGACAAGCTGCTGGCCTATCGCAAGCGCATGAACTGGAGCTTTCCGTGGGCGTCCTCAAGCGACAGCAGCTTCAACTTCGATTTCGATGTGTCGATCACCGAGCAGCAGCAGCGTGAAGGCAACTACGAATACAACTTCGAGCGAGGCTCGCAAGAGTCCGGCAATTCCCCGCCATCCGAATCGACGGTGCGGACCGCCGCGTCCTGCGGCACCGACGTTCCCACGTTCGCCCGCGACCGTCCCGGCATGAGCGCCTTCGCGCTGCAGGACGGTGCGGTCTATCACACGTATTCGGCCTACGCGCGCGGGCTCGACGCGCTGTGGGGCATGTACCAGTGGCTGGACCGCGCACCGTTGGGGCGCAATGAAACCGTGAACTGGTGGCGGCGGCACGACGAGTACGAAGAGGCGTCCTGACCGCGCACGTCTCAACCGTTCGTTGCGAGTCTCCGGCAACGGCGACTCGCAACGACTACTTCACGCGCCTGGCAAGGCGTCGATTTCCGCGCGAAGTGCGCCGACGACGTCAGTCCAGTTACCTTGCGTCGGTTGCCGAAATAGCCGCGCCTGGGCGTACCAGGGACTATCGCTTCTGTCGAGTTGCCACCTCCAATCCGGCATGAACGGCAACGCTATCCATACTGGCTTGCCGAGCGCGCCCGCAAGATGCGCAACAGCCGTGTCGACGCTGATCACGAGATCAAGCCGAGCGATCAGCGCAGCGGTTTCGGCAAACGTGGTCAGCCGCGCGGAAACATCGCGCAGCACCCCGCGCTGATCGAGTTGCGCGAGGAGGGCCCGGTCACTTTCCCGGACATCGGGTTGCAGCGCAAAGAAATCCGCATTGGCATCGAGCACTGGCATCAGTTGCTCAAGCGACATGGACCGTGCGCGATCATTCAGATGTATCCGGCTGCCCGACCACACTATTCCGATCCTCGGCCGTCCGGAGGGGCTTGCCAACAGATCATCCCATTGCGCGACAACCCGGGTGTCCGCGCGCACATAGGGTCCAGGCGCCGCGAGATCTGCTGCACGAGCCTTGAGCGCGCACGGCAGACTCAGCAATGGAATATGGTAGTCAAAGCTTGGTACTTCTTCTGTCGTGCCAATGACTTCCGCCGCACCAGGATAATCCTTGAGAAGTGGCAGCAGCGCATCCTGAACTCGCAGCACGACGCGAGCGCCAGCCGCACTGAGTCGATCCACGAAGCGCAGGAATTGCAGTGTGTCGCCGAGCCCCTGCTCGTGATGAACGAAAATCGTCTTGTCGCTTAGCGGCTGGGTGCCGGTCCATTGGGTACCCGGCGAAAAACCGTGGCTTTGGGCGCCGTCGCGCCAACGCCATTCATATTCGCGCCATCCGTGTTCGAATTCCCCGCGCAGCAAATTGGTCTGTGCCCGATTGGTACGGGCACTAGCATCGTTTGGATCGAGCGAAAGCGCCTTCTTGAATTGAATCAGCGCCTCGTCGAAGCGACGCATATCTCGCAATGCGACCCCTAGGTTGACGTATGCGGGCACAAAGCGCGGATTGATCGCGATCGCCCGCAAATAGGCATCCATTTCATCCTTGGGGCGCCCCATCGTGCCAAGCAGCGTCCCCAGGTTGTATTGCGCTTCGGCTGATTTCGGCTGGAGTTTGCACAGACGCTCCAGCACCTGACGCGCACGCTCATGCTCGCCAAGCTGTACCAGCGACATTGCGACGCCATGTAAGGAGGCCATATGGCCAGGAAACTGGGCCAGGCCGCGCTCGAACAGCGCTATCGCATCTTCGTGGCGCTGGGCCAACTGACAGATGCTCGCGGCGAAGCTCAAATCCTCCACGGTGGACATGCGCGCCGATGCCCGCATCAGATACTCAGCCGCGCGTGCATGATCGCCCTGTCGGGCGGCGATGAAACCGAGGCCTTCGAGCGCTTCGTTGTGATCGGGAGCGATCGCCAGAACGCCGTGCAGCAGGCGTGACGCGTCGTCGAATTGCTCTGCCGCACAGTGCCGTTGAGCAGCCGAGAGAGCATGTTCAATGTCGAGATTCATGGCGATATGGATCGTTGCAAGAATGCAGGCTGCATGCGAATGGGAAGGCGCTGATTGTAAGGGATCGCTTAGGAACTTCTCCAAGCCTTTTTTCGCCTTGGCTTGAGAAAAACGCAACCGAAGACGCCGGAAAAGTCGTTTGCCGGCATGCGGTCCGGCAACCAATATCGAGTCAACGCACGGCCCCGTGCATGACATCGAAAAAGGAGACACTCGTGCCAATCGACACTTCCGGACTGTGGAGCACGGACACGCCGCCAGCCCTGCTCGCGTCCCGCGCCCACGCCACCGGTGAATGCCTGTTCCCGACACTGCCCGAACACTCGCCGCTGGCGTCACACCATGCCACGGTGCCCGTGCGTGGCGCCGGCACCGTGTACAGCTTCACCGTCATCCATCCGGCGCCGAAGACCGGGCTGCCGCCTTATGCGCTGGGCTATGTCGACTTCGATGGCCCGCTCCGCATCTTCGGCCGGCTGCAGGGCAAGCATCGCCCAGTCATCGGCGACCGCTACGTGCCGCAGCCCGACGACACCTACGGCTACGTTTTCCACGCGCTTCAGGACTGAGCAGGACATCATGCAAGACATCTACATCTCTGGCGGCGCCATGACGCCGTTTGGCCGTCACACCGGCATCATGGCGCCCGAGCTGGCGCAGCAGGCAATCCTGAAGGCCGTGGAAGACGCGGGCATCACGCTCGATGACATCGAAGCGGTGTACTGCGCCAACGTACTCGGCGGCATGATCCTGGGCCAGCTGATCGTGCGCGACCTCGGCCTGCGCGGCATCCCCGTCTATAACGTCGAAAACGCCTGTGCCAGCGGTGCCACCGGGGTGCATCTGGCGCGCCATGCGCTGCTTGCCCAGCAGTACTCGACCGTGCTGGTCTTCGGCATCGAACAGCTCACCGCGCTGGGCGGTGGCACGATCCCGATGCAGCGCAACGACATCAAGACCGACCTCTACGCGACGGCCGGCATGGTGCTGCCAGCCGTGTACGCCATGCGCGGCACGCGCTTTCTGCACGAGCGCGATGCCACCGCCGAAGATCTGGCCACGGTGGCGGTCAAGAATCGCCATCACGGATCGCTCAACCAATACGCGCAGCAGCGCACCGAAACGACGGTTGACGAAGTACTCGCTTCGCGCATGATTGCCGATCCGCTCACGCTGCTGCAGTGCTGCCCGTCGCAGGTGGATGGCGCGGCCGCCGTGGTCATGACCACGCGACGTCCCACGCAGCGCAAGCCGGTCAAGGTGCTGTCGTCGATTGTGGTGTCGGGCATCCGCGAGCAGGCCGACGACGACATCCTCGATGCCGAGATCACGGCCCGCGCGGCGCGCCAGGCATACGAGCAGGCCGGTCTTGGTCCGGACGATGTGAACGTGGTGGAACTGCACGACGCCTTCACGATCGCCGAGCTGCTCTACTACGAAGCGCTCGGGCTTGCCGGTCACGGCGACGCGGTGCCGCTGCTGCGCTCGGGTGCCACGCGCCTGGGCGGGCGCGTGCCCGTCAACCCCAGTGGCGGCCTGCTGGCGAAGGGCCATCCGCTCGGCGCCACCGGCATTGCGCAGATGGTGGAGATCATGTGGCACCTGCAGGATCGCGCCGGCAGCCGTCAGGTGGCCAATGCGCGGATCGGCCTGACGCAATGCACGGGCGGCGGCATCGCCGGCGTGGATCACGCCGCCTCGTCGGTGCACATTCTGGGAGCCTGAGATGAATACGTCTTCCACCGATACGCGCCAGGTTGCCGTCATCACCGGCGCGGCACGCGGCATCGGCCTTGGCATCGCGCGCCGGCTGGCGCGCCAGGGCATGGCCGTGGCACTGCTCGACCGTGACGCCGCCGCGCTGTCCGACGCCGTGGCCGGACTGATCCAGGATGACTACCGTGCGCTCGGCGTCACGGTAGACCTGACTGACTCCGCAGCGGTCAACGCGGCCTTCGAGCATATTGCCGGCACGCTCGGGCCCATCGACTGCCTGGTGAACAACGCGGGCGTGGTGCGCGATATGCGCTTCCTGAAAATGGCCGACGAGGACTGGGATCTGGTCATCGATACCAACCTGCGTTCGCAGTTCCTTTGCTGCCGCGCCGCATTGCCGGGCATGGTCGAGCGGCGGCAGGGCCGCATCGTGAACATCTCCTCGCGTGCATGGCTTGGCGGCTTCGGGCAGGCCAATTACTCGGCGGCCAAGGGCGGCGTGGTCAGCCTGACGCGCTCGCTGGCCATCGAGTTCGCCGCGCACGGCATCACGGTCAACGCCGTGGCGCCGGGCATCGTCGATACACCGTTGTTCCGCAATTTCGCGCCCGACATTCAGTCGCGCCTGCAGAAATCGGTGCCGGCGCAGCGCATCGGCACGGCCGACGATATCGCCAACGCGGTGAGCTTTTTCGTCAGCGCGGAGGCGTCCTACATCACGGGCCAGACGCTCTACGTCTGCGGCGGACGCAGTCTGTCGTCGCCAAGCGTCTAAGGGGGCGTCATGACCGTCCATCTCCATATCGACGGCGCCGTGGCGCTGATCACGATTGACCGGCCCGATGCGCTGAACGCGCTCAATGTCGAAGCGCTGCGCACGCTGCGCGCGCATCTGTGCGAAGTGCGGGACCGTGCCGATGTGCGCGTGGCCGTGCTGACCGGCAGCGGCACGCGGGCCTTCTGTGCCGGCGCGGATCTGAAAGGCACGCAGACCTCGGCGGCGTCCTACCCCGAGGCGATGTTTCAGGCGCCGGAGCCTGCCGCGGAACTCGGCCTCTATATCCGGCTGATGGATCTGAGCGGCCTGCAGTGCCACAAGCCGCTGATTGCGGCGATCAACGGTCATTGCCTCGGCGCGGGCCTGGAGATTGCCTTGCAATGCGACATGCGCGTGGCCTCGACCGATGCTTCGTTCGGACTACCGGAAGTCCGCGTCGGCTCGATCCCAGCGGTATCGGGACTGCATCGGCTGCTCAAGGCCATACCGGCCGCCGTGGCGATGCAGATGGTACTGACGGGCGAGCGCATCGACGCCGCCGAGGCTGCGCGCATCGGACTGGTATCTGAAGCGATGACGCCCGAGCGGCTGCTCGACCGTGCGCTCACGCTGGCGCACAAGATCGCGGCCAACGCGCCGTTGGCCGTGCAAGCCGTCAAGAAGCTGTCGCGCCAAACCGCGCATCTGAGCGAGGCCGATGCGCAAGACCTGACCGAACTCTACTGGGGTGTGCTGCGCGACTCGGCAGACCGCGTGGAAGGCCGCAGGGCGTTTGCCGAAAAGCGCCCGCCGGTTTTCACCGGCCGCTAGCCCGATAGTGCAATTGCGCGATAACGCGCATCCCCAAAACATACCCATAACCAGGAGACAACCCATGACCAATCTTCCCCGCTTCCTGCGCGCGATGACCTTCAGTGCCATCGCGGCAAGCGCCACCATCGCGGCCGTTCCCGTTGCGGCGCAAGGCCAGTTCCCCACGAAACCGATCACGATCGTCGTGCCCTTCGCGCCCGGCGGCGGCAACGACATCCTGGCGCGACTGATCGCCCCGAAAATGAGCAAGCAGCTCGGCCAGCCGATCGTGATCGAGAACAAGCCCGGCGCGGGCGGCAACCTCGGCGCGGACTACGTCGCGCACGCGGCACCCGACGGCTATACGCTGGTGATCGCATCGAGCCAGGTCACGATGAATCCGTACCTCGGCATGAAGGTGCCGTTCAACATCGAGCGCGATTTCGAGCCAGTGGGACGGATTGGCTCGGTGCCGCTGGTGCTGGTTTCGAACACCGAGCAGCCGTACAAGACGCTGAAGGAATTCGTCGACTACACGCGCGCCAATCCGGGCAAGGTCAGCTACAGCAGCCCCGGCCCCGGCACGCCGCAGCATCTGGCCGGTGAGGTCTTTGCCAAGCTGAACAAGACCGAGCTGCTGCATGTGCCTTATCGCGGGACCGGTCCATCGATCGCCGACCTGATGGGCAATCAGGTGCAGGTGTCGTTCGCCACGTTTGCCTCGGCCATCCAGTATGTGCGCGCGGGCAAGCTACGCGCGCTGGGCATCGCCGGCCAGCATCGCACGGCGCTCATGCCCGAGTTGCCTACCTTCGCCGAGGCTGGACTCAAGGGTTATGACGCCGAACTCTGGTACAGCCTGCTGGCACCGGCCAAGACGCCGCGCCCCGTGGTCGACAAGATCAGCGCCGCCCTGCTCTCCGCGTTGAAGTCGCCCGATCTGACCGAGCAGTTCACGAAGCAGGGCTTCGAGGTCAAGGGTTCGACCCCTGACGAGCTGAAGGCGTATATCGGCCGCGAACTCGCGCGCTGGCAGCGCGTGATTACCGAGAACAACATCAAGGTGGCGATGTGAATCCGTCGATCGACAATCCGCTCCTGGAATCGTTGGGCATCCGGCTGGCGCATGCCGCGCCGGGCACCTGCACCTTCGAACTCAACATCGAACCGCGTCACCTGAACCGCCAGCGCACGCTGCAGGGCGGTGTCAGCGCGACACTGCTCGACGCCGCCTGCGGCTATGCGGGCCTGGGGCAGGACGATGGTGCGATGGGTAACGCCGTCACGCTGATGCTGTCGATCTGCTACCTGGACAAGGCAAGCAGCGGCCGTGTGCGTGCCACGGCCACCGTCACGCGCGCCGGACGCAGCGTCTATTTTTCGTCGGCGACGCTGACCAGCGATACAGGGGTGTGCATTGCCACCGCGCAAGGCACGTTCAAGCGGGCGAAGGAGTGAACATCATGTTGAGCGACGCACTGCAAGGACTGACCGTCATCGACTTCACGCAGATTGCCGCCGGGCCGATCTCGACCATGCTGATGGCCGATATGGGCGCCCGCGTGATCAAGGTCGAGCCGCCCGACGGGGAACTGGGGCGCGGCCTCGGCCCCGGATGGATCGGCACGGACAGCGCCCTGTTCCACGCCTTCAATCGCAACAAGGATGGCATTGCGCTGGACCTGAAGTCCGCCGAAGGTCTGGCCGTGGCGCGTCGTTTGATTGCCGGCGCCGACATCGTTGTGGAAAGCATGCGGCCAGGGGTCATGGATCGGCTCGGCCTCGGCTATGCAGCGCTTGCCGCCGATCATCCGGCGCTCGTCTATTGCTCGATCTCCGCTTACGGCCAGAGCGGCCCCTATGCGGATCGCGCCGGTGTGGACGGCGTCCTGCAGGCCGATGCCGGACTGATGAGCCTGATCGGCGTCGAGGGCGGCGAGCCGTGCAAGGTGCAATCGCCAGTCGTCGATGTGATGACCGGTTATGTGGCCGTGATGGGTATCCTCGCCAAGCTCGCCCAGCGCCAGCGTGACGGGCAGGGTGGCCATCTCGACGTCAATCTGCTCAATGCCGCGCTGGCGTTGCAGCAATCGTCGCTGACCAGTTATCTGGCCGACGGCCAACTGCCGGTACGCGCGGGCAGCGCGGCGCCCTACTCGGCCCCGAACCAGGCGTTTCGCACCGCCGACGGCTGGATCATGGTGGCGGCATATATGCCGGAACGCTGGCGCCGGCTATGCCAGACACTGGGTCTGCCAGAACTGATCGACGATCCGCGCTTTGCCACGTCGCCGCTTCGTGTGACAAACCGCCCGGCGCTGGTGGACGCATTGACGCGAGTGTTCTCCACGCGCACCACCGCACAGTGGCTGCAGGTGTTGCGCGACGCGGACATTCTCTGCGCGCGCGTGGCCACGTATGCCGACGTCGTCGATCATCCGCAGGTCGCCGCCAACGGCATGATCAGCGCGGCGCGGCATCCCACGCTGGGCACGCTGCGCATGCCGGGCTTTCCGGTCTGCAGCAGCGAGGTCAATGCGCGGACACCGCGCGCGGCGCCAGCGTGCGGACAGCACACCGCCGAGGTACTGCGCACGTTTGGCTACGACGAGAGCGAGATTGCCGCACTATCCGAGCGCAGGGCGATCCACTGCGCCACGGCACCGGCGTCTTCCGTCTAGGCGGAAGTATCTTCGTCGAATTGCGCCAGCAGCCACTTGCGGAAAGTTGCCATGCTGGCGCTTTCCGCCCGGTCCGCGGGCGTGACGAGGTAATAGGTGAAGTCGCCCATGTCCACGGCCTTGCGAAACGGCGCCACGAGCTTGCCCGAGGCCAGGTCGTCTTCCACCAGGAAGCGCTGGGCAATGGCAAAGCCCTGCCCTTCCAGTGCCGCCGCATAGGCCATCGCCGAACTTTGATACGTCATGCCGCTGCGCGCATCCACTTGCCGGTCGACCTTGGCGGCCGCCAGCCAGCAGGCCCAGTCGTCGGGCCGGGCAATCGAATGCAGCAACACCTGGCGCTGCAGGTCCGCCGCGCTGCGCACCGTCTTCGAGACGGACGGGCTGCAGACGGGCACGAGGATATTGGATACCAGGCGGTACGCGTTCGCGCCATTCCACTTGCCGTCACCAAGGCGGATGGCACCGTCGATATCCTCGCGCCGAAAATCCACCGGGTCGAGAGACGCCGTCAGCAGCACTTCGATACTCTTGTTGGCCGCATGAAAACTCGACAGCCGCGGAATCAGCCAGCGCATGGCGAACGTGGTGTACGCGCGCACCTTCAGTTGCGTGCGGCGTGTGCGGCGCGTCAGACGGACCGTGGCTTCACGCAAGCCGTCCATCGATTTGGTGACGGCCCGATAGTATTCCTCGCCGGCGCGCGTGAGCGCGATCTGGCGGTGGCCTCGCACCAGCAGCGGAATGCCGAGCGCATCTTCGAGCGTGCGAATCTGGCGGCTGACCGCGCCAGGCGTCACGTGCAATTCTTCGGCGGCCACCGTGATGCTGAGGCGGCGTGCCACAACTTCGAAAGCCCGGATGGCATTTAGCGGAGGGAGTCGATCCATGACGCGGATTCTGGCACGCGCTTGAGGAATTCTCAATCGACGCAATGCCGGCACCGCCGAGGTGCGCGTTCATCACTGTGCGTGACGCCATCACGGCGGCAC
>DAIOET010000013.1:21392-32970 GCA_036746135.1 Cupriavidus sp.
CCGGCACCGCCGAGGTGCGCGTTCATCACTGTGCGTGACGCCATCACGGCGGCACGGCGCCGATGAGACATACGCAGACATTTACGTCATTGCCGTCCGCAATGACGGGCGCCATTTAGGCCGTCCTTGAAAAAGTTGAAGTTGTGCATAAAGTGAGAGCGCGCGCGCCGCCGTCGCCCCCGTCCCCCGCCCAGCACATGACAAGAATGCAATGTTCCCTGGGCCAGCGGTCTCACTCCACGCAAGGAGAAGAAATGGAAGACCCCACAACTGCGCCCACCGATGGCCCGGGTGCCATGCCCGGCCGCGCCGGCAGCGTACTCACGCGACGGCGCTTTCTGCAAACCGTGAGCGCATCCGGGGCAGGCGTCGCCGCCAGCGCGACGCTGACGTCTGAAGCGGCCGCGCAGCGCGACGCCACGGCTACCGCTTCCGCATCGTCCGCCACCGTGGAGGGTTATCCGGTCACGTTGAAAGTCAACGGCGTCACCCATCGCGTGACGGTACCGGCCAATGCCATCCTGCTCGATACGCTGCGCGACCAACTGCACCTGACCGGCACCAAGAAGGGCTGCGATCACGGCCAGTGCGGCGCGTGCACGTTGATGGTCAACGGCGTCACGGTCAATTCCTGCCTGTCAGTCACCGTCATGCACGACGGTGACGAGATCACGACGATCGAGGGCCTGTCGCAAGGCGGCACGCTGCATCCGGTACAGCAGGCGTTCTGGGACCACGACGCCTATCAGTGCGGATACTGCACCGCGGGCCAGATGATGAGCGCGCTAGGCATCCTGCAGGACAAGCGGATTGCTGCGGACGAAGCGGCGGTGCGCGAAGCGATGAGCGGCAACATCTGCCGCTGTGGCGCATACAAGAACATCGTGGCGGCCATCCAGGACGCGCGCGGCAAAATTCGGAGTCGTGATGCGTAACTTTGAATATGCGCGCGCCGCCGACGTGGAGCAGGCAATCGCGCTCCACGCCCGCAGCGCGGACACCGTCTTCCTGGCCGGCGGCACGACCCTGCTGGACCTGATGAAGCTCGACGTAATGCGCCCCGCCCGCGTGGTGGACATCCACAAGCTGGGCCTCGACAAGATCGAGACGCTTGGCGATGGCAAGGTTCGCGTTGGCGCGATGGTCAGCAACACCGACCTCGCCCGTCACGCGCACATCGCCAAACACTATCCCGTGCTGTCCGAATCGATCCTGTCGGGCGCGAGCACGCAGTTGCGCAACAAGGCCACGACTGCGGGGAACGTAATGCAGCGCGTGCGTTGCGGCTACTTCCGCGATGGCGTGTCGCCGTGCAACAAACGCACCCCTGGCTCCGGCTGCGCCGCCATCGATGGCCTGAACCGTAACGTGCATGCGGTACTGGGCGGCAGCCCGCAGTGCATCGCGGCCCATCCGTCGGACATGTGCGTGGCGCTGGTGGCCATTGGCGCGACGGTCCACGTCCAGGGTCCGAAGGGCAAGCGCGACATTCCATTCGCCGACTTCCATCTGTTGCCGGGCGAGACGCCGTGGAAAGAGCACGCGCTGGAAGCCGACGAAATGATCACGCATATCACGCTCGATGCGCCGATGGCGGGCAGCAAATCCGCCTATCTGAAACTGCGGGACCGCACGTCGTATCAGTTTGCGCTGGCATCGAGCGCCGTGATCCTGTCGATGGACGGCAACACCGTGCGCGATATCCGCATCGCGCTGGGCGGCGTGACGACCAAACCGTGGCGCGCCGCTAACGCCGAAGACGTGATGCGCGGCAAGCCGCTGAGCGAAGCATTGATCCGCGAGGCGGGCACCGTCGCCATGTCTGGCGCGCAATCGTACGGTCAGAACGCATTCAAGATCCCGCTCGGCCAGCAGGCGCTGATACGAAACCTGACCCGCCTGACCACGTGAAGGCGCAAGCCTGCGCCTGATCCCCATACAGGAGATATCCGCGTGAACAGCACTGCTATCGGCGCGTCACCGCGCCGCATCGATGGCCGGCTCAAGGTGACCGGCGCCGCCCTCTATACCGCCGACCGGACCATGCCGGGCATGCTGTACGCCTACGGGGTCTACAGCACCGTAGCCAGCGGACGTGTCACGGGCATCGACCAGGCGGACGCGCGCCGCGTGCCGGGCGTGGTCGACATCCTGCACAGCGGCAATTTTCCGCGCCTGTACAAAACGCCGAAGAGTCCGATCTCCGGTGCGACGATCCTGACGGCATCGATCACCGACGAGCATCGCCTGCCATTCGAGGACGACACCGTCCACTATGGCGGCCAGATGGTTGCGCTGGTGATTGCCGACACCTTCGAGCACGCGCGCGAGGCCGCGTACCGCGTCAAGGTTTCGTACAACGCCGGCAAAGCCGTGACGGACCTGGAGCACGGCATCAAGGCCAACGGCCTGCGCGAAGCAGGCAGCGTCTATGCACGCGGCACGTCGGACCCTGTGTTCGAGCAGTCGTCGCACAGGCTCGATGCCGTCTACCGGACGCCCGTGGAAACGCACAACCCGATGGAGATGCACGCCACGGTGGCGTGGTGGGAAGGCGGCGAACTGCATCTCTACGAAGCCACGCAGGGCGCGACGGTGCATCGCAATACGATCGCGCAGGTCTTCGGGCTGACCCCCGAGCGTGTCACCGTCGACTGCCCGTTTATCGGTTCGGGCTTCGGATCAAAACTGTTCATGTGGCCGCATTCGGTCGCGGCCAGTGCCGCGGCGCGGGTAACGGGCCGGCCCGTGAAGTTCGTCGTGCCGCGCGCCTTCATGTTCACCACCACGGGCCATCGTCCGGAAACGCGCCAGCATATGCGCCTGTCGGCCGGTGCGGATGGCAAGATCACGTCGATCAGGCACGAGTCCGTCAACACCACGTCGTTTGTCGAGCAGTATCTGGAAAACTGCGGTGGCATGACGCAGAGCCTGTACTCGTGCCCCAACGTCACGGTCACGCATCACACCACCAATGTGCACCGTGGCGCGCCGACCTCGATGCGCGCCCCCGGCGCGGCACCGGGGCTGTTCGCGCTGGAATCCGCCATCGACGAACTGGCGCTGGCCTGCAAGAAAGACCCGCTGCAATTCCGGCTGGACAACATCTCCACGCGCGACGAAAGCACGAACCTGCCGTGGTCCAGCAATCATCTGCGCGAAGCCATCGAGATGGGCGGGCGCAAGTTCGGCTGGGACAAGCGCGATCCGCGTCCCGGTTCGATGACCGAAGGCACCGAGATCATTGGCTACGGCCTGGCGGTGTGCAACTGGGATGCCTGGCGCACGCCGTCCGAAGCGCGCGTGTTCCTGCGCGGTGACGGCACGGCGTCCGTGACCTGCGCGATCCAGGACATCGGCACGGGCATGTACACGATCGTCGCGCAGACCGTCAGCGAGCTGACCGGACTGCCATTCGAGAAAATCGAGGTCAAGCTCGGCGACTCGTCGTTCCCGGCCGCGCCCGTGGCCGGCGGTTCGTGGGCCACGGCCAGCGTGCTGCCGGCCGTGGCTCAAGCCACGCGCAACGCCATCGCGCAACTGCGGACGTTTGCCACCGGCGAAGGCGGCGAGTTCGCCGGAGCAAAGCCGGAGGCGCTGACACTGCAGAACGGGAAGCTGACCGATGGCAAGCGCAGCGTCGACTACGCCGCCGTGCTGAGCAAGCAGCGCTTTGCCGCCGCCGAGGGATTCGGGAGCACGGGCGGCGCACCGAATCTGGACAAGATGTCGTTCATGTCCTTTGGCGCGCATTTCGTGGAGGTGCGCTGGGACCCAGGCATCTCCCGTTTGCGCGTGTCGAGGGTAGTGAGCGCCATCGACGTGGGCCGCGTCATCAATCCGGTGACGGCACGCAACCAGGTGGAAGGCGCGATCGTGATGGGCATCGGCATGGCGCTGTTCGAAGCCACCGAGTATGACGAGCGCAACGGCATGCCGGGCAACAACAACTACGCCGAGTATGCGATGCCGGTGCACGCCGACCAGCCGCAGATCGACGTGATACTGCTCGACCATCCCGACCTCGAATTCAACGAGTTCGGCGCGCGCGGGATTGGCGAGATCGGCATCACCGGCTTTGCCGCCGCGGTGGCCAATGCGGTGTACCACGCCACGGGCAAGCGGATTCGAGATCTGCCGATCGTGAAGGAAAAACTGATGGCGTGACCGGGTGCCCCCGGGGCACCAGCGGTGGGCGGATACGCGGCAGGCGAAGCGGTGCTATCGTTTCGCCCTGATCCCCTGACTCCGCCAAGACGGCCGCGTCCATGTCCGAAAGCACATTGCAGGCGCCAGCCACACCGCTCTGGCTGCGCCTGGCCCCTGCGCTGTTCCTGCTGCTGTGGTCCTGCGGTTTCGTTTTTCTCAAGCTCGGGCTGCAGTACGCCGATCCACTGACATTCCTCGCGCTGCGCTATGCGTGCGTGGTGGCCCTGCTGATCGGCCCGTGCCTGTGGCTGCGCCCGGCGATGCCGCGCGGCATCGCTCCGTGGCTGCATCTGGCGATGATCGGCCTGCTGATCCAGGCCGGGTACTTCGCGTTCACTTACCTGAGCCTGAAGCTCGGCATGTCCGCCGGCGCGGTGGCACTCGTCACATCGCAGCAACCGATCCTGATCGGCCTGCTGGCACCGATCATCGCCGGAGAGCGCGTGGATCGCGTTCGCTGGGCCGGGCTGGCGCTTGGCGTGACCGGCGCCGCGCTGGTCATCACCGCCAAATCCTCGGTCCAGATGAGTTCCGCGCTGGGGCTGATGTTCGCGGTGCTGGCCCTTCTAGCGATGACCGCCGGCACGCTCTGGGAAAAGCGCTTCGGCGCGCCAGTGCATCCGGTGCTGGCCAACACGGTGCAATACGCGGTGGCGCTGGTGGTCACCGCGCCGCTGGCATGGCTGCTGGAACCGATGCACGTGCAGTGGACGGCGGGACTGTTCGGGTCGCTGGCCTATCTGGTCATCGGCAACTCGCTGATTGCCATCACGCTTCTGCTTGCGATGATCCGGCACGGCGAGGCGTCGCGCGTGTCGGCCTTGTTCTTCCTGGTGCCGCCGGTGACGGCTGTGATCGCGTTCGTCCTGCTCGGCGAATCGCTGCCGCCGATGGCGTGGCCGGGCATGGCCATTGCGGCGGCCGGCCTGTATCTGGTGATGCGGCGGCGCTAGGCGCATCCGCCGCGCGCCATGCGCGGCAGATCCACGAGCCGGTCGTATTCCTCGCCACTCAACAAACCCAGCGCGATCGCCGCGGCGCGCGGTGAGGTCTGGTGATCGCGCGCATAGCGCGTGATGGCCGCGGCCTTGTCGTAGCCCAGCACCGGGTTCAGTGCGGTCGCCGCCAGCAGCGGGCTTTGCAGTTGGCGGGTCAACCGCTCGCGCTCGGGTTCCAGTCCGGGCACCACACGCTGCGCGACAACGCGCGCGCTGTCAGCCAGCAGGCGAATCGATTGCAGCACGTTATGGATCAGCACCGGCTTGGCCACATTCAATTCGAAGTTGCCGGACGCACCCGCCATCGTTACCGTCACATGATTGCCGGCCACCTGCATGCCGGCCTGCACCATCACTTCGGCAATCGTCGGATTGCGCTTGCCCGGCATGATCGACGACGTCAGGCCATCCTCGGGCATCACCAGTTCGCCAATGCCACAGTTGGGCCCGGAACTCATCCAGCGCAGGTCGTTGGCGATCTTGATGAACGACACCGCGATTACATTGAGCACGCCCGATAGTTCGAGCAGTGCATCGTGCGCGGCCATGCCTTCGACCTTGCACGGGCTGGCGCGGAACGCCTGGCCGGTCAGCCGGCTCACTTCTTCGCAGAATGCGGTGTCGAAGCCCACCGGCGCGTTGAGGCCCGTGCCGGCCGCCGTGCCGCCCTGGGGCAACACCAGCAGGCGCGGCATCACGGACTGCACGCGGGCCAGCGCATGGTCGACCTGCAGCGTGAAACCGTCGAATGCCTGGCCGAGCCGCATCGGCACCGCATCCATCAGATGTGTGCGGGCGAGCTTCAGGATGTCCGCGAACGCGGTGGCGCGCTCCTGCAGGCTGTCGCGCAATGCCGTCAGCGCCGGCAGCAGCTTCGCCTCCAGTTCCAGGACCGCCGTGATATGCATGACCGACGGAAAGCTGTCGTTCGACGATTGCGATGCGTTGACGTGATCGTTCGGATGCACCGGGCTTCTGGTTCCCAGAGGCTGTCCCAGCCGCAGATTGGCGCGGTTGGCGATCACCTCGTTGGCATTCATGTTGGTCTGCGTGCCGGAACCGGTCTGCCAGATCGTGAGCGGGAAATGCGCGTCGAGTAGCCCATCCCGAACTTCGGTCGCCGCTTCGACAATGGCGTCCGCGATGGCCGCCTCCAGCACGCCGCAGCGCAGATTGGCCCGCGCCGCCGCGATCTTGTGAACGCCGAATGCGTGGACCAGCGCCGGTGGAAAGCGCTCGTCGCCAATGTCGAATACCGCCAGCGCGCGCTGCGTCTGCGCGCCCCAATACCGGTCGGCGGGAATCTCCACCGGTCCGAACGCATCATGCTCTATCCGAATGTCGTGCATCGATTCAATCCAGCGTGATATTGGCCTTGGCCGCCAGCCCCTTCCAGCGCGCCACTTCGGAAGCCGTGTGCTTGCCCAGCGCGCTGGCCGAGTACTGATCCGGCGGCAGCATCTGAATGGCCTGCGCGGCCATCTTCGACGTGAAATCCTTGTCGGTCATCACCTTCAGGTAGGCCTGCTGCATCTTGTCGACCACCGCTTGCGGCGTACCCTTGGGTGCGTAGATGCCGTACCACGTAGCGGCCTCGAAGCCGGGTAGCACGGTTTCCGCCAGCGTCGGCACATCCTTCAGTTGCGGCACACGCACGGCCGACGTCACTGCCAGCGGACGAACCTTCGATTCGGTGATCTGTGGCAGCGCGGTATTGGTCTGGTCGAACATCCCGTCGACCTGCCCGCCGATCACGTCGATCAGCGCCGGGCCGGCGCCCTTGTACGGCACCAGCGACACCTTGATACCGGCCGACGCCGCAAACATCGCCGCTACCAGGTGCGACGTGGAACCCATCCCCGCATTGCTGATGTTGAGCTTGCCCGGATTCTTCCTGCCGTAGTCGACGAACTCGCGCACGTCGCGGGCGGGATGGTCCTTGCGCACCATCAGCACCATTGGCGTATCGGGAAAGCGGAACACCGGCGCAAAGTCCTTGACCGGGTCGTAGGCCAGCTTCTTGTACAGCGCCGGCGCGGCGCCCATGTAACCCATATGGCCCACCAGCATCGTGTAACCGTCTGGCTGCGCACGCGCGGCCTTGGCGGCGCCGATCGTGCCGCCCGCGCCCGGCGAGTTGTCGATGATGATCGACTGGCCGACTTCACGCGACACGCGGTCAGCGATGGTGCGCGCCAGCGCGTCGGTGGGGCCGCCGGCCGCGAACGGAACAATCCAGGTGATGGGCCGGGATGGATAGTTCTGGGCGTGGGCCGACGTGGTCAGTAGCGCGGCCAGGGCCACGGCGAAGATGGGTTTCATGTTGTCTCCGGATTGGATCTTGTTTTGGATCTAGTTTTGGATCTTGTTCTGGTGTGGTCAGGGTCAGCAGCGTCCGCCGGTCACGTTGCCGACGTGCGCAGTTTCATTGCCTCGTTCGCCTGCACCGCGGGGTTGTCGGCCGCTTCATCGGCCAGTGCCTGATCCGGATACCGTTCCGGATACAGGTGACGCTTCGCGGTTTCGGCATCGAACGTGCCCGACCACTTGGCCACCACGACCGTCGCCACGCTGTTGCCGATCGTGTTGCACGTGGAAATGGCCATCGACAGGAAGCGGTAGACGCCGAAGATCACGGCCAGCCCTTCCACCGGCAGCACGCCGGTGGACGTCACGGTCGCGGCGAATACCACGAACGATCCGCCCGACACCGTGGCGGCGCCCTTTGACGTCAACAGCATCAGCACGAGGATGCCCAGTTGATGATCGAGCGACAGCGGCACGCCATAGGCGTGGGAGATGAACATCACGCCCATCGCCATGAAGATCGACGTGCCATCGAGGTTGAACGCATAGCCCGTGGGCAACACCAGCCCGACGGTCTGCTTGGCGCAGCCCAGGCGCTGCAGCTTGATCAGCAGTCGTGGCAGCGCGCTCTCCGACGATGCGGTGCCCAGCACGATCAGGATTTCATCCTTGATGTATCGCAGGAAGCGCCACAGGCTGAAGCCGGCCAGCTTTGCCACGATGCCAAGCACCACGGCAACGAACAGGATCACCACGGCGTAGAAACTCAGCACCAGTTGCGCCAGCGCGATCAGCACGGCGGAACCGTTGCTGCCCACCGAATAGGCTACCGCGCCAAACGTGCCGATCGGAGCGAGCTTCATCACGAGGTTGATGAACGAAAACAGCACCTCGGAAATCATGTCGAGACCGGCGTTGACCTTCTCCCGGCGTGCCTCGGGAATGGCCAGGATGCCGATGCCGACCATCACGGCCAGCACCACCACCTGTAGCAGCTCGCCCTTGGCAAACGCACCGACGAAGTTGTCCGGCACGATATGCATCATGAATTCGAGAAAGCCCTGCGGTGCGGCGGCCTTGGCTGCCGGCACCGCGGCGCTGCCCGTCACGTGGCTCATGCCCTTGCCGATTTCGAGCAGGTTCCCCGCGAGCATGCCGACGACCAGTGCAATCGTGGAGATGACCTCGAAATAGACGATCGACCGCCAGCCCACGCGGCCCGCGCTCTTTACGTCGCCCGCCGACGCAATGCCGTGGACGATGGTCAGAAAGACCAGCGGCGCCACGCCGGCCTTGATCAACGACAGGAACATGTCGCCCAGCAGCTTCAGCTTCGAGGCGAACTGCGGCAGTGCGAACCCGACCACGATGCCGAGGATCAGCGCGACCAGCACCTGCATGCCGAGCTTGCGGTACCAGGGCAGGTGCTTCGGTGCCGGCGGTGCGGCGGGTGTTTGTATGGATGTGTGCTGCATGGTGTCTTCCTCCACCCAGGGCCGTGCGGCCTCAGGCTACTTCCTTGGACAATGCGATGGCGCGGTCCACCATCCGCGGCGCCAGGCCGAGGTAGTTGGCCGGGTCGACCATCTGTTCGATGGCGGCGCGATCAAAGTGCTTCGTGACTTCGGGCAGGGCGAGCAGCGCTTCGGCCAGCGTGCCACCGGCTTCGTTCACCGTGCGGCACGCGTCATAGACCACGTCGTGCGCCTGCTGGCGGCCGATATGCGGCGCCATGCGCATCATCACGGCCTCCGCCACGATCAGGCCCCTGGAAATGCCCAGGTTGTGTTGCATGCGGCCGGTGTCGACGATCAGCCCGCCCAGCGCGAACTTGGCCTGGTGCAGTGCGCCGGAAGTCAGGATGAAGCTCTCGGGGATGGCGATCCACTCGGCGTGCCACGGGCCGGTGGCGCGCTCGAAGTCCTGCACCATCGCGTCGACCATCAACCCGGCGTGCTGGCGCACGGCCTTCGACGCGGCCAGCATCAGCTCGCTGGAAATCGGGTTGCGCTTCTGCGGCATCGTGCTGCTGGCGCCGCGCCCTTTCACGAACGGTTCATAGACTTCGGCAAACTCGGTCGACGCCATGATCATGATGTCGAGCGCGATCTTGCCCAGCGATCCGGTGACCAGCGCAAGCAGGTTCACCGCTTCGGCAAAACCGTCACGCGCCACGTGCCATGTGGTGGCGGGCACGCCCAGGCCCAGCTCTTGCGCCAGCGCCTGCTGGACTTCAAAGCCCTTGTCGCCCAGCGATGCCAGCGTGCCGGCCGCGCCGGCAAACTCCACCACGGCCACGCGCGGGCGCAGTTCGGCAATGCGCTGCTGATGGCGGTCGAACATGGCCAGCCAGATCGCGGTCTTGTAGCCGAACGTCACCGGCAGCGCCTGCTGCAAGTGGGTACGCCCGGCCATCGGCGTGTCGCGGTACTTGACGCTGAGGTCGGCCAGAATGGCGCGCAACTCACGGATGTCGGCGTCGATGCTGTCCAGCGCATCGCGCACCTGCAGCGCGACGGCGGTGTCCATGATGTCCTGTGTGGTGGCACCCCAGTGCACATAGCGGCCCGCTTCGCCGCACATTTTCACGAGCTGGTGGACCAGCGGCAGGATCGGATAGCCGACAATGTCGGTTTCGTCGCGCATGTGATCGAAGTCGATGCGCTCGATCCGGGACTCGCGGGCGATGACGTCCGCCGCTTCGGCCGGAATCACGCCCACGCGCGCTTCGGCGCGGGCCAGGGCCACTTCGACATCGATGTAACGCTGAACGAGCGCGCCATCGGAAAAGATCTGCCGCATCTTCTTCGTGCCAAAGGCATCGCGGAACAGCGCGGAATCGACAACGGTACTGGCGGCGGGAATGGAAATCGGGGTCATGGTGCTACCTTGTGGCGATCAGACAGGAGTCTTAATATGTTCGAACATATCGCTCATTAAATATGTTCGAACATATTAAGAAAATCAGGGTTAACCCGCGCCATGCAAAAAAGTCGTGGTGCATCAGGCTTGTATGAGCAGAACCAATTCCGCTGAAATCACCCGCCAGTTGCTGGACGGGATCACCACCGGCCGCTATCCGGTAGGGGCGCTGCTGCCTACCGAATTCGAGCTGTGCGAGCAGTTCCAGGCCAGCCGCTACACGATTCGCGCCGTGCTGCAGGAGTTGCAGGATCTGGGGCTGGTGTCGCGCCGCAAGAACGTGGGCACACGGGTGGAGGCTTCACGGCCGCGCGCGGCGTTTCGTCCCACGCTGGCGTCGGTGGAAGATCTGATGCAGTTCAGCGAGGAACATCGCCGCGTGGTGCAGTCGGTGGAAACCGTGGCCGTGACTGGCAACGCAGCCAAGGACATCGGGTGCGCGGAGCAGACCCGACGCCTGCGCATTTCGACGGTGCGGATGGGCGATGCCGGCAGCACGGCGCCAATCGCCTGGACCGACATCTATATCGACCCGGCCTTCACCGATATCGCCGACGCCGTGCGCCGGCCTCCGGGCATGCTGGTGAGTTCGCTGCTGGAAAGCCTGTACGCAAAACACATCGCCGAGATCGAGCAGGAAGTACGCGCGTCAACGCTCACCGACGCACGTATCGCGGACGCGCTGCACCTTGAACCGGGCGCTTCGGTGCTCAAGATCTTGCGGCGATATATCGACGACGAAGGCGAAACGGTTGAAGTCTCGGTAACCGTGCACCCGGCCGACAGCTTTGCGGTATCCATGCGGCTGAAGCGTTCGACGGGCTGAGGCGAATGCGCGCGGAAGGCAACGAAAAAGCGGGCCGGTATGGCCCGCTTTCTCATTGAAGCACTGAAGGGTGTGTGACTAGCGCGTGCAACTGCCAGTGGCAATGCGGCCTGCGATGATGGATGTGACGTGGCGCGGGCGCGAATTCCACTTCGTGAAGTCGCTTTTGATTCCACGCAAAGCGAATAGCAAAATCACCAAATTCCCGCCATGAACGGACTACCATCGATTGCGTTGGCTTCACCCCGCACGCCGGCGCATCGCACATGGCCAAGAAATTTCCACTTCATCCAAAGCACCCCGAGCGCATCTGCTG
>DAIOET010000014.1:0-12545 GCA_036746135.1 Cupriavidus sp.
CGGAGATCGAATTGCGCGTGCGCAGCCTGACGTCGCCATTCCGCAGCGCCGAAGCCTTTGTCATCGAAGACATCATCGACCCGCGCGACACGCGCGCGTTGCTTTGCGAATTCGCCAACCTGGCCGCGCCGCTGCGCGAACCCGGCATCAGCCGCTTCGGCATCCGGCCCTGATCGCCAGGCAATCAAGACACCAGACACAAAAAAGAGGAGACAACCTTTGAAAAAGCTGCTGATCGCAAACCGCGGCGAGATTGCGCTGCGCATACTGCGTGCCGCCCGCGATCTCGATATCGGGACCGTGGCCGTCTATTCGCAGGACGATGTCAGCGCACGGCATCGCGTGCTGGCCGACCAAGCGGTGGCGCTCGACGGCACCGGACCGGCCGCGTATATCGACATCGCGGGCATCATCGCGGCCGCCAGAGCCACGGGCTGCGATGCCGTGCATCCCGGTTATGGCTTCCTGAGCGAGCGCGCCGATTTTGCGCAGGCATGCAGTGACGCCGGAATCCGCTTCATCGGGCCGGACGTCGAGCATCTTGCGCTGTTTGGTGACAAGGGGCGCGCGCTGGAACTGGCCGCGCAGAGCGATGTGCCAGTCATGCCATCCACGCCCGGCGGCGCCACGCTGGACGATATCGGCCGCTTCTTCGACGCACAGGGCGGCGCGGGCGTGGTCATCAAGGCCGTCGGCGGTGGTGGCGGCCGGGGTATGCGCGTGGTGCGCCGCCGTGAGGATCTGGCCGAAGCCTATGCGCGGTGCCGCTCCGAGGCCGCTTCCGCGTTCGGCATCGATGCACTGTATGCGGAACGGCTGGTCGTGCGCGCGCGCCATATCGAAGTGCAGATTGCCGGCGATGGCACCCATGTCGTTGCGCTGGGCGAGCGCGATTGCACGCTGCAGCGCCGCTTCCAGAAACTGGTGGAGATCGCGCCAAGCCCGGTGCTGAAGCCACACCTGCGCGAGCAGATCATCAAGTCCGCGCTCCGGCTCGCACGCCGCGTCAACTACCGCAGCCTCGGCACGTTCGAATTCCTGGTCGAGGAAACCGAATCGGGCGAGCAGAAGGATTTCGTCTTTATCGAAGCCAATCCGCGCCTGCAGGTCGAGCACACGATCACCGAGCAGGTTACGGGGGTGGATCTGGTGGCGCTGCAGATCGGCCTGGCCGATGGGCGATCGCTGGCGGACCTGGGTCTGGACCCCGCATCGCCGCCGCAGCCGAAGGGGTATGCGGTGCAGGTCCGGATCAATGCGGAAATGACCGATGCGCAAGGTCTGGCTCGCCCCGCGCATGGCCGGCTGGAGCGCTTTGATCCGCCTTCCGGCCCCGATGTTCGCCTCGATACGCACGCTTACACCGGTTATGAGCCGTCACCCAATTTCGATACCTTGCTGGCCAAGCTGATCGTCAGCAGCGCGGCGCCGACATTTGGCGCCGTGGTGCGACGCTTGCAGCGCAGTCTGTCCGAGTTCCGGATCGTCGGCGTGCCGACCAACCTGAACCTGCTGCGCGCATTGGTCGAGCGCGACGATTTTCTCTCGCAGGATGTGCATACCCGGCACTTCGAAGCCATCCTGCCAGAGCTTGCGAGCGCCGCCGAAACCCTTGCGGATGCGGGCAAGGCGCAGGATGCCCTGCTGGGCGATACCTCGCGCCCATCGACGCCGCACGCCGCACGCATCGCCGAACCCGAAGCGGAGCTTGACGAAGGGCTGGTGGCGATTCGTGCCCCGCTGACGGGCCGCGTGGTGGAGATGTCGGTCCAGCTCAACGACATGGTCAAGCCGGGCCAGACCGTCGCCGTGCTCGATGCGATGAAGATGGAGCACACGATCGTTGCCGAATGCGGCGGCCGCGTGGTCGACCTGCGGCTGGAAAAGAACACGCTGGCTTCAGAAAACCAGATCCTGATTGTGCTGGAGGCGGGCGAGTCCGCAGGCGAAGCGATCGACGCCAGCCACGCCCACGATCCGAATCTGATCCGTGCCGATCTGCAGCGCGTACTGGATCGTCATGCCTATCTGTACGACGATGCTCGCCCCGATGCCGTCGCGCGCCGCCGGTCGCGGGGCCAGCGCACGGCGCGCGAGAATATCGCGGACCTGTGCGACGCGGATACCTTCGTCGAATATGGCGGGCTGGCGCTGGCGGCGCAGGCGTCGCGCCGCAGCAAGGAAGACCTGATCGCCAATGCGCCGGCCGATGGCCTGATCACGGGCATCGGCAGCGTCAACGGCGAACTTGTCGGCAAGGACCGTGCGCGCAGTGCCGTGATGGCGTACGACGCCACCGTGATGGCCGGTACGCAGGGCAAGCGCAACCATATCAAGACCGATCGCATCGTCGAAGTGGCGTTGCGTGACGAACTGCCGCTGGTGCTGTTCGGCGAAGGCGGCGGCGGCCGGCCCGGCGATGTGGACTTCCCGTCGGTGTCCGGTCTCTACCAGCCGTCGTTTGCTGCCTTTGCAGAGTTGAGCGGCCAGGTGCCCGTGGTCGGCGTCGTGTCGGGCCGCTGCTTCGCGGGCAATGCGGCGTTTCTGGGCTGCTGCGATGTCATCATCGCCGACAAGTCCGCGAACATCGGCATGGCCGGCCCGGCGATGATCGAGGGCGGCGGCCTTGGCATCTATCGCCCGGAAGACGTAGGCCCGGCGCCCGTGCAGTTTGCCAATGGCGTCATCGACATCCTGGTCGAAAACGAGGCCGAAGCCACGCAGGCGGCCAGACACTACCTGTCGATGTTCCAGGGGCGCGTCGCGGACTGGAGCGCGCCCAATCCGCTCGACCTCCGCCATGTGGTGCCCGAGAACCGTCTGCGGGTGTACGACACGCGCAAGGCCATCGAAGGCATTGCCGATACCGGCAGCGTGCTGATGCTGCGCGGCGGCTTTGGCTCGGGCATCCATACGGCACTGGCCCGCGTGGAAGGCCGGGCCGTCGGCATCATGGCCAACAACCCGTATCACCTGGGCGGGGCCATCGATGCCGATGCGGCGGACAAGGCGTCGCGCTTCATGCAACTGTGCGACGCGCATGGATTGCCCATCGTCTCGCTGATCGACACGCCGGGCTTCATGGTCGGCCCCGAAGTGGAGGCGCGCGCGCAGGTGCGGCACGTATCGCGCATGTTCCTGACCGCCGCGAAGCTGCGCGTGGCCCTGCTGGCCGTGACGTTGCGCAAGGGGTATGGCCTGGGCGCGATGGCAATGGCCGGAGGCGGATTCCGCTCGGCCAGTTTCACGATCTCGTGGCCGACCGGTGAATTCGGGCCGATGGGGCTGGAGGGCGCTGTGCGGCTCGGCTTCAAGAAGGAGCTTGAAGCGGTGCCTGACGGTCCCGAGCGCAAGGCGCTGTTCGACAGGCTGGTGGCGCAATCCTACGAGCGCGGCCACGCGATCAATACGGCCGCGGCCGTGGAAATCGACGCCGTGATCGACCCCGCCGAAACCCGCAAATGGATTGCCCAGGGCATGGCATCGGCCGAGATTCGCGGCCGCAGGGAGCGCCGTGGGTTCGTCGATGCGTGGTAAGCGCACCTTCCGGAACACAGACAGGGAATGCCATGACAACGAATTGTCCTGATCCGGCCCAACTGGCGCTGGCGGGCTTGCGTGTGCTCGAAATCGGCAGCGGACCCGCGGTGGCCTACGCGGGCAAGCTGTTCGCGGATTTTGGTGCCGAGGTCATCAAGGTAGAGCCACCGGCCGGCGACGCCTGGCGGCGGATGCCGCCGCTCGTCAACGTGCCCGGCCATGCGCAGCCAGAGAGCGCCTTGTTCGCCTGGCTCAATACGAACAAGCGCGGCGTGGTTGCCGAAGCGGGCGACGCTGAAGACGATGCCTGGCTGGCGCAACTGTCGCTGACCTGCGACGTGGTGCTCGATGCGCGTGCGTTGAGCGAAGGCACCGGCGTGCTGGCGAAACCGGTCTGGCAGGCGCGAGAGCAGGGCGGGCACGCGCCGATCGAGATCGTGCTGACCTGGTTTGGCGAAAGCGGTCCGTACAGCGACTTTGCTGGCTCGGAAGCCGTGTGTCGCGCCCTGGCCGGTGCGGTGCACGGCAGCGGACCGGTGGAAGGTCCACCGCATATGCCGCACGACGTGCAGACGGCGATAGCGGTTGGCCTGAGCGTTTTCTCCGCCGCCGTTGCCGCGCTGATCGGCAGCGGGCAGGGCAGCCGCCGCTACGTATTGAGTGCGCACGAGTGCGTGTTCAGCGTCGTCGAGATGGAAGCGGGCATGGTGCAGGACAAGCGTCACCCGCTGCGGCGGCTTGGCGTGAACCGCTTCTGCGGGACGCACCCGGGCGGCATCTACCAGACCGCCGCCGGGTGGATCGGCATCTTCACGCATACCTTGCCGCAGTGGAAGGCGCTTTGCGAAGCGATCGGCCGTAATGATCTGGCTGACGATCCGGCGTACGCAAGCGGCCCGGAACGCATGTCGCGTGCCGACCAGATCGACGCCATTCTGATTCCGGCCTTCCTTGAGCGTACCGCCGAGCAATGGTTCGAGATCCTCGGCGACAAGAAACATCCCGCCGTGGTCGTGCCCGATATGGCGACGCTACTGAGCCAGACCGTGCACCGCGAGCGTGGTGCGTTCGTGCCGGTACAGCTCGACGGTGTCGCATTCGAAGGCCCCGTCGTGCCGTTTCCGCTGGAGGAGGCTGGCCCGCTGCCGGGCGGCGCGGCGCCCGCGCTCGGCGCCCACGATGCACATTACCGCCGGGCCGGTCTGGACCATCTGCCGCGCCATCGGCTGGCGCGGACGTCGGGCGAAGAACTGCCGCTGCAAGGGCTGCGTATCGTCGACCTGACGATGGGCTGGGCCGGGCCGCTGGCATCGCGGACGCTGGCCGACTTCGGCGCGGAAATCATCAAGGTGGAAAGCACCGGCTACCCCGACTGGTGGCGCGGCGCGATCTTCAATGAAGCGTTCTATCGGGACAGGGTCTACGAGAAGAACACGAACTTCAACCTGATGAACCGCAACAAGCTCGGCATCACGCTGGATCTGACGCAGCCCGAAGGCAAGGCATTGCTGCTGGACCTGGTGGAGCATGCCGATGCGGTGATCGAAAACTACTCGGCCGAAGTACTGCCCAAGCTCGGACTCGACTACGCCGCGCTACGCGCGCGCAATGAGAAGCTGGTGATGCTGTCGATGCCGGCATTCGGCACGGGCAACGCCTGGAGCAACACCCGTGCGTATGGCGGCACGCTCGAACAGGCCAGCGGACTGCCGCTCTACACAGGGCACGCCGACGGCCCGCCTGCCATGACGTCGTACGCCTATGGCGATCCGGTGGGCGGGCTGAATGGCGGGGCGGCGATCCTGGTAGCGCTGTTTGCCCAACGCGCCACGGGCAAGGGGCGGCATATCAACCTCTCGCAAGTCGAAGCGATGTTGCCAATGACGGCGCCCTTCATGATCGAGCAATCGGTCTCGGGCAACGTGTCATCGCGCAACGGTAATCGCCATCCTGTCAACGCGCCGCACGGCATCTATCGCTGCGCTGGCGACGATGCGTGGATGGTGCTGACGGTTGCCGATGCGCAGTGGCCCACGCTGTGTCATGCCATCGGACGGAGCGATCTTGCCTCGGATGCGGCGCTTGCCAAGACGTCGGGCCGCCGTGCGCAGCATGACCGGATCGATGACGCCATCCGCCAGTGGGCCGCGACGCTGGCCTCCGATGCCGCGATGCGGAAGCTTCAGCGCGTGGGTATCGCGGCTGGCGTGGTGCGGCCGATGTCGCAGGTCCTGCAGGATGAGCACCTGCGGGCGCGCGGCTTCTGGCAAGAGGTGGAGCGCGCCCACGTCGGCACCTATATCGCCAACAC
The DNA here is from genome assembly GCA_036746135.1 of Cupriavidus sp. GTDB lineage: Bacteria > Pseudomonadota > Gammaproteobacteria > Burkholderiales > Burkholderiaceae > Cupriavidus. The sequence continues at coordinate 5,852 of DAIOET010000014.1, forward strand.
GGCCTGGTTCCGCACGGGGGTTCGGCCCATCGCCACGCGCAGCGTGTCACCCACGCTGGGGCAGCACACCGACGAAGTGCTGGCGCGCGTGCTCGGACTCGCACCCGATCGCCTGGCCGCTCTTGCCAGGGATGGCATTACCGGCCAGGACGCAAAACCAAAGGGCGCCAAAAGCCCGGCGTAGCCACGGCTACGCATTCCAGAACGACAAACAGGAGACACGATGAACAAGCGACAAGTACTGAAAGCCGGCATGGCGATGGTTGCGACCTGCATGATCGCCGGCCCCGCAGCCGCGCAAAGCGCGAACTGGCCGAACAAGCCGATCCGGTTGATCGTCCCATTTCCGGCCGGTTCCTTTACCGATACCGTGGCGCGCATCGTTTCCGAACGGTTGACGAAGTCGCTGGGCCAGCCCGTGGTCGTGGAAAACAAGGCCGGTGCGAACGGCCTGATCGGCGTGGGCGAGGTGGCCCGGTCCGCGCCGGACGGATACACGCTGATGGTCACCAACTCCAGCAGCGTCACGATCAATCCGAGCCTCTACAAGAAGAGCACCTACAAGACCAAGGACTTTGCCCCGGTGACGCTGATTATCGAGGCGCCGTTCATTCTGGTGACCAATCCCGAATGGTCGCAGAAGCATGCCGTCGCAACGGTGCCCGATCTCGTCCGCTACGCCAGCCAGCACCCGGGAAAAATCAGCTACGGCTCCGCCGGACCGGGGAATATCGCGCACCTGAGCTTTGCGATGCTGAACAACCGGGCCAAGGTGTCGACGACGCACGTGCCCTACAAGTCCGCCGCGCAGGCGCAGCTCGCGGTAATCAGCGGTGAACTCGACACGGCGTTCGACACCTGGACCGCGCTGCCGCAGATCAAGGCCGGAAAGCTCAAGCCAATCGCCGTCAGTTCGTCCAGGCGCATGGCCCAGCTTCCCGATGTACCCACCGTGGAGGAGGCCGGTCTCAAGCCATTCAACGCGACGTTCTGGATCGGCATGCTGGCACCGGTGGGCACGCCTCAGCCTATCGTCCAGAAACTGAACGCGATCATGCGCGCTACCCTCGACGATGAGAAGGCCAAGGCGGCCTTGGGCCAGCAAGGCGACGTGGTGATGATCGGGCCGGATGAATATGCGAAGCGTATCGAGAAGGAAGAGGCCGAGTGGGCGGCGGTGATCCAGCGCGAGGCAATCACGCTGGACTGACGCTTTACGCTTCCTGCAGGAGCAGCGCGATATTGCGCTCCGCCAGCGCGGCGATCGTGCGCGACGGGTTGAGTCCCAGCGCCCGCGGCACGATCGCGCCATCCATGACGTAGAGGCCGTCGTAGCCAAAGACCCGTCCATGCGAGTCGACCACGCCGTCTTCGGCCGTTCGTCCCATATTGCATCCACCCAGCGGATGCGGCGTGACCAGGTTATGCAGGAGCCGCCAGGTTGGCGGCACCCAGGGGTTGCCGCCCGTGGCAACCGATAGCTGCCGGTGCGCCTCCACCATCGACTCGATGACCGCTACCGATGACTGGTAGCGCCATTTCATTTCGAGCGTCTGACGCCAGGGCGCGTACCATTTCCGGCGCAGCAGCAGTTGCCCGTCGGCCGGGTCCACGCCCTGGCCGAACCACGGCATCATGGTTTCCAGCGGGTCGCCGTCGTCGATGATGCCGCCGATTTCCCGCCACAAGGCGCGCAACTTGCCACGCGGCATGCGCTGGATCTGGCGGTGGATATAGTTTCGCGCGATGTTCGGTATCCCGCCGTCTTCAACGAACAGCGCCTGCCCGTTCGGTGCGCTACCGTCGAGCAGGTCGATCACTGCCGATATGGTGACGCCGTGCGAGGGAGACACGGTGCGCCCGTCATAGAACGCCGGGGTCACGAAATCACCGTTGTGTGACCAGCCGTGACCAAGCCGCGCGGACAAACCGGGCAACGTGCGATGCGTGTCGCGGCAGCGCAATAGCAGCTCCGTGCTACCGATCGATCCGGCGGCCAGAATCACGCGGCTCGCCGTGACTTCACCGGGTATGCGCTCCTCGCGCTCGGGGTCGATGCGGTCGAATCGCACCCGCCAGCCATGCGATAGCGGTTCGAGCCGCTGTACCAGGTGCAAAGGCCGGATTTCCGCGCCATGATCCTCCGCGACGGCCAGATAGTTGAGGTCCAGCGTATTCTTGGCCGACACCTGACAGCCGACATCGCAGTTGCCGCAGTGCACGCATGTGCCTTGCCAGCGGCCGTGACGATTCTGAAAGCGCGTGGAATGCCGGTCTTCGCGCGCATCCGGCAGATCGGCGCGCCAATCGTCGCTGAAGCTGACCGCAAGGGGCAGTTTGCGGAACCGGTCGCCCCAGCCGCACGCCTGCGCGCCTTCGCGCACCAGCAATGCGCGCTCGCTGAGCTGGTTGTCGGGCACGGGCGCCACGGCGAGCATGTCACCGACGGTGTCGTAGTACGGTTTGAGGCCGGCATGGCTGATATCGTCCGGCCAGCCGTGCTCGAACGTTCTTGGCGGCGCTTCGACCGACACGTTGGCATAGATCAGCGAACCGCCGCCCACGCCTGCGCCGGCAATCACCCAGACGTCCGAAAACGTCCGCACATCGGCCCAGCCGTTGTGGCGGTGCGGTGATTTCTGGTTCCAGAGCCACGGATCGTCATCGCCGCGCGGGTAGGTGTCCGGTGTCCAGCGCCGGCCGCGTTCGAGCACCAGCACCCTGTGTCCCGCCTGCGCAAGGCGGCATGCCGACACCGCGCCGCCAAATCCGCTGCCGATGATCACCGCATCGTATGTGTATGGGCCGCTCACTGCGCACCTCCATGTCGCCGGATGACGATAGGTGGCTCGGTACGCCGCATGGCGTCCGGCGGCGCGACTTCTCCCTTGGCGGGAACGAAGCGCGGTCCACTGGCGCCAGCGGTCGCCGCCACGCGCCAGGTCCGGCCAAATCCGCCGCGCCGCTCCACACCGTGACCGAGCACCCATCGGCGGCACACTTTCTCCAGCTTGAGCGGATGGATCGTCAGCGTCTCGGCGTCGAAGCGCATGCGCAGAAAACACTTGTAGTCCGCGATGGACTGGGACGAGAACACTTCCTCGGCGTGCAGGCCCCATAGCTGGTTGGCGATGACCATCCATATGCCGAACAGCAGTCCACCCAGGATGCCGCCTGCCAGTACGGTTTCGGCCAGCAGCAACGGCAGGATGAACCAGTCGTCGGTCTGAACGCCGAGCAAGTGCAGATTGACTCGGGCCAGCACCCAGAACAGCACCGCGGCAAGGCCCACGTGAAACAGGCCGTGCAGCGCACCGGCCAGTCCCGCGAGTGAAATCGCGCTGCGCACGCCGCGCGTCGACAGGGCTGCGAAGAATGCCAGCACGGCAATCGCAAGGAGTACCGATGCCGGGCTGTTTGCCAACGTCTGCCACAGCGCGCGCCACGCCGTGCAGATGCTGTCGAAGCCGATTGGCAGTGCGGCCAGCGTATCCATCAGGCTGGCATGCGGCGGCGAAGCTGGTGCAATCCTGCTGGCGCTCTGGACCATCCAGTTGAACAGGAAATAGATCGCCGCGAACAACGCGCAGAGTCCGACGTTGCGCACTGGTAGCTGCCAGGCCCGGTTGCGCAGCTTCAGCGAGGTATCCCGATCCGGGTACAGGGAGTCCGCCAATCGATAGCGCTGCCGCGTGCGTCCGATGGCAATCGAGTCGGGCGAGCGCGGCAACTGATGGGTGCCGTGCAGGAACGCGCCGCCACCGCCGCACGTCACGCGCTCGGGCCCTGGGGTACCGGGTTCGGGCGTATAGCGTGCGTAGTGATGCTTGTCGCCGGCGAGTACGGCAACCAGATGTTCGCCGAGTAGACGCTCGATCCTGCTCAGGCTGCGAAAGCGCGGCGTACGGGCTTCGAGTGTCGGCAGGGTCCGCCGCCTTGAGCGCGACAGCCTTTCCATCTCGTCGATCCAGCTCGGCTCAGGCGTGCATAGCACCACGCGATCGCCTGGTGCGAGCTTTTCATGCATCGCCTTGAAGTACTCGTACTGCTGCAGATCCATCTCCGATTCAAGCTGCAGGTCGAGACCCCAGATCCACCAGCCGTGCGGCAACTGCAACACGTAGTAGCTGGTGCGCTGGCGCGTCTGCCAGCCGCCGATGGCGGCGCCGGTGCAGAACAGTTGCGCAAAGCCACGCAGCCCGTCGTACCAGTCGTGATTGCCAGGCGTGGCGAGCATGAGCGGGGCGCCCGGAATGGGGATCGTCTCTTCGCTGTTTTCCGCACCGTCGACTGGCACCGGCGCCGGAAATGCGGCGCGGAACGGGTCAAGAAAGCGCGTGCGATAGCCACTGTTTGCCGGGGTCGGATACACCTGGTCGCCGCCGAGCAGCAATACACCGGCACGCGGCAGCGTCGTGCCTTCGGCTTGCAGACGGACGGGGTGGCTGGCGCAAAGCGCCATCGAATAGGTCGAGTGCCAGCCGTCGCCGGTATCGGCCAGGTAATCGATCCAGACACCGTCTTCCGCATCGGCGGCCACCGGAATCGGTGGATTGGTGGCCAACGGGTTCAGCGCCGCCTGTACCGCGCGTGCATCGGCGAATGCGCCAATCGTGCGGGCCACGGTGACTCGCGCCGCGGTCATCAGCAACTGCACGGGACTGAGCCAGTTGACCATCGGCTCCTGCGTGTACAGTTCCACGCGGCTCGCTGCCGTATCCGACGAAGATGCGGCGCTTGTGGCCACGGATGGCACCGTAGTGCCAGCTTCGTTGTTCGCAAGCATCGACGACCTCCCGGTTGGCAGATGCCTGCGCAAGCCATGCCCGCGAGGCTGGTGCCCGAATGCTTGTCCTGTTTCAACCTGATTTCAAGCGCGATTCATTCTCTCGGGATCGCACCGGCCCGGTGGCAAGCTCGCCTCGCAGTTATCGTTCGCATCACCTAATATAGGTGATCAAAAGACTTGAAAACTTCGATTTGCAAATCGGAGACAGATGCGGTTTTCCGGGGGGAAAAGCGGGGTCGTCGCGGAGGATGCCGGGTATCGCCGATCGGGCCGACACATGCCCCGGTCCGGTGCCCGATCACGGATCATGCTGAGTCGCAGATCGTTTCTCCTTGGCGGCGCAGGCGTGGTGGCGGGTGGCGCGCTCGTGGTGGGCTGGATGGTGGCGCGCCCCGATGAACGCCTCGACAGCCAGACGCCGCTACCGGCGCCCGATGGCGCGGTGCCGCTGAACGGCTGGGTCATCGTCGGCACGGATAACAGCGTGACGATCGTCATGAGCAAGGCCGAGATGGGGCAGGGCATCCATACCGGCGCGGCCATGCTGCTGGCCGATGAACTGGGCGCGGACTGGGCGCAGGTGCGCGTGGTGCAGTCGCTCATCGATACCGCATACATCAACCGCGAAAACCTCGGCGCCGGATTGCCTTATCGTCAAGACGACAAGCGCCTGCATGCGGTGCTGGCGCGTGACCTGTCGCGGCGCGTGTCGCGCTACTTCGGCTCGATGGTCACAGGCGGCTCCACGAGTATCCGCGACCTGTGGATGCCCATGCGCGAAGCAGGTGCCTCGGCGCGCGAAATGCTTTGCACGGCTGCGGCGCATAAATGGTCGGTGCCGGTCGATGAATGCGTAGCAAAGGCCGGCAACGTGCGACACGCGTCTTCGGGCCGCTCGGCGACGTTCGGCGAACTCGTCCCGTTGACCCGTAAGCTGCCGCATCCCGAACACCCCAAGCTCAAGGACGCCGCATCGTTCACGCTGATCGGCAAGAGCATGCGCCGCATCGAAACCGCGCCCAAGCTCGACGGCAGCCTGCGCTTTGGTATCGACATCGTGGCCGCCGATCTGGCACGCGATATCGGCGCAGCCGCACCGGTTGCCCTGCTTTACGCCAGCGTGCTGATGTGCCCGACGCTCGGCGGCAAGTTCAAAGGCAAGGAAGTCCGGATCGATGGCGTGGCGGGCGTGCACGGCTGCTATCCCGTGGACGGCTTCAACGGCGGCACCGGCGGCGTTGCGGTGATCGCTGACAATCCGTTCATCGCCATGCGCGCACTGTGCAATCTGCGCGTGGCGGCGGATCAGTGGGACCACGGCCCCGCCGCGAAAATCAGTAGCGACGATATACGCAAGACGCTGCAGGACGCGCTAGACGATGGCCATCCGCACAAGTATTACGCGGTCGGTGACGCCGAGGCGGCGCTGAAGCGTGGGCAGGAGGGCAAGGGCGGCAAGGTGCTGCACATGCAGTACGAGGTGCCATACCTGGCCCACGGCGCGCTGGAGCCGATCAATTGCACGGCGCTCGTACAGGACGGGCGCGCAACGGTATGGGTGTCCACGCAGGTACCGCAGGCCGCGCGCACGGCCGTTGCCAACGCGCTCGATCTCGACGAGGACGACGTCTTCATCCATGAGCGCTTTCTGGGCGGTGCGTTCGGCAGGCGCCTGGAGGTCGACTACGTCGCGCAGGCCGCCGTCATCGCGTCGCACGCCAAAGGCAAGGCGGTGCAAACGGTGTGGTCCCGTCCGCAGGATATGGCGCATGACTTCTATCGGCCGACATGCATATCCCGCTTCAGCGGCGCACTCGATGCGAACGGGAAACTCGTGGCATGGCGGGCCGTGTCCGCCAGCCAGTCGGTGTCGGGCCAGTCGCTGGCGCGCACCTATGGCGTGCC
>DAIOET010000014.1:12645-27017 GCA_036746135.1 Cupriavidus sp.
GTGTGTTGCCCGATGCCACGATGGCGGAAGGCGCGTTCGATCAGCCTTACGCATGCGACAACGTGGAGGTCAGCCATCGCCGCGTGGAACTGCCGATCCCGGTCGGCTACTGGCGCTCGGTCGGCCACTCCCATCAGGCCTTCTTTGTCGAATCGTTCCTGGACGAAATGGCTGCTGCGGCACGCAAGGACCCGATCCAGTTTCGCATCGACATGCTTGCCGCTCCCGCGCACCAGCGCCATGTGGCGGTGTTGCGCAAGCTTGCCGAATTCTCGGGATGGAAGCGGCCCGCGAAGTGGAAGGACGGGTCGGGCACCGAATTCGGACGCGGCATGGCCATGCACGAATCGTTTGGCAGCATCGTGGCGCAGGTGGCCGAGGTTCGCAGGGATGGGCCGGGCTGGCGCGTAACCCGTGTGTTCTGCGTCGTCGACTGCGGCGTGGTGGTCAACCCGGATCTGGTGACGCAGCAGATGGAAAGCGGCATCGTCTTCGGCTTGTCCGCAGCGATGCAGCAGGCGATCACGATCCAAAACGGGCAGGTGCAGCAGCACTATTTCAGCGAAGTGCCGCTGATCGACATGGAGACCTGTCCGCAGATCAACACGCATGTCATGACCAGCCCGGACGCCGTGCCATATGGCGTGGGCGAGGCCGGCACGCCGCCGATTGCGCCCGCCGTTGCCAATGCCGTATTCGCGCTGACCGGCAAGCGGGTCTACACGCTGCCGCTAGTGGAACCGCCGCCGCTGCCGGCGGGAGAAGAACTGTGGGAGGGCGACCGATGGTGCAAGTGGTGCGAGTCACTGTGAACGGCAAGATCGTCGATTTGCGTTCGGCACCCGAGACGCCGCTGCTATGGGTGCTTCGCTGCGAACTGGGCCTGACCGGTACGAAGTTCGGTTGCGGCATCGGCGTGTGCGGCGCCTGCACCGTGTTCGTCGGCAAGGAAGCCAAGCCGGCGTGCCGCGAGGCGATCAAGCAGCTGCACGGCGTATCGGTGACGACGATCGAAGGATTGCACGGCCCGGTGGCCGACGCGCTGCGCCGCGCATGGACCGACTGCGACGTGGTGCAGTGCGGCTATTGCCAGAGCGCCCAGCTGATCGCGGCCGCCGCGTTGCTGGCGCGGCGCAAGTCGCCGTCGGACGCCGACATCGATGCCGCGATGAAGGATATTGTTTGCCGCTGCGGTACGTATACGCGCATCCGCCGCGCGATACATCAGGCTGCCGCGGCGTTGCGGGGCTAAGCCCGCCTTGCGCGCGGCGCCTGGCTTCTTCTATTTCCCGCTCCATTCCGGCGATCGCTTGTCGACGAACGCTTCCACCCCTTCCTTGAAGTCGTTGCTGCCATAGCAGCGCCGCACCAGATCGTCGGTATCGGCCACGGCCGCGACCGTCTGCCTTCGCAACGCCTCCTTGACCACCTGCTGCGTCACCGGGGCGAGCTTGGCCAAGCGTTCGCAGAGCGCCGCGACCTCGGCATCGATTTCGTCGGCGGAATGGATACCTTCCAGAAAGCCGCACGCCAAGGCCGCCTCGGCACCGAGGACCTGCGCCAGCAACAGCATGCGCCGCACCGGCTGCAGGCCCCACGCCGCGCGCAACTTGGCGAGATTCAAGGCCGACAGCGTATTGCCAAGTGTTCGTGCAATCGGCACGCCAAAGCGGGCATTGGGTGTGGCAAGCCGGAAGTCGCAGGCGGTGGCGATGGCAAGGCCGCCGCCCACGCACCAGCCATCGACCACGGCCACGGTCGGCATGGGCAGTTTCTCGACCAGCCCGATGCCTGCATCGATCTGCTCCTCGTAGCGGATGCCATCGTCGCCACTCTGGAATGCGCGGAACTGCGCGATATCGGTGCCGGCGACAAATGCCTCGCCACCGGCGCCACGCATCACGACCACGCGGATGCCGGCACCGTCGGCGCCAGCCAGGGCGCGGCAATGCTGGCCCAGTTGCTCGTACATGGCCCACGTCATCGCATTGCGCGCGGCAGGGCGGTCGAATGTCAGCGTGGCGACCTGTCCCTGGACGGAGAGGGTGACCTGGCCGGCCTCCGGCGGCGGGTTCGCGCTCATGCCCCGAACGCGCCGCCCGCGGCCAGCGCCTCCCGTTCGGTGCGTCCGATGCCGAGCTCGGCCAGCACCTCGTCCGTATGCTGGCCCAGCAGCGGCGGATGGCGTCGCACCTGTTGCGGCGTGCCGCCCATCTTCACGGCAAAGCCGATGTTCGGGACTTTGCCTTCGATGGGATGGTCGATCTCGATTCGCATCTGCCGGTGCTTGCCGTGCTCGCTGTCGAATGCCTGCGGATAGGTCAGGATTGGCCCGGCCGGAATGCCGACTTCCAGCAACGATTCGATCCAGTAATCGCTCGGCTTCTGCGTGAACGTACGTTCCAGCTCCGCGATCAGGTCATGCCGGTTGGCCAGACGCAGCGCCACGGTGGCAAAGCGTTCGTCGGCCAGCAGGTCCTGCCGGTCCAGCGTATTGCAAAGCAGTTGCCAGAGTTTCTGGTTGGTCGCGCCCATCACGAAATGGCCGTCGGAGGATTTCATGGCCTGGTACGGCGCGCTCATGCGGTTGGCGGTGCCCAGCGGCTCCGGTTCGCGGCCCGTGCCCCAATACTCGGAGCTGTCCCAGACCGAGAATGCCAGCGCCGAATCGAACAGCGATGCATCGACGTATTGGCCTTTGCCGGTCTCCTTGGCGCCGATATAGGCGGCCAGCATGCCGTAGGTGGCAAACAGCGCGCAGCCGATATCGGCCACCGGCACGCCGCATTTCACCGGCGCATCGCCAGGGTAGCCGGTCACGCTCATCACGCCCGACATGGCCTGCGCCATCAGATCGAAGCCGGGACGCTTGGCCCACGGCCCCGATTGGCCAAAGCCCGAAATACTGACGTAGACCAGCCTGGGATTGATTTTGGCCAGCGTGTCGTAGTCGATGCCGAGCCGCTTCATCACGCCGGGGCGGTAGTTTTCGACGAGGATGTCGGCGGACTCCGCCAGACGATAGAGCACCTGGCGGCCTGCCTCGCTCTTGAGGTCCAGCGTGACGCTGCGCTTGTTGCGGTTCATGTTCAGGAACCCCATGCTGTCCGGGCCCTTCATCTTGAAACCCATCGCGCCGCGCGTCTGGTCGCCGCCATCGGGCGGTTCCACCTTGATCACGTCCGCGCCAAGATCGGCCAGCAGCATGCAGGCATACGGACCGGCCATGACCTGGCAGACGTCGAGCACGCGCACGCCGGCCAGCGGCAGGGGGCGGGCGCCATCGTTGGGCGCCGCGTTGGAGGTCGTGTCGGGATTGGTCATCGATAGCTTCCGGAAGAAATCACTGAGGAATGTGGTCAGGCTTCGGCCTTGACGCCGGCCTGCTTCACGACCTTGCCCCACTTGCTTGCCTCCGACGCGATGAACGCGCCGAACTGCTGGCTCGATCCGCCCGAGTCCTCGGCGCCAAAGCTCTTGAGCTTCTCGGCCACATCGGGCATGGCCAGCGCCTTGTTGACGTCCTGGTTCATGCGCTGCACCAGCGCGGGCGACATGCCCTTCGGGCCGACGAGGCCGTACCACGACGCGGCATCGAGGCCGGGGAAGCCCGACTCGGCCAGCGTCGGCACGTTGGGATGGCTGGCGGCGCGCTTCAGGCGCGTCTGGGCGATGGCGATGACCTTGCCCTGTGCGATGAACGGCGTGGCGGCCGTCATCGTGTCGAACGCATAGTCGATCTGGCCGCCGAGCAGGTCGGCAATCAGCGGACCCGAACCCTTGTACGGCACATGGACGACATCGACCTTGGCCTGCAGCCGGAACAGTTCCAGCGCCAGGTGCTGGGCCGAGCCAATGCCCGACGAGCCGAACGAGATCTGGCCCGGCTTCTTGCGGCACAGCTCGACGATCTCGGCCACGGTGCGTACCTTCTGCTCGGGGCGGCAGGTCAGCATGTTAGGGGTAACCCCAACCATCGAGATCGGCGTGAAATCGGTGGTGGGGTCGTATTTGACGTCGAGCAGCGCCGGGGCGATGGCGTGGCTGTTGACGTGCGCCATCAGCAGCGTGGTGCCGTCGGCCGGCTGCTTGGCAACAAAGGCCGCGGCGATGGCGCCCGTGGCGCCCGGCTTGTTTTCCACGACGACGCTGGTATTCCACATCATCCCGAGCTTTTGCCCGATCACGCGCGCCAGCACATCGGTACCGCCGCCGGGCGCGAATCCCACCACGATGCGCACCGGGCCGGGCATGTCGGCGGCGCGGACCAGGCCGGGGAGCGTCAGGCTAGGGATGGCCAGACCGGCCGCGGCCCCGAGAATGAACTGTCTGCGCTGCATGAGATGTCTCCGTCATAGGAATCGTTATGGGTCCCATGATGCGGAAGGCGTGCGGCGCGGGCTATCGCTATTTGGGGGATTCTGGTTTCGCGTTTTGCGCAAGCACCGCCAGCACGCTCATGGCGGCCGACGACAGCGCATCCGCGGTGCGGTGGCAAAGCACGAACTGCCGCTCGGCCCAAGGTTCGACAATGGGCAGGCGCACATAGCGGCTGCCACCGGCAATTTCGGCGGCAATGGCTTCCGGCATAACGCCCACGCCCAGGCTTTGCGCCACCAGCGCGGCGATGCTGTCGAAGCCGCCCACGCGCATGCGCATGCGCGGCACGCGGCCCGCTTCCTCGGCCAGCCGGTCGAGCATGATCGAGATCGCCGAGCTTTCGCCCAGCGTGATCAGGTCGCAGTCGAGAATATCGGCCAGCACGATCTTGCGGCGCCGCGCCAGCGGATGGCCCCTGGCGACGACGAGTTCGAGCCGGTCGCTGCGATAGGGTTCGGTCGGCAGGTCCACCATGCCGAGGCTGCCCTCATAGATGCCGATATCGACGGTGCCACGCCGCAACGCCTGCTGAACTTCCTGGCTGTTCATTTCCTGCAGGTCCACGCGCACGCCGGGGCAGACCGTGGCGCAACGCTGGATATCGAATGGCAGGAACTGGATGACAGCGGATTTGGGCGCCGCCACGCGGACCACGCCAAGGTCTCCGCCAACGAACGACGCGGCATCGTCCTGCATGCGCTGTACCGTATGGGTGATGCCGCGCGCATGGGCCAGCAGCGCGCGCCCGGCTTCGGTCAGCGCCATGCCATGCGGCAGCCGTTCGAACAGCGCCACGCCAAGTTGCGCTTCCAGTTCCAGCACGCGGCGCGATGCCGCGGCGGCGGCCAGATGAAGCCGTTCGGCGCCGCGCGTGATGCTGCCGAGTTCCGCCACGGCAATGAAAAGCTGGACGGTAGTGAGATCGAAATGCAGGCGGGAAGGGCGCAGCGGCGGGGTGGTCACGAGGATCGGCATCAGAAACGAAGGCACGCCGATTGTCCGCCGATGGCCGGTAGGTGTCTATTGGGTTTCCCCCGCTGCCGCTGCACGCGCAATAGGCGCCATAGGCGCCAAACGCGCTTACTCCTTGACCGCGCCGGTCATGCCGGACACGTAGTACTCCACGAAGAACGAGTACACCACCGCCACCGGCAGCGAACCGAGCAGCGCACCGGCCATCAGCGCGCCCCAATGGTAGACATCGCCTTCCACCAGTTCCGTGACGATGCCCACGGGCACGGTCTTCACCTCGGACGACGAGATAAAGGTCAGCGCGTAGATAAACTCGTTCCACGACAGGGTGAACGCGAAGATGCCGGCCGAAATCAGGCCGGGCACCGCCAGGGGCAGGATGATCTTGACCAGGATTTCCCAGCGCGTGGCCCCGTCGATCAGCGCGCATTCCTCCAGCTCATACGGAATCGAGCGGAAGTACCCCATCAACAGCCATGTGCAGAACGGAATCAGGAACGTCGGATAGGTCAGGATCAGCGCCCAGCGCGTATCGAACAGGCCGAGCTGGAACACGATCGAGGCCAGCGGAATGAACAGGATCGAAGGCGGAATCAGGTAGGCCAGAAAGATGGCCAGCCCGGTCTGCTTGGCACCCTGGAAGCGCAGGCGCTCGATGGCGTAGGCCGCCAGCACGCTCGCCGCCAGCGAGGCGAAGGTGGACACCGTCGAGACGATCACGGTATTGAGCAGCCAGGACGGGTAGGGCGTGTTGAACAGCAGCTTCTTGAAGTGGGCCAGCGTCGGCGCCATGACGAAGAACGGGTTGGCGCTCTGCATCAGCAGTTCGCCATCGGGCTTGAATGCCGTGATCCCCATCCAGTAGAACGGGAACAGCAGCACGAACAGGAATACGCCCATCGGGATATAAAGCGTCACCCAGCGCCGCGGCACCGACTGCAGATACTCCATGCCTTGCGATTCGTTTTCCGCGGCCTTCATTTGTCGCCTCCCTGTTGCCAGGCACGCCGCTGCAGCCCGAAGTACGAGAAAAGGATGGCCGCCAGCAGGAATGGCACCATCATCGTGGCCAGCGCCGCGCCTTCGCCCAGGGATCCGCCAGGAATGGCGCGCTGGAACGACAAGGTAGCCATCAGGTGCGTGGCATTGAGCGGGCCGCCGCGCGTCAGCACGTAGATGAGCTGGAAATCGGTGAACGTGAACAGTACCGAGAAGGTCATCACCACGGCGATGATCGGCGTCAGCAGCGGCAGGGTGACATACCGGAACTGCTGCCAGGGAGTCACGCCGTCGATTGACGCCGCTTCGTACAGCGTGGGCGAAATCGTCTGCAGTCCGGCCAGCAGCGAGATCGCCACGAACGGAATGCCGCGCCAGACGTTGGCGGCAATCGTGGAAAAGCGCGCCAGCCAGGGGTCGCCCAGGAAGTCGATATAGCGGTCGATCAGCCCAAGTTTCACGAGCGTCCAGCTGATCACCGAGAACTGTGCGTCATAGATCCACCAGAAGGCCAGCGCGGAGAGCGCGGTGGGTACGATCCACGGCAACAGCACCACGGCACGGAAGAACGATTTGAACGGCAGGTTCCGGTTCAGCAGCAGCGCCAGCCATAGCCCCAGCGCGAACTTCAGCACGCTGGCGACCAGCGTATAGAAGATCGTGTTGAAGAGCGCAAGCTGCGTCACGGAGTCGCCGGCAAGGTAGCTGAAGTTGTCCAGCCCGATCCACCCGCCAGGGCGCCCGATCTTGGTATCCGTAAAGCCCAGCCAGACACCGAGCCCGAGCGGATAGGTCAGAAAGACCAGCAGCAACAGCGCCGTGGGCAGCATGAACAGCACGCCCAGCGCATGACGGTTGTTGGACAGGCGGGACAGCATGGATCTCCTTGCCGGCTGGGCAGACGGCCGCTGCGAAGCAGACGGCGTCGCAGCGGTTTTCTGCATGGCGTCAGGCCTTGTAGTAGCGCTCGGCGCGCTGGGCCGCGCGGGCCGCCGCTTCCTTCGGCGTCTTCGAGCCACTGGCTGCCTCGGCCACCATGTCCAGCACGATGTAGTCGGCCATTGCCGCCGCCGATGCAGTGCCCAGCGGACCCGCGTGGCCGTTGTCGAGCATCAGCGTTGCCGCATCGCGGTACACCGTGTGCTTGGGATCGGCCGTCCAGATCGGGTTGGACTCGTATTCCTTGAGGGGCTGGCTCACGTAGCCAATGGCCGCCTCCATCCACGGGTTGTACTGTTCCGGCTCCATCATGAACTGCAGGAACGCCTTGGCGGCATTGGGATACTTGCAGTACTTGAAGATCATCATCTGCGTGATCTGCATGAGCTCGGTCGGCTTGCCGCTCTTGCCGATCGGGAAGTGCGCGTGCTGGATGTCCTTCGCCATTTCCTGCAGCTTGGGCTCCTTCGAATTCTTGGCCGCGTAGTAGACCGAGATGCCGTTGGCCGTCAGGCTGACCTGGCCATCGAGGAACGCCTTGTTATTGGACGGGTCCTGCCACGACAGCGTGCCCGGCACGAATGTCGGATAAAGCTGCTTGGCGTATTCGAGCGCGGCCCAGGTCTCCGGTGAATTGACCACGACCTTGCCCTTGCTGTCCACGAGCATGCCGCCGTGCGACCAGAGCAGCCAGTGCGCCCAGTTGTTGCCGTCGCCCACGGCCTTGCCGAGTGCAAAGCCAGCGGGCGTGCCTTTCGCCTTCAGTGCCTGGCACAGCTTCAGAAAACCGGCGGTGTCCTTGGGGATGGTGTCGAAGCCGGCGGCCTTGACGTGGCTTTCGCGGTAGACCAGCGCGTTGCCCACCACGCCCAGCGGCACGGCAATCCACTTGCCGTTGTGCATGCCGTATTTCTTGCAGACGTCATACCAGCCGCCATGCTTGTTGCCCAGATAGGTGGCCACATCGGTCACGTCCACGAGCTTGTCGGGATACTGCTGCGGATCGTCGAACCAGCCCAGCACGATGTCCGGGCCGGTGCCGACGCTGGCCGCCACGGCGGCCTTGGGCCGCACGTCTTCCCATCCTTCGTTGTCGACGCGGACTTCCACGCCGGTCAGTTCGCTGAATTTCTTTGCGTTGGCGTTCCACAGGTCCTCGTCGCCCTGCACGAAGCGCTTCCAGCGCAGCACGCGCAGCTTGGCACCGGCCTCTGGCTTGTACTGCAGCTGCGTGGCGGCGTACGCATTGGTGCCCAGCGCGCTGGTGGCAGCCACGGCCGCCGTCGATACCAGGAAATCGCGTCTTGTGAAGTTTCCGGAATGGCTCATCGCTGTGTCTCCTCCAGGGTCATGCCAAGGGTTGTTATTGCCGCGCTGTCTGGCGGGGCAGGGCCTGTCCCGATTCGGCGTCGAACAGGTGCGTGTGGTGATGGTCGGGCACCAGATGCAGCGCCTGGCCAGCAGCAAAGTCGTGTCGTTCGCGGAATACCGTGATGAAATCGGTCTCACCGAAACGCGAGTACACCTCGGTATTGGCACCGGTAGGCTCCACCACCGATACCGTCGTCGGAAAGCCCTGGCCCGGTTCGCCATATGCCAGATGCTCGGGGCGCACGCCGTAGATCACCCGCTGGCCGTCCGTGCCGGCCCCATCCTGCAGGCGTGCCGGGGCCGCCAGCAGCGTGCCGTCGGCAAACTCCACCTTGGCCGTGCCGTTCTGGCGGCGCAACACGCCGGGAATGAAGTTCATCGCCGGAGACCCGATAAAGCCGGCCACGAAGAGATTGTCGGGATGATCGTAAAGCGCCAGCGGACGGCCGCGCTGCTCCACGCGGCCATCGCGCATCACCACGATCTGGTCGGCCATCGTCATGGCTTCGATCTGGTCGTGCGTGACGTAGACCGATGTGGTGCGCAGCCGCTGGTGCAGCTCCTTGATCTCGGCGCGCATCTGCACGCGCAGCTTGGCGTCGAGATTGGACAGCGGTTCATCGAACAGGAACACCTGCGGATCGCGCACGATGGCACGTCCCATCGCCACACGCTGGCGCTGGCCGCCGGAGAGCTGGCGCGGAAAGCGGTCGAGCAACTGGCCCAGGCCCAGGATGCTCGATGCCTTGTCCACCTTTGCCTTGATCGTCTCCTTTGGCACGCCCGCGAGCTTCAGCGAGAACGCCATGTTGTCGTAGACGGACATGTGCGGGTAGAGCGCGTAGTTCTGGAACACCATTGCGATGTCGCGCTCTTTGGGCGGCAGCCGGTTGACCACGCGGTCACCGATGGAGATCTCCCCGTCGCTGATTTCCTCCAGGCCGGCCAGCATGCGCAGCAACGTGGACTTGCCACAGCCCGACGGACCCACCAGCACCGTGAACTCGCCATCGGGTATGTCGATGCTGACACCCCGTATCACATGCGTCCCGCCAAAGGACTTCTGCACATCGCGGATCTGTACCGATGCCATGCGTCGCGTCTCCTGTGTCGTGCGGCACCGCCGCGAACGGCGGTGTAGCCCCGGTTCTGCTAGTGGTTGTCTTTCGGCACGGCGGAACCGCTCTTGCCAACCAGGAAGTCCAGGTCGGCGCCACGGTTGGCCTGCTGCACATGATCGAAATAGAGCCGCGTCCAGCCGCGCTCCATCGGCGGTTCGGGCGGTTGCCACGCGGCACGGCGGCGCGCCAGTTCCTCGTCGCTGACGTGCAGATGCAGCTTGCGCGCCTCCACATCGAGCTCGACCATGTCGCCGTCCCGCACCAGCGCCAGCGGCCCGCCCGCGGCGGCTTCAGGCGCCACGTGCAAGACCACGGTGCCGTAAGCCGTGCCGCTCATGCGGGCATCCGAGATGCGCACCATATCGGTAATGCCCTTGCGCAGGACCTTGGGCGGCAGCGGCATGTTGCCGGCCTCGGCCATGCCCGGATAACCGCGTGGGCCGCAGTTCTTCAGCACCAGTACGCACGATTCGTCGACGTCGAGCGATTCGTCCTCGATCCGTTCATGCATGTGCTCGCTGTTTTCGAACACCACCGCGCGCCCCGTGTGCCGGAGCAGCGATGGCGTGGCCGCCGATGGCTTGATGACGGCGCCATCGGGGCACAGGTTGCCGCGCAGCACCGCGATACCTGCATGGGGCTTGAACGGCTCGTCAAAAGCGTGGATGACTTCGCGGTTCCAGTTTGGCGCGTCCTTGCAGTTGTCCCAGAGCGTCTTGCCGTTGACCGTCAATGCGTCGCGGTGCAGCAGCGGGCCAAGTTCGCGGATCACGGCGGGCAGGCCGCCCGCGTAATAGAAATCCTCCATCAGGTGGCGGCCCGATGGCTGCAGATCGAGCAGACAGGGCAGGGCGTGGCCCAGCGCATCCCAGTCGTCGAGGTTCAGCTCCACGCCAATGCGTCCGGCGATGGCCAGCAGGTGGATCACGGCGTTGGTGGAACCGCCAATCGCCGCATTGACCTTGATGGCGTTCTCAAAGGCCTGCCGCGTCAGCACCTTCGACATGATGAGGTTGTCCTTCACCATCTGGACGATGCGCCGGCCCGATGCGCGGGCCAGGATGTTGCGGCGGCCGTCCACGGCCGGAATCGCGGCGTTGCCGGGCAGAGCCATCCCCAGCGACTCGACCATGCAGGCCATCGTGGAAGCCGTGCCCATCGTCATGCAATGGCCGTGCGAGCGGTGCATGCAGCCCTCGGCCTCGAAGAAGTCTTCCTGCGACATATGTCCGGCGCGCACTTCCTCCGACATCTTCCAGACGTCGGTGCCGGAGCCAAGCTCCTGCCCACGGAATTTCCCGCTCAGCATCGGCCCTCCGGAAATGCCGATGGTCGGCAGGTCGACCGATGCCGCGCCCATCATCAACGCCGGAGTGGTCTTGTCGCAGCCCATCAGCAACACCACGCCGTCGATGGGATTGCCCCGGATCGATTCCTCCACGTCCATGCTGGCCAGATTGCGAAACAGCATGGCGGTGGGGCGCAGCATCGTTTCGCCCAGGGACATCACGGGGAATTCGAGCGGAAAGCCGCCGGCCTCCCACACGCCCGTCTTGACCTGATCGGCCAGCGTGCGGAAATGCGAGTTACAGGGGGTGAGTTCCGAATAGGTATTGCAGATGCCGATGACCGGCCGGCCATCGAACTGGTCGTGCGGAATGCCGCGGTTCTTCAGCCACGAGCGATAGATGAAACCATCGCGGTCGAGGCGGCCAAACCATGCCTGGCTGCGCCGCTTTGGCGCGCCGGACTGATCGTCGTCGTCCTTCACTCGGGTCTCCTGCGTTCTGCTTCTTGTAGGGGGTGCAGATCCGGATGCCCGCGAACACACTGCCGCGCCGCACGCATGCCGAGTTGAACGGAGTCTAGGTCAGGGTATCGGACAGGTAAAGTGGTATTACCAATATGCGGTATGGGACTTACCCGGATGCCCGGCACCCCGGTTTGCGCGCGGTGCGGCGCGTCCTGGTCATGACGCGCTGCAGCGGAATCGGCGCTATCCGCCCGGTGAAATCAGGGCGCGATCAGCAGCATCGCCGCGTGCAGCAACACGCCGACGGTGCCGCCCACCAGCGTGCCGTTGATGCGGATGTATTGCAGGTCGCTGCCGATTTCCAGCTCGATCTTCCGGCTGATTTCGTCGGGGTCCCATCCCTTGACGACTTCCGTAATCAGCATGGGCACCAGATGCCGATAGCGGCTCACGGTCATCTGGACGCATTGCACCCGCCATGCATTGAGTTTGTCCTGCAGGACGGGGTCGTCGCGCACGCTGGCGCCCAGCGACGCAAGCAGATCGGCGAGCATGGTGCGCGCCAGCGAATCGTGGCGCGCGGCGTCGGCAGCGATCCATTCGCGCAGACGATGCCATAGCGCACGGTAGCTGTCTTCGCGCTCCAGGTGGCGCAGGAAGTCGCGCATCCAGAGGTGGCCGATGCGCCGGTAGCGCGCCGACGTGCGCAATTGGACGATCATGGCCTGGATGCTTTCATCGAGTTGCTGCCGCAACGGATGGTCCGGTTCAGTGCGCACTTCGTGAAGCAGCGCGACCATACCTTCGACGAACTTGCTGACGATGTATGTATCGAGCCGCACCGGCGTGTAGCGCGACGCTTCGCTGAATTTGGCCTGCAGCAGGCCGGCATTGGCCTCCAGCCATTGCTCCAGCGCGGTCAGCGCGCGCTCCAGCAAGGGCTGGTGCCGCTGGCTTTCCGTGAGGATCTGCAGGAGATGGCCGGCCAGACCAGAGACATCGAGCGCGCGCAGGCCGGGCAGGGCGCCACGCTGGATCAGCCGCACGACCTCGTCATCGTCGAAGACCCGCAGCAGCGCCGGCAGCGCATCCACGACGGGATCGGCCAGCGCGCGGCTGTTGCCCGGCCGCACCAGCCATTCGGCCACAGCGTGCGCGGTATTGTGCGTGCGCAGCCGGCTGACGATCAGTTCTGGCACAAGGAAATTGCGCTCGATGAAACCGCCCAGACTTTCCGCGATGCGCTGCTGATTGCGCGGGATGATCGCCGTATGCGGCACCGGGACGCCAAACGGATGGCGGAACAGTGCGACCACCGCATACCAGTCGGCCACGGCGCCGACCGTCCCGGCTTCGGCAAAGGCGCGTACCCACGCCAGCCACGGATAGTCGGCCTGACCCAGTGCGCTCGCCACCAGAAGCACCAGCATGGCAAGCAGGACGCCGGTTGCCGTGTTGCGCATGCGGCGTAGCGCGCGGTCTCCGCGCAGGGCGTCGGACGTCTCCGACGTGGCTTGCGGAAGTCCGGCGCGGTCGCTCATACGCGGCTCACTGTAAGTCTTGCCGCAAGAACCTGCCGATGACTGGCGCCACCTCCGCCGCGCGCGAGACAAGGAACAGGTGGCCATCATCGACGACGTGTAGCTTGGCCTGACGAATGCGCGCGGCCAGGATCTTGGCGTTGGCCAGCGGCACGATCGGATCGTCGTTGCCGTGCATCACCAGCGTGGGCTGGCGTAGGCCGCCCAGCCAGGGCAGGCTGCTCCAGCCCCAGGCAGCCATCAACTGATAGACATAGCCGCGTCCGCGAGGCGGCTCGATATGGCGGCTGTGTTCGCGCAGTAGTCCGGCATCGTGGCGGTACGCGCCGCCGTACAGGTCTCCGCCAACCTTTTCCAGATAGGCGGGATCGGAATAGCGGCGCGGCCCGAGCATCTTGGTCAGCACGGAAAGTTTGGCGGGCACCATGATCACACCGGGCGACGTCGCGGCAAGAATCAGCCGGCGGCAGCGCAGGGGGTACAGGTGCGCGAATTCCTGGGCCAGCGCACCGCCCCACGAGACACCGAGCACGTCGACGGGCCCCGTATAGCCGAGGTGCGTCAGCAGTTTGTCCGCCAGAAGGCTCAGCGTGGAGAAGCGATATGGCATGGCCGGCGTGGGCGAACCGCCTACGCCGGGAATATCGAAGATGACCACTTCCACGCCATCGAGTGCCGCGACCAGCGGCTCGACCAGTTCGAGGTTGGCGCCGATGCCGTTGAACATCAGCAGGGGCGGGCTGGCGTTGCTGCCGCGACGAATGCCGACCCGCAGTGTCCTGCCATCCAGGTCAACGGTGCGAATTTCCAGTTTGCCGCCAGTTTCAGTCTGGCATGCTGCCTGATTCATCTGGTTGTCCTTGTCGACGGCGCCCCGCAAGGCGCCCGCCGGCATGCATGGTAATCCGCGATCACTGCGCGGGCTTGAACAGCGCCTTCAGTTCCTCAACATTCTCCGCGATGCGCTTGCTGGCGGCGGAAACGCTATCAGCCTGCGTCTTCTGGGCGATATCCGCAAGGTCGCGCAGGCCGGCCAGCGACTTCTGCAGCGCGCCCTGCGTCAGTTCCACTACGCCGGTGGCCGCCGCCGTGCCGCCGCTCTTACCTGGCTGCAACAGCTGGGTCTGCAGGCCGGACAGCGTGTCGCGCACGATTTCCGCCTGCTTCTGGCCGAAAGCCTGTACGCCGTCGAGCAGCGCGAGGTTGACGGTGGCGAGGGCAGCGAGGTCCTTGCGGCGCGCTTCACCGATGGCGCTTACGTCCAGGCCGGGCAGGCGAAGGCGCTGCAGCAGGCCG
>DAIOET010000014.1:27117-32635 GCA_036746135.1 Cupriavidus sp.
GTATTTTCCATAGTCTTCATGCTGGTAGTGATGATGGTAGAAAAAAGAGAATCCCGGAAGTGACGATCACGCGCCCGTGACATAGGTACCCGGCGCATCGCACAGCGCGGGATGGCTCGCGCTACCCACCTGCGATGGCGCATCGCGCAGTTCGCCGGAGCGCTCTGCCAGCCATGCGCGCCAGTTGTCCCACCAGGAGTCCGCCTCCGTGGTGGCGCCGGCCAGCCAGGTGTCCGGATCTTCCGGCAATGCAGGGTCGGCGTTCACGAAGAACTTCGCCTTCGGATTGCCCGGCGGGTTGATCAGGCTCTGGATATGTCCGCTCGAACTCAGCACAAAGCGCGTGTTGCCGCCGAACATGCGGGCCGTGTTGTAGACGCCTTTCCACGGTGTGATGTGGTCGGTGATGCCGCCGACGATGTACTTGTCGCACGACACTTTCGACAGGTCGACCGGCGTGCCCAGCACCGTCAGTTCACCCGGTCGGGCGAATACGTTGCCGGCGAAGATATCGAGCAACTGGCCGTGGAACTTGCCCGGCAGGCGCGTGGTGTCGTTGTTCCAGTAGAGGATGTCGAACACCGGCGGCGCGTTGCCCAGCAGGTAGTTGTTGATCCAGTAGTTCCAGACCAGATCGTTCGGGCGCATCCACGCGAACACGCGGCCCATTTCCTCGCCTTCCAGCACGCCCTTCAGAATGCTGTTCTGCTTGGCCGCCGAGATGCTCTCTGGCGTGGCGAACAGGCCGATCTGCGATTCGGCGCTGCTGTCGAGCACGGCCACCATCAACGTGGCGGCATTGACCAGCCGCTCGCCGCGCGCCTCCAGATGGCCCATCAGCGCCGACATCGTCATGGCCCCGGAGCAGGCGCCGTGCAGGTTCACGTCGTCGCTGCCGGTGATCTCGCGCACCGCGTGGATGGCCTCGATCAGCGCGGCCACGTACGTGTCCATGTCCCAATCGCGATGCTCGATGGTGGGATTGCGCCAGCTCACGGCAAAAACCTGGAGTTCGCTCTTGAGCAGAAAGTCGACGATGCTCTTGCCCTGCGACAGGTCGAACACGTAGAACTTGTTGATCTGCGGCGGCACGATCAGTTGAGGGCGTCCATGCACCTTGGCCGTCTTCGGCGCGTACTGGATCAGTTCCAGCACCTCGTTGCGGAACACCACGGCACCTGCCGAGGTGGCGAGGTTCTTGCCGACCTCGAAGGCCGATGTATCGACCTGAGACGGCATGCCCTGGTTGCGCACGGCATCCATCACGGCGTTCTTGATGCCGGAGACCAGGCTCGTGCCGCCCGATTCGATGATCTTGCGCATCGCGGCCGGATTGCCGATCAGCGTATTGGTCGGCGCCAGCGCATCGGTGAGCAACTGCAGGACGAACTGCGCGCGCTCCTTGCTGCGATCGTCCAGCGCGGAACGCTCAACAAAGCCGCCCAGCGCATCGCACCATGACAGGTAGCTCTGCATGGCAATCCGATAGAACGGGTTGCTCTGCCAGGCGCTATCGATGAAGCGCTTGTCCCCCTTCTGCGGCATCGCGCCGCCGGTGCCGGCCAGCGCGGCCACCAGCTCGCGTGTCAGCGCGGCGGTTTGCTCCACCAGCAGGCCCGGCTGGCGCACGGTCTGTGCACCCACCTGACGGACCGTGTCCAGCACATCGCACGGCCGCAGCCCGATGAACGGGTTGAGCTTTGGCCGATTCGGCGCGGACTGGTCGCCCGCCATTTCAGGCACAGCCAGTTCGCGGACGGGGGTTTCAACGCTTGCTTCCATTTTTCTACTGCTCCTCACACCTTATGTCTCTTTCTTTGGATCGCTGGCGCGTACTAGCGCGCCGCCATCAGCATCGCCAGCGATTCCGCCAGCAGCGCCGGCTTGCTTTCACCCTCGATTTCCAGCGTGTTTGCCATCCTGGCGATGACCCGGCCGTCACCCTTGTCTTCGACCGAAGCCAGCGTCACGCGATTTCGCACCCGCGCGCCGGCTTTTACCGGGGCCAGAAAGCGCACCTTGTCCAGCCCGTAGTTCAGGCCGGCGCTGGCATCCGGTGGCACTACGCCCACCTCCATCTGTAGCGATGCCAGCAGCGACAGACTCAGGTAGCCGTGCGCGATGGTTCCGCCGAACGGGCTCTCGCGCCGCGCGCGCTCCACGTCCACGTGAATCCACTGGCGGTCGCCGGTGCACGCGGCAAAGGCATCGATACGGGCCTGGTCGACGACGACCCAGTCAGATACGCCAAGCTCGCGCCCGACAAACTCGCCCAGGGTGTTCATGCTGTAACCCGGAATACTCATGTTGTTGTCTCCTTGTGTTCGTTACGTCAGCCGGTGCGTGCCGCGACATTCGATCCGCTGGTCGGGGTTCAGGCTGAGTGGCGTATGCAGCAGGTGCCTGATCCGCAGCGGACAGGCATCAGCCGTGGGTGAGGTGTCATGCGTCGAGTGCGGCATGTGGTGTCTCCTGCGAATTGCAGACGAACGGGGGAAGGTCTGCGTTGCGCCGGAGTCATCACCCTGGGAAGGATTCAGACGGCGCCTTGTTTGGATGCCATCTTGGCGAGACAACGGGGGAGGTCGTATCCCCCGAACAGGGGACCAGTCGGGGGATCGCGGGGAAGCAGGGTTAGCGGGGAAGGGGAGACGCCAGCGTCTAAGGGCCGGGTACGAGGCCCAGCGAGTGTGCGCGTGCGACGGCCTGCGCACGCTTTTCCACCGACAGCTTGACGAAGATGCTCTTGATATGGGTCTTGACCGTTTCAGGCGCGATGCCCAGCGTCCGTGCGATTTCCTTGTTCGACTGGCCGGCCGCGATCAGCGCCAGAATGCCGCGCTCGCGGGCGCTGAGTGCCTCGCGCACGGACGCCGACGAAGCCTTTTGCCGCATCTGGTAGCGCTCGTCACAACGTTCCAGCAGTTCGTCGATGCAGGCCAGGCGTTCCTTGTTGTCACCCGTGGCCGCCGTTTCCAGCCGAACCAGCTCCAGCAATGGCCCGACGCCCGGCCCCTGGTCGAGGATGGTGCGATACGCGCGTGCCGACTCGATGGCCGCCAGGACCTTGCCGCATTCCTCGGTAGCGCGCGCGGGCGCTCCGGCGGCAAGGCAGGCCAGTGCGAGCATGGTGCGGCCGCGCAGCGCCAGATAGTCGGGCCGGCCCACGGGAAACCGGCGGAGCAGGGCGTCCAGTAGTTGCACGGCCTCGTCCGGCCTTGCCGCGAACATCGCGACGCTGGCGTTGCCCAGCGTCCGGTAGCGGTCAAGTTCGCTGGCACAGGACTCGCATCCGGTTGCATCGACGCCATTCGCCAGCCGATCGACCTGTTCGACGCACGCCGTCGCTTCCTTGATGCGGCCTTCCGCGAGCAGCAGCCGGATGCGCTCGAAGAGGGCCGCCGCAACCAGACGATGCCAGCCGCGTTGATGACCGATGCTCAGCGCCTGTTCGATCCATCCGTGAGCCTGTTCGAAATGGCCTCGCGCCGCCGCGATGCGGGTGAGCAGTGTGTAGGCCACCAGCACGCTGTCCAGCAGCACCGCCACGTTGATGACCGGCATGCGTTCCACCAGCAGCGTTTCGGCCTCTTCAAGCCGGTCCTGCTCGTAACGCAACTGCGCAAGTGCCGGCGCGCACAGCGCGGCGGCCGTGGACGCTGGCCCCGCGTGCTGCTCCGCAAACTGCATCGCCTGCACCAGATGACGGTCGGCCAGGTCGAAGCGCATCTGCTGCAATTCCGCCAGGCCCAGCAGGCATAGCCTGTAGACCGAGGAGAGCGGGTAGCGCCGGTTTTCATCGGGCGAGTACGGAATCCACGGGGTTGCGTAGAGGCGCTCAAGATTGCCCGCCTTCCAGTGCCCGAAGCGGACGACATTGCTGAGCACGTTGAGCGTCCACGGATCGTCGGACAGCGGCTGGTCCAGGCAGGCTTCGGCGAGTTGCAACGCGCCCTGGGCATCGTCGCGCAGGGCGGTCAGCAGGGCACGGATCGCCCTGCATTCCCAGAGGTAGCGCTCCCGGTCGGCCGCGTTGCCTTGCGCGGCGTCCCGCTCGATTGCTTCGACCATCGCGCACGACTCTTCAAAGCGCATGGCAAGGGCCATGCCCCGTGCCAACGCCAGCCGCACGTCGATCTGGCCACGCATGATGTCGGGCGGCAAGTGCCGCTGCCAGCCGAGCAGCGTCACCAGATCGCCCTTACGCACCAGCGCGATCGCGCAACGGCCGATCATGGCGGCGGCATCGGCCACATCGCCTGCCTCCAGCGCATGCCGGACGGCATCGGTCCAGAGCGCCTCCGCCCCATACCAGCGCGACGCGCGCCGATGCAGGTCGGCAATATCGCTTGCGGGTGAGGCTTCAAGCCGCTGACGAAGATAGTCGCGCAGCAACTGGTGATAGCGGAACCAGCGCCCGTCGACGTCCAGTGGGTCGAGCAGCAACTGGCGCGTGGCCAGTGCTTCGAGCATGCTCTGACTGTCGGCCATACCCGTGACGGCCGCGCACAGTGGCGCGCACAGCCTGTCCAGTATCGCGGTGCGCAACATGAAATCGACCAGTTCGGGCGCCTGGCAAGCGAGCATTTCTTCGAGATACGCCGCGATCGGACGCGCCGTGCCGGATGGCGCCGATGCACCGGACTGGCCGCGCACGAGCATCGACGCGGACAGACGCAGCGCGGCCGCCCAGCCCTCGGTGGAGGCATGCAGTGCGCTGACGGACGCCTGGGGGAGGCCGCCTTCGCATTCGCGCTCCACGAAGTGCTGCGTCTCGTCGAAACTGAAGCGCAGCATCGTTGCATCGATTTCGAGCAGCGCATTGCTGGCCCGCAGCCGTGCCAGCGGCAACGGCGGGTCCTCGCGCGTGCCCAGCACGAGATGGAAATTCGACGGCGCGTGCGATAGCAGCAGCGCCACGGCGTCATGAATGGCTTCGGTACCGATCCACTGATAGTCGTCCACGAACAGAAACAGCTCGTCGTCGACTTCGGCAAGCTCGTTGATCAGCGTGGCCACCACGGCGCGTGGCGCCAGCAGCGAAACATCGCCGGCAAGGCCGAGCGCGCTGCCTTGCGCAGCGCACGCGCGACGCAGGGACTGCACCAGGTGATTAAGAAAGCGCGCTGGCTCGTCATCGTCCTGATCCACGGACAGCCAGGCCACACGCGCGCCGTCCGCCCGCAGCCGGACAAGCCAGGAGATACAGAGGGAAGTCTTGCCGAAGCCCGCCGGCGCCTTGATGACGGTAAGACGTTTGTCGCGCCCCTGGGCGACAAACTCCATCAGTCGCGGGCGATCGATCAGCCCCGGCGGCAGCCGCGGCGGAATGATCTTGGTGGCCAGCAGGAACGGCGCGGACGGACCGGGCGTGGACTCCAGCGCAACGCGCTGCCCGGAAACACGACCGCGAGCCGCCGGTCTTTTCCGAGGCGGCATCTCTGGGGAGGGTCGGCCTTCGCGCATGAAATTGATTCTAGGCGCGGGGATTGGTGATTCAAGCGTGGGTGGGGGGTGG
>DAIOET010000015.1:0-31099 GCA_036746135.1 Cupriavidus sp.
CCCTCTCCCGCGCTGCGGGAGAGGGGAGCACACCCACGCCCACGCCCACGCCCACGCCCACGCCTACGCCCACGCCCACGCCTACGCCTACACCCACGCCTACGCCTACGCCTACGCCTACGCCCACGCACTCGCGCACCCGCACACCACCACACCCACACTCACACCCGCAGCCACACCACCAGCCACTCCCCTCGCCAGCTCCCCGCCGAAAAGCGCAGCCTCATCCACGTTCATCCGCCTACGGTTTCCCCCTTCCCACACGCGGGAGACGAGCACCACCCTTTCAAATTCCTTACCCGCTTTCCCACAACTTGACAGCCCTCCCCTTCGCTCCTATTCTCACGATCATTCTTTCTTTAAGATCGATGTTCTGTCTAATAGAACATTAGAAACGGAGACACGCATGACGCCGCGCCGCACTTTCCTTCATTCGCTGCTTGCCCTGGCCGCCGCGCCGGTACTGATGACCGGTGCCATCGCCGCCGACGCCTACCCCGCGCAGCCCATCCGCCTGGTCGTGCCGTTCCCGCCGGCTGGCGGTACCGACGTGCTGTCGCGCCTGGTGTTCAACAAGGTGGGCATATCCACCAAGTGGACCGTTGTGGTGGAAAACCGCGCCGGCGCTGGCGGCAACATTGGCCTCGATCTGGTGGCCAAGGCCAAGAACGACGGCTATACGATCGGCATGGGCCAGACCGCCAACCTGGCGATCAACCCGACCCTGTACCCGAAGATGCCTTACGACGCGGTCAAGGATTTCACTCCCGTGGCGCTGGTGGCATCGCAGCCGGTGGTGCTGATCGTGCGGCAGGACGCGCCGTACAAGAACCTGGCGGATCTGGTGGCCGCAGCGAAGTCGAAGCAACTGTCGATGGCATCGGCCGGCACCGGCACGGTGGGCCACCTGACTGGCGAGATGTTCCAGCGCCGCGCCGGCATCAAGGCGCTGCACGTGCCGTACAAGGGTGCGTCGCCCGCGCTGACCGACCTGATGGGCGGCCAGACCGACTTCTACTTCGCCACGCCGCCCATCGCCATGCCGATGATCAAGGCCGGCAAGCTGCGTGCGCTGGCGGTGACTTCGGCCAAGCGCGTGGCGCTGCTGCCCAACGTGCCGACCGTGGCGGAACAGGGCTATGCTGGTTTCCAGGCTGAAGACTGGAAGGCACTGGTGGCACCGGCCGGCACGTCGGCCGACGTGGTCGCCAAGCTCAACGCCGAAGTGAACAAGGCGCTCAAGGACAAGGACACGATCGCCAAGCTCCACGACGAAGGCAGCGAACCGCGCGGCGGCACGCCGGCGGACCTGGCCACGTTCATCAAGAGCGAGAACACGCGCTGGGGTGCGATCGTCAAGGAATCGGGCGCCCGCGTCGAGTAACCATATCTGGCAGGACCCCATGCAAACGTCGCAGAATTCGCACAAGCCGCTACGCAATATCCGCGTGCTCGACCTCACCAACGTGCTGGCCGGCCCCTTCTGCTGCCACCAGCTGGCGCATATGGGCGCCGAGGTCATCAAGGTGGAAACACCGGGCACCGGCGATCTGGCGCGCCAGTTGGGCGCCGATGCCGAGCTGAACCGCAACCTGATGGGGGTGTCGTTCCTGGCGCAGAACCCCGGCAAGCGATCGATCACGATCAACCTCAAGCACGCGCGCGGCAAGGAAGTATTCCGCAAGCTCGTGCAGAGCGCCGACGTGGTCGTGGAGAACTTCCGCCCCGGCGTGATGACCCGGCTGGGCCTGGGCTACGACGAGCTGAAACTGGTCAACCCGCGCCTGATCTATTGCGCGATCTCGGGCTTCGGCCAGGATGGCCCGCTCTCGGACCTGCCGGCCTACGACCAGATCATCCAGGGCATGTCCGGCGTGATGAGTATCACCGGCGACAAGGAAACCGCGCCGCTGCGCGTGGGCTATCCGGTCTCCGACACCATCGGCGGCATGACAGCCGCGTTCGCGATTGCCGCGTCGCTGGCCGACCGCGATCGCACCGAGGGCTATTTCCTCGATGTGTCGATGCTCGAAGCCACGATGGCCACGATGGGCTGGGTCGTGTCGAACCACCTGGTGGCCGGCAAGAACCCGGTGCCGATGGGCAACGAGAACATGACCGCGAGCCCGTCCGGCACGTTCCGCACCGGCGACGGCCCGCTGAACATCGCCGCCAACAAGCAGGAACAATTCGAAGCCGTGTGCCGCGTGGTGGGCCGCCCCGACCTGGCCAGCGACGCGCGCTTTGCCGAACGCCAGTCACGGCTGGCCAACCGCGCGGCACTGACCGCCGAACTCGAAGCCGAACTGGCAAAGAAGCCCGCTACCGAATGGTGGCAACTGCTGAACCAGGCCGGCGTGCCGGCGGGTCCGGTGCTGAACGTGCCCGACGTGCTGGCGCATCCGCAGGTGCGTGATCGCGGCATGATCGGCGACTTTGCCAACGTGCCCGGCGTGGGCCGCGACATCCGCCTGGTTCGCACCGGCTTCAAGGTGAACGGCACCGCGCCGTCGGTCGATACGCCGCCGCCACAACTGGGCCAGCATACCGACGACATTCTTGGCGAACTCGGCTATGGCGCCGACGACATCGCCACCCTGAAACAGGAGCGTGCACTATGAGCGAAGCATTCCCGATGGACGCCGGCCGGCAGGCCTCGCAGGACTGGTGGCGCACGAAGATCATCGACATGAAGCCCGGCGAGATCCGCTACCGTGGCTACCCGATCGAACAGTTGATCGGCAACGTGTCGTTCGCGCAGATGATCTGGCTGATGCTGCGCGGCGAATTGCCTGAGAAACGCGAAGGCGAACTGCTGGACGCGGCGCTGATGGCGGCCGTCGACCACGGCCCGCAGGCCCCCAGCATCGCCATCGCCCGCATGGCCGCCACGTGCGGCGTGGGCCTGAACAATGCGATGGCCTCGGCCGTCAACGTACTTGGCGACGTGCATGGCGGCGCCGGCGAACAGGCCGTCGAGCTGTATCAGGACATCGCCCGCCGCTTCGATGAGGGCGTGCCGTTCGACGACGCCGTGGCTGCCGGGCTGGCCCACTACCGCGACCTGCACGGCAAGTTCGTCTCGGGCTTCGGCCACCGCTTTCACCCGCTCGACCCGCGCGCACCGCGCCTGCTGGCGCTGGTGGATCAGGCGGCCGACGCCGGCGTGGTCTCGGGCCGCTATGCCGCCATCGCCCGTGCCGTGGAAAAGAAGCTTGGCGAAGGACGCGAGAAGCCGATCCCGATGAACATCGACGGCGCCACGGCCGTCATCTACGCGGAGCTGGGCTTCCCGGCACCGCTGGCGCGCGGGCTGTTCTGCCTGTCTCGCTCGGTCGGCATTCTGTCGCACGCCTGGGAACAAACCCAGCAGGGCGGCCGCAACAAGGGGCCGATCCCACGGCAGTTCCTGTGGACGTACGACGGCGAGCCGCAACGGGATGTGCCGACGGCGTGACAACGGTTTATCTCCCTCTCCCGCATGCGCGAGAGGGAGATCGCACGCGCGCCGGGCGTCAGTGAAAATCCCGGCTCCCCACCAGCAGCTTGCCCAGTAGCGGGCTCAAGTCCACCAGTTCCTGCGCCACCAGGTGCCTGACATCGCCCTGCCGCTGCCAGGTGCCGATCACGCCCAGCAACGTGGCGCCCAGCACCTCCTTGCGCTGGCGTTCGACCAGGTCGGGCCAGATGATCACGTTCACGGAACCCGTTTCGTCCTCGATCGAGGTAAAGATCGTGCCGCTGGCCGTCGACGGACGCTGGCGTACCGTGACGATGCCGCACGCGCGCACGAGGCGGCCATTCCCCAGGCGCGAAAGCTGTTGCGCCGTGACGTACTTGAGCGCGGACAGCCGGCGCCGCAGCAGCGTCAGCGGGTGGCACTTCAGCGACAGCCCCATGCTCGCGTAGTCGGCCGCCACATCCTCGCCGATCCTCGGCTCCGGCAATGCCAGTGCAAGTTCCTGCGGCGGCGCCTCGTGCAACAGGTCGCGGTGCGCGGTCTGCACGGCGGCGCCGCGCGCATGCCAGCGCGCCTGGCGCCGATGGCCGGCCAGCGAGACCAGTGCATCGGATGCGGCCAGCACATCGATATCGTGCGCGTCCAGCGCGGCGCGGCGCGCCAGGTCTTCCACGCTGATGAACGGCTGCGTCATGCGCGCGCGTTCGATGCGCAGCGCGGCCTCTTCGCGCATGCCCTTTACACGATTCATGCCCAGGCGCACATCCCGATGACGCTGCCCTTCCCTGCGCGGCTCCAGCGAGCTTTCCCACCCGCTGATCGTGACGTCCACCGGCTGCGTCACCACGCCATGCCGGCGCGCATCCTGCACCAGTTGCGAAGGCGAATAGAAACCCATCGGCTGGCTGTTGAGCAGCGCGCACAGGAAGGCATCGGGATAGTGGCACTTGATCCACGCACTGACATAGACCAGCTTGGCAAAGCTGGCCGCGTGGCTTTCCGGAAAACCATACTCGCCAAATCCCTCGATCTGCTTGCAGATGGCCAGCGCAAACTGTTCGGGGTAGCCGCGCGAAGTCAGAGCGCGCACCAGCGCGTCCTGATGTTTCTTGAGATCGCCGCGGCGCCGCCACGCCGCCATCGAACGACGCAGCTGATCGGCCTGCCCCGGCGTGAATCCGCCCGCTTCGATGGCCAGCTGCATCACCTGTTCCTGGAAGATCGGAATGCCCAGCGTGCGGCCCAGCACGCGGCGAATCACGTCGTTGAAGTAGGTCGGCAGCTTGCCGGTGCGGCGCAGGTCTTCACGCCGCTTCAGGTAGGGATGCACCATGCCGCCCTGAATCGGCCCGGGCCGCACGATGGCTACCTCCACGACCAGGTCGTAATACTGGCGCGGCTGCAGGCGCGGCAGCATCGATTGCTGCGCGCGCGATTCGATCTGGAACACGCCGATCGTATCGGCCTTGCAAATCATCTCGTAGGTGGCGTCGTCGGTCTCGGGCAGATCCTCCATGCGCGTGGGCAGGCCCGCGCGCTCGGGCTCGGGATTCGGGATCATCGCCAGCGCGCGGCGAATCGCGGTCAGCATGCCCAGCGCCAGTACATCCACCTTGAGCAAGCCCAGAGACTCCAGGTCGTCCTTGTCCCACTGGATCACGCTGCGGTCCTTCATCGCCGCGTTCTCGATCGGCACCAGCCGCGACAGCTTGTGCCGCGCGATCACAAAACCGCCCACGTGTTGCGACAGATGGCGCGGGAATCCGCGCAACTGTTCGGTCAGGCTGGCCCACTGCTGCACCGCCGGCGAATCGGGATCGAGTCCGTAGCGCGAGATCCGCTCGATAAACGCGGTGCCGCCATCCCACCACGCCTGGCCCTTGACCACCTGCTCCACCACGCTCGGGTCGATACCGAGCGCGCGTCCCACGTCGCGCAACGCGCTGCGCGAGCGGTACATGATCAGCGACGCCGCCAATGCCGCGCGGTGACGGCCATACTTGTCGTAGATGTACTGGATGACCTCTTCGCGCCGCTGGTGCTCGAAGTCGACGTCGATATCGGGCGGCTCGTCACGTTCACGCGACAGAAAGCGGCCGAACAGCAGGTTGGCCTGCTCGGGGCTGACCTCGGTGATATGCAGGCAGTAACAGACCAGTGAGTTGGCCGCCGAACCGCGCCCCTGGCACAGGATGCCGCGCTGCCGCGCAAAGCGGACGATATCGTGCACGGTCAGGAAGAACGGCTCGTAATGCTTTTCCTCGATCAGTGCAAGCTCGCCTTCGAGCTGCTTTTCCCACTCGGGCTCCATGCCGTGCGGAAAGCGTTCACGGCGCCCTTTCTCGACCTCCTGCCGCAGATACCCGATCGGCGTCAGGCCATCGGGCACCAGTTCTTCCGGGTACTCGTAGCGCAACGCATCGAGCGAGAACCTGCATTGGTCGGCAATCTTCAGCGTCCGCGCCAGCGTCTCGCGGGGATAAATCCTCGACAGCACCTGCCGCATGCGCAGGTGCGCCTCCGCGTTTGGCGCGAGCGCCATGCCGCATTGCGGCAGCGGCCGGCCCAGGCGGATCGCGGTCAGCACGTCTGAAAGCGGCTTGCGCGACCGCACATGCATATTGACCGCGCCAGCCGCCACCAGCGGCACGCCGGTGGCCCGCGAAACCTCCTGAAGACGCGTGCGATGCAGCGTCTCGGCATGGCCCTGCAACAGTTCGAGCGCGATCGATACGCGCTCGCCAAACACATCGCGGCACCATTGCGCCTGCGCGTGCAGCACATCGGCATCGGCACAGTAGTCGGGCAACAGGATGGCCTGGCAATCGGGCAGGCCGCGCAGATGGCGCTCATCAGGCTGCGGGTCGGCGATGTCGGACGGATACAGCAGATAGCTGCCCTTGTCCGCGCGGCGGCGGCCGAGCGTGATGAACTCGCTGAGATTGCCAAAGCCGTCGCGGTTCTGCGCCAGCAGCACCAGGCGCGGCGGCGGCATGGCGTCGCCGGGGGCAGCCGTCAGCGTGAAGCGGCTGCCGATGATCAGGTTGAATCCGTCGGCCGCGGCGGCCAGCGTTTCCAGCATCGCGTGGCGGCGCGCGGCGGCATCGGGATCGTCGCCGAAATCCGCCGGCTCTTCATGCTCCTCGTCGTCTTCCTCGACGAAGGCCACGATGTCGTCGACGTCGTCAATCTCGCCGTCCGCCTGCCCCGCTGCCAGCCGGCGAGCGCTGCGCGCCACCGCCTCCCACATGTCTTCGCGCAGCACCTTGATCGCGTGATGAGCGCGCGCGGTACCGGCCACGGAGCACTCGTCGGTCAGCGCCAGCCCGCTATATCCGAGCTGGAACGCGCGGGTGATCAGTTCCTGCGGATGCGAGGCGCCGTCCAGGAACGTGAAATTGGAAATGCAGTGCAGCTCGACGTAGTCGGGCAGCGATGGCAGCAATGAAGACAATCCGGGCAACATCGCCAATCCTTCAGGCAAACAGGCCGTGCAGGAACCAGCGGTATTCGCCGCCGTCTTCCTGCCCGTCGCGCATGGGACGGCCGGGGCGTTCGCGATAGACCCAGCAGCGCAACCCGTCGGCGCGTTCGGCAATGAAATAGTCGCGCGTGGCCAGGCCGCCGTCCCACCAGCCGGCCTCGATGCGTTCGGGGCGCGTCAGCATGACCAGCGGCCCCTGATACACGGGACGGTGCTTTTCCACGCGCAGCGGCTGCGGCGATTCCAGCAACCACAGCGGACGTTCCGGCGGCAGCACGCCAGCAGCCGGCGCGCGCGCCGGGGCTTCGCCAACCGGGCACCACTGGTTGGCGCACTCGGGGCGATGGTCGGCCAGCGGTTGTGGCTGCAGCACGTTGTCGCGGCCCAGGCGGGCCACCAGCGTGTCGAGCAGCCGGCCCAGTTCGGCCGGCTCGGCGCCGGGTTCCGGAAACAACGAATCGCTCTGCGGCACGCAGGTTTCCATCGTTTCCACACGCAGGCCCAGGCCGCCCACCGGTGCCTGGAAGCGGACCTTGTCGAGCTTTTCACGCAGCAGCTTCGACAGGTGCACCGGATCGCGGCTCGGTTGCGCCAGGGCCAGTGCTACCGGCGTGCTCTCGGTCTCCTCGCCCAGCCGGTAGCGCTCGTGTTCCAACACCAGCACGCAGCGCGTGACGCCCGCCTGCTGCGCCGCCAGCCAGCCGGAGAGCGCCAGCAGCAGCCGCTGCGCGCCGGCCAGCACGCCTTCGGCCGATTCGATGCGGCCCGGCAACTCCATGCGCTGCGCAAAAGTGGGCGGTGCCTCGAACCAGGCAAAGCCCGTTGGAGATCTGCCATAGGCCTGGTCCAGCCGTGACAGCAGGTCGGTGCCGATACGGCGCGACAGGCCGGCGCGCGGCAGGCGCCGCACCTGCCCCAGCGTGCGGCAGCCGATGCCTTCGAGCCATTCCGGATCGGTGTACGCATGCAGGCATTCCACGGGCAGCTGGTCCAGCAGGCGCGTCATGCGCGCCGCCTTGACCGCGCGACGGGCGGGCCGGACGATGCCGCGCGGCGTCTTGCGAATGGGCTGGCGCGCCAGCCAGGCCGCACCCTGCGCCGTGGTGCCGCTGCCGATTTGCGCGAACGTGCCCAGTTGCCGCACACGAGTGCGGATCTGCCGGCAAAGCGCGCGATGGCCGTCGAACAGTCGCAGGCTGGCCGTCACATCGAGCATCACCGTGGCCGACTCGGGTTCGGTATCGATCGTCACGGCCGGCGTGAAGTGCAACAGCGTCAGTGCCACGGAGGTCAGCAGATCCGCTTCGGCTGTCAGGTCGCGCTCGATCTGCACCACATCGGCCGATAACGCCTGCACGCCGCCGCGCCGCATGCCATAGCGCACGCCCAGCGCCATCGCCGGGCCATTGGCCAGCACCACGCGCTCGTGCTCCACCACCGCCACCGGCAGCTGTTGCAGCGTGCCGTTGCCGGGTGTGGCGGGCGCACCGGCCGGCTCAGGCCAGCTCGGCTGCAGCGCGTCCAGCGACAGGCGTGGCAGATGCACCGCGATCCAGTACGTCATCGGCAACATGATCAGCGCCCGCGGGCGTGGCAGGCAAAACAACGGGCATGCCCGTGCGCCGCGGCACATGGGCCATGCCTTCGAGCGGCAGGAGCAACGGCGTATCGCGCACCGGGCCGCGCCGCTTGTGAAAATCGATCGACATCAGATTGCCCGGCTGCGGCGACAGCGCCAGCCGCAGCACCGCGGGCGACGATTCATGCAGCACCCGGATCGGGCGCAACACCCACACCACGGTATCGCCGGCTTGCGCCAGCACCTGCAGGCGCCGCATCGCCTCGGGCCGCGCGCGGGCCAGCCAGACCAGCACCGCCCCAAACGCCTGGCTGCGCAGCATCTGCTCGGCGGCCCACAGCATGTCCGTGCGCTGCGACGCCATCGTGGCCGCCGCGGGCGGGCGCACCCAGTACAGCTGGCGCGCCGGCAGCCGGCCCTCCGCCAGACTGGCGGCATTGGGCAGGTAAGGCGGATTGATCAGGCCGATGCGCCGGCCACTGGCGGCCAGCGTGCGCAACGCCGGCATCAGCAGGCGCATTTCGCCCGCGCCGTCCTGCGCCAGCAGCAGCTCCGTCACGGCACCGGCCGGCCAGCCACCGCCGGGCAGCTCGGCGGTCAGCGCGTCATAGCCCGTCGGACATACCGGCAGCCGCCCGGCACGGCCCAGTTGGCCCGCGCGCCACAGGCCGGGGTAACGCTGCTCGAGTTCGCGCACCGATTCGCGGGGCGCATCGGGATGCGTTCCGGGGTGCGGCATGGTGGATGGGGGCACATGGTCCTCCGCCAGAAGCGGCGGCTGCCCATGCGGAAATGCGGTCATTGGTGGCAATCGGTCCGCGCTGCGGTCGGCGGCGCGGATATGGGATTTGATCGAATACTGTATGTTTATACAGTATCAGGGCGAGCGCAAGAGACAGCTCATCCAAGTGCCTGTCTCAACGCTTTTCAGCGGATTTTTGCGCGCTTGCCACAGTTCCAGGCGGACGATTGCAAACAAGTGTCAAGTGTCATTGTGAAGTGTCAGGCAGTGCGGAAAAATGCGCGGCATGAAAAGGAATACGCGCGAATGCGTGCATCTGCTGATCGAAGGCTTGCAGCGTCAAGGCCCATTACGCCGTGACGCGCTGGCGGACGGGTGCGGCCTCACCGCCGAGGAGACCACGCGCGCCCTGAAAGCCGCGCGGCAGATGAGCGTGATCGACCATGTGCCGTATGGGCCAGGCACACCGCCAGCCGCCGTCTTTTATCAATTGACCGGCCGCCAGCTGCCGGCGGCCCGCAAGAGCACGCGCGTGCCGCCCGCGCCCGATGACCGCTTCCAGCCACTGCTGGAAGCCTGGTGGAACAGCAGCGAACTCGATCGGGCCTGAATCCGGCGGGCCGGCCAGTCAGGCTGGCCGCAAGGTAACCGGCTGCACCGTCACGATGGGGGCCTCGGCCCCATGACAGGCCGCGTAGTGATCGCAGCCCTCGCACGACGGCTCGGGACAGGGATGGATATCCAGCCGCTCACAGACGCGGTGATAGAAGAACTTCTTCCACTTCATATCCGTGGTATTGGCCGCGAAAACCGGCGCGAAGACCTGTTGCAGCAGCGTCGACACATCGTCGCGCCCTGACAGTCCCATGTCCTGCCACAGGTGTGTATGGCCGAAGCAGCCCGATGCCAGCGCGTGCGCGGCCCAGTGGACGTCCGGACCGTACTGCCCGGATGTGTGGCCATCCTCAAGCATCTCGACCAGATCCGCGAATTCGCACGGCAGCGATGCCGGGTCCTGCGGCGGGACATCGGGCTCCCAGCCAGCCGCCGCCGCGCCAGGAAAATGGTGGTCGAGCATGCGGCGGAATTCCACGGGCGGCAAACCCAGCCACTGCGCAAAGCGCGGCAGGCGGCCCGCGCAGGCACTTTCCAGTACGCCCGCCAGCGCCCGCGTGACAGGGTCAGCGGGGTGGGCGGCAAAGGCATCCAGCAACAGTAACGAGCGGTTCATCTTGGGACGGCATGTAAGGCCTTCCCGCGCGGACGGCGGGTATCGCAACGCAATATAGTCTCGTATATAGCGGTGCGTCAATTCACGATTGGTGCCGGGCCGGCGACACTTCACCTCAGCGATGTTCCAGCTCGAATCCGTAAAGCGCGGAGGCATTGCGCCAGCCCACTGCCTCGGCAAGATCGGGGTGCCGGGCAAGCCAGTCCACCACCGCCCTGCACTCCTCGGCTCGCGCCGGCGCTTCGTGGTTGGTCCAGGGCCAGTCGCTGCCCCACAGCAACCGGTCCGGCCCCGCCACCGCCATCCATTGCATGGCCAGGGCGGGCCAGTCTTGCGGCGAAGTCAGCCGGTATGGCGCGCTGATCTTGACCCAGACCTGGCGCCGCGCACGCACCGCACGGGCGCTCTCGAACACCGGATCGCCGACGCCCAGGGGACCTGGCCTGCCGAAGTGATCGAGCACCACCGGTGTCGGCGCATCGCCGAGTGCAAGATCGAGCGCGGACAGTACCTGCGCACCATCGCCATTGTCGAAGTGCACCTCGACATGCCAGCCCAGGCTTCCAATGCGCCGGAACAGCGCTTGCCACGGCGCGGTTTCGATGCGGCGCCAATCGGCATCGCCAAACAGGTTGAGCCGAATTCCCTTGACCCCCGCGGCATCCAGCGCGGCAAGCTGCGCGTCGTCGACGGCCGGATCGACCACGGCAACGCCGCGCAACCGGCCCGGCATGCGGCCCAGCGCGGCCAGCAACGCGGAGTTGTCGGTGCCCAGGAAACTGGTCTGCACCACCACGCCATAGGGGTCTGGCTGGGCCGCGCCAGACGCGCCGCCCAAGGTGCCAACCATCGCCAACCAGTCACCCAGCTTCGCCGCATAGGGTGGTCGATAGCGCGCCGAGGCCACGGCCGCGCCGGCATCGAAGATATGGAAGTGGCAGTCCACCAGCGTCTGGCTTGTCGTCATCGACACGATCTCCTTTGTGAGGGTTACCCCTGATTTGGCGGTCTGGCCCGCTCCGGGTACTCTAGTCCTCTATAGGAGTTGAATTTAACACGGACCAGAGATGCCAGACAACGCCATGCGCCAGCCGGGCGCCGCCGCGGCGGGTATGAGCCGCTACGGCCAGATTGCAGCGCAATTGCAGCAGAAAATCGTCACGGGGGAATGGTCTCCGGGCACGGCCATTCCCGCCGAAAGCGCTCTTGCCAGCGAGTTCGGGATCGCACTCGGCACGATCCGGCAGGCCATTGCGGTACTGGTGCAGCAGGGTCTGCTGGAGCGCGTGCAAGGCAAAGGCACTTATGTGCGAACCGGACTCAGCGGCGCCAGCATGATGCGGTTCTTCCGCTTCCGCTCGGAGGCCGATGCCGATGCGGCCCCCACCGCGGTGCCACGTTCGGAAATCCTGTCCTGCCGCAGCGTGCGGCTGGACAAGGCCATGAGCAGCCGCTTCGGACTCGATACCGGCGCGCGCGGGCTGTGCATCTCGCGCCGCCGCTGGGTGGATGACACCCCGCGCCTGCTCGAATCGATCTGGCTGCCCCTGCCGCGCTGCGCGGCGCTGCAGGAAACACCGGTAGCCGCGTGGGGCCAACTGCTCTATCCGCTGCTGCAACAGCGGTGTGGCATCACCGTGCATCGGGCGATGGATGAAGTGACATTCCGGCTGCTCGATGAGCAGGAAGCCGGCTTGCTGTCACTGCCGCCATCGCACCCGTGCGCGATGGTCACCCGCCAGGCGTTCGATATCCAGGGCCAGTGCATCGAGTACCGCCTGACGCGGGGCGATGCCTATGCCTTCCGCTACACGGCAGAGATCCGCTGACCACCGCACCCTTCACAATCGATGGAGACATCCCTCATGCGTTCCCCGACTCGCCTCGCATTCGCCGTCACCGGCGCGTGCCTTGCCCTGCAGCCCGCGCTGGCGCGCGCCGCTGACCCCGCCGCGTCCTGGCCCACGCGCCCCGTGACGATCGTCGTCACGTATCCGCCGGGCGGGGGCGCCGACCTGATGGCCCGGCTGATCGCACCGGGGCTTGGACGCGAACTCGGCCAGACCGTGATCGTGGAAAACCGCCCCGGCGCCGGCGGCCAGATCGGGGCATCCTATGTGGCCAAGGCCGCGCCCGACGGCTACACGCTGATGGTGGACGCATCGTCCTACGCGGTGAACCCGAGCCTCTATCCGCGCCTGCCCTACGATCCCGCCAAGGCCTTCCGGGCAATCGGTGTGCTGGCGCGCTACCCCAATGTGCTGGTGGCCAATCCATCCTTTCCGGTGGCTACCGTCAAGGATGTGCTGACGCTGGCGAAACAGAAGCCGGGAACCGTGGCGTTTGCATCGTCCGGTAATGGCTCCGCGCAACATCTGTCCGGCGTGTTGTTCGAGCAGCGTGCCGGCGTGGATCTGCTGCACGTGCCTTACAAGGGCGGCGGCCCCGCGATGACCGATGTCATCGCCGGACAGGTGCCGCTGTTCTTTGCCAACGTGGCCTCAAGCCTGCAGCACATCAAGTCCGGCAAGCTGCGGCCGCTGGCGGTGACCAGCCATACGCGCACGTCGGCGCTGCCGGCCGTGCCGACAATGGCCGAAGCGGGCGTGGCGGGCTACGAGGTCTACGAATGGAACGCGGCGTTCCTGCCCGCCAATACGCCCGACGCCATCGTGGCAAAGCTTTCCGATGCCATGCAGAAGGTCATGACCAGCCCGGAGATCCGGCAGCGCGTGGCCGAGCTGGGCGGCGAAGTGGTGGCCGCTCCGCCAGCCGAGGCGGCCCGCTTCATCGATACCCAGACGCGGCTCTGGGCCAAGGTCATCAAGGACGGCAACGTCAAACCCGAATAACAACGTGGCGCCCGCACCGGGGCACCCTCAACAAGATCAGGAGACTCCAATGAATACGTTCGATTTCTCTCGCCGTGACATGCTCAAGCTGGCCGCCGCGCTGGGCGCCGGGGCATTGGCGCCAACGCTGGCGCGTGCACAGGCCTGGCCGTCCAAGCCCATCCGGCTGGTGGTACCGTTCGCGCCGGGCGGCAGTTCCGAGATCGTCGCGCGCTCCACGGCGGCCGAGCTGACCAAGCTGCTCGGCGTATCGGTCTTCGTCGAAAACAAGCCGGGAGGCGCGGGCAATATCGCTATGGCCGAAGTCGCGCGGGCCGACGACAACCACACGCTGATCCTCGGCCACATCGGCACGCTGGCGGTCAATCCCTATATTTTCCCGAAGCTGTCGTATGACCCGATCAAGGATTTCCGGCCGATTTCCCTGCTGTCGAAGGTGCCCAGCCTGTATGTGGTGCACCCCGATGTGCCCGCGAAGAACCTGAAGGAATTCGTCGCGCTGGCCAAGAGCAAGCCGGGCAAGCTGAACTACGGCTCGGCTGGCAACGGCAGCGCCGGCCACCTGGCATTCGAATACCTGAAAGCCACCACGGGTACGTTCATCACGCACGTGCCGTATCGCGGCAGCGGTCCGCAGATTACCGACCTGCTTTCAGGGCGGCTCGATGCGGCCGCCGTGGGCGCGCCGGCCATCCTGCAATTCATCAAGACAGGCAAGGTGCGTTGCATTGCCACAGGCACCGCGCAGCGCATTCCGCAATTGCCCGATACACCCACGGTGGCCGAGCAAGGCTACCCAGGGTTCGAGATGACGCAGTGGTACGGCCTGCTTGCGCCGGCGACGTTGCCGCAGCCAGCGGCAGCCAAGCTGGCCGAGGCCACGATCAAGGCGGTGAGGAGTCCGAGTTCCGTGGAACGGCTCAGTGCCGATGCGGCCCTGGTGGCCGGCAGCACGCCCGAAGAATTCGCGCGCTTTATCGCGGCGGAACAGCTGCGCTGGAAGCCAATCGTCGCACGCGCCGGAATCAAGCCGGACTGACGCTTCGTGACACCGCTCACTGCCGGCGCGGCATCCCCGCGGGCAGTGAGCGGCCACCGGCCGCCCCGCCCTGCCACGCAAGGCCCGGGCGGCGAAGGTGGTATGATTCGGCCTCCCTGCCATTTGCCGACGCCCCGTCGGCATCAATGCGCCGGCTGCAAGACATCACCGAAGACGATGTGTGCGGCCCATCGGGCGTACACCCGATTCTTTCAAGGCGACATCGCCTGCAACCCACCTGACCGGCGGCACGTCCGCTCCGCAACCGCCGCACATGTACCTGGACGTCGGCTTGTGCAGGCACGGTCCACTTCACGTCAGCCACTTTTCTGCCGACGCGCGGGACATGACGCTGACTTTCGCAATGATCCCCCGATCGCGATGCAAGCACGCGCCTTTCAGGTCAAGGCCGCGAAACGAAGCTTTCCGGATTCAAGCGGGCACGCCGTGGGCAGCCCTGCCGGAGTCCGATCACAGGAGAACAGGTTCAGCATGCCGAACAATGAAGAATGGGAAGAACTGCACTTGACGCCGGACGGATGGATTGCCGGCAGTTATCGGCACACGCCCTGGCAGGCAGTCAGCGTCGCGCAACCGGACGCCAGCGTGCTGACGGTACGCCGCCACGTCACGGCGATATACGGCGGCCCCTCGCGCGCCATCGAAGACCGCACTCCTCAAACCGAGGACATGGGACTGATCGAATCGCTGCTGACGCGCTTTGGCAATCCCGAGTTCAAGATCTAGCCGCAACAGGCAGGGCAGCGCCACATGAGAGACGAAAGCCGATAGCCGCCAACCGCCAGCCGTGCCTGGCTATCGCGCCCGCGCCCTGCCCGGCGCCGTGCCTACGGGCTTGAGCTCTCCGTCCCAAGGCGTGGCATTCGGGTCCAGGACGGCATCGCCTTCCTTGGCTTTCTCGTAGAGATGATCCCGGATCGCCTGCCCGATCGCCAGCCGGCACAGTGCCTCGCCGCTTGAGGCGATCCCGCCCTCCAGCGATGCTTCATCGGTCAGTATGCCGAACGCACGCCTGCCGGCGCCTACAAAACTCGTAAAGCGAACGCCTGTGGGATGATCGGCATCGGCGAAGCTGACGGCGACGTGGTACGCAATGCCTGCGCCGCTGGCCGGCAACGTGCACAAAAAGCTGAATGGCGCGGCAACGTTGTCATACCCCTTGTAAGTTGCAGTCGGAAAAGCATCCATAAACACGCTCCGGGGTCTTTGCAGTCTGTCGCCACTCTACACTCACTGCACGGCCGGTAGCGTCTTTATTTCACCGGCGGCGTCCAGGCTCCCGGTGCCAGCGCAGCGTGGCGCCGCCCCATCCCCCTATGCTTCGCGGCGATAACGGGCCTGCATGATCTGGTTCCACGAGCCGTCATCGGCCTGCATGAACGACGTGAGCGTGCGATTGTTGTCGTCCTGGAACGCGATGACATCGCGGTACTTCGCCATCTTGCCCGGCACCACGGTGCCATCCGGGCCAAAGGCCGGACCGTCGGCGCGCAGCGTCAATGTCTTGCCGTCGGCCTCCAGGTCTCCTTCGTACACCCACATATGGGTCATCATCGAGCCGATGAACGTGCCCACGAAGTGCTTGCGCGCCGGGTCATAACCCAGCGTCATGACAGTGGCGGCAGGTCCGCAGCCGGGGAAATCGCCCTCCGAGCGCGTCTGTACCCAGACATCGCCTACCTTGTCGACCTGCTCGGGAATCTTCCACTTCTCGGTCGGGCCGTCCGGCCCCATCTGGGCCTCGCCTTCGGCCATCCAGTTGCCAACCAGCCGGTGCAGCCAGCGGTGTTCGTTGGTGGTTTCGATGTTCATGCAAACGTCTCCAGTTGATGCTTCGGGGTTCATCGCTCAACACTTTTCGCCGTCTTGTGTACAGCGTACACAAAGCGTAGGCGACGATCTGGTCGATGTCCACATTCGCATGGCCGGATGACAGAAATTTAATGTTGCGCCCCATGCATCACATATCGATAACGATCGACCGGCGGCCGGATTGAGACGGCCGAGCAAGACATTGAGTCGTGCGCGTCTGCAGTCACGTCCATGTCTGCGTACTATCTGATGCATCAATGAAAACACTACACGAGCAGACTATGGGCGCCCCCACCCCAACCCCCGCTTACAGAACAATTCCACTCTCTTTCTTCGGCATCGCCGTCGGCATCATCGCGCTGGCCAACGTCTGGCGCGGTGCCGTGCAGGTCTGGGCGCTGCCCACGCTGCCGGCCGTCGTGCTGACCTGGCTGGGCCTGGGCATCTGGATCTCGCTGCTTGCCGCCTATGTGCGCAAGTGGCGCGTGGCCCCCGACGCCGCCCGCGCGGAAATGGCCGATCCGGTGCAATCGTCGTTCGCGGCGCTGATTCCGACGTCCACGCTGCTGGCCACGCAACTCGTGCATCCGTACGCGCCGAATGTGGCGGCCGTCCTGTTCGGCGCCGCCACGATCGGACAACTGGCGCTGGGCGCCACGTTGCACGGCCGGGTCTGGCAAGGTGGCATCCCGGCCGGGGCGATCACGCCCGCGGCCTACCTGCCGGCCGTGGCGCCCGGCTTTGTCGGCGCCACCACGGCTACGCTGTTCGGATGGCACACGCTGGGCATGCTGCTGTTTGGCGCCAGCCTGCTGTCGTGGATCGCAATCGAATCGATGGTGCTGAACCGTGCCGCCGTCAACGCACCGCTGCCCGAGGCGCGCCGCGCGCTGCTGGGCATCCAGCTTGCGCCGCCGGTGGTGGGCGGCACCGCCTATCTGGCGCTGACGCAGGGACAACCCGACCTGTTCGCGTATGCGTTGCTGGGGTATGGCCTGTACCAGGGACTGGTGTTGCTGCGCCTGCTGCCGTGGATCGGCACGCAGCGTTTTTCGCCGGGTTACTGGGCGTTCAGCTTCGGCGTGGCCGCGCTGCCCGGCATGGCGATCCGCATGGTCGCGCGTGGCGGCGACATGCGGGAAGTGGCGTTTGGCCTGTTTGTCGCAGCCAATCTGATCATCGGCCTGCTGGCCTGGAAGACGGTCGTGCTGCTGCTGCGCGGCAACCTGCTGCCGGCAGCGCCGGCCGCGGCGCAATCGCCGCGCGGCACTGAAGCGGCGTAAGGAACGTAGGCGACGGAAGCGACGGAAGCGTCCGCGATACCGATCCCGAAAACCGCCGCGGATTTACTGCGGCAGCCGGATCTTCGGCACGATGAACTGGTTGCCCGGTGCGCGCATGACGTCGCACTGGGCCTCGCCCTTGCGTGCTTCGCCGGCCTGATTCACATACTCGACGGTGCCCACCACGCTGTAGACGTCTTCGGCCACACGGCGCGTGGTGCCGCGCACCCAGCGGAACTGATCCGGGTTGGGCATCTTTGCCTTGATCGCTTCCATGCAGGCGCCCGGCGCCTCGGGTGCCTCGGGCTTGCCGCCACGTTGACCCAGCTCGATGTTGACAGGGGCGTCTGCCGCCGATGCGATGACCGGCAGCGCCAGGGTGGTCACGAAGGCGATAGCCGCTACCCGTTTGCGGCGCGCATGCGTTGTCATGGGAATTCACTCCAAACAAAAACGGCCGGCACGCGCGATGCATGCCGGCCGGTTGCCATTGTACTG
Organism: Cupriavidus sp.; assembly: GCA_036746135.1. Taxonomy (GTDB): domain Bacteria; phylum Pseudomonadota; class Gammaproteobacteria; order Burkholderiales; family Burkholderiaceae; genus Cupriavidus. Next base: position 18,002 of record DAIOET010000015.1, read on the forward strand.
CGGCTGATAGCCTGACGCGCTTACACGGACATATCGCGCTGCTCAGGCTTGCGGTCGTCGAACCAGCGGTACAGCGTCGGCACCATCACCAGCGTCAGCAGTGTCGACGTGATCAGCCCGCCGATCACCACCACGGCCAGCGGCCGCTGCACCTCGGAGCCCGGTCCGTCCGAGAACAGGAACGGCACCAGGCCCAGCATGGCGATCGTCGCGGTCATCATCACCGGCCGGAACCGCTGCGTGGCGCCGCGCACCACCGCGTTGCGCAGCGACATGCCCTGCTCGCGCAGCGTGCGGATGTATGACACCAGCACCACCCCGTTCAGCACCGCCATGCCCCACAGCGCGATGAAGCCCACCGATGCCGGCACCGACAGGTACTCGCCGGTGACGAACAGGCCGATGATGCCGCCGATCGATGCAAACGGCAGCACCGTAATGATCAGCGTGGCAAAGCGCAGCGAGTTGAACAGCAGGAACAGCAGGAAGAAGATCGCGGCAATCGTGATCGGCACGATCAGCTTCAGGTGGCCCATGGCACGTTCCATGTTCTGGAACTGGCCGCCCCACTCGTAGTAGTAGCCCTCCGGCAGCTTGACCTTGCTCTCCGTGGCGGACTGCAAATCTGCCACGAAGCTGCCCAGGTCACGGTCCTTCACGTTGATCATCACCACCACGCGGCGCTTGGCCATTTCGCGGCTGATCTGCGCCGGGCCATCGCTGACCTCGATCTTTGCCACGCTCTGCAGCGGCACCTGCACCCCGTCGGGCGCCTGCACCAGCAGATTGCGGATCGACTGCACGTTGTTGCGGAACTCCTCCGGCAGACGCACCGCCGCCGCAAAGCGGCGCTCGCCCTCGAAGATGTCCGTGGCGCGCTTGCCGCCGATGGCGATCTCGATGATGTCGTGGATATCCGATACGTTCAGCCCGTAGCGCGCAATCGCCTGGCGATCGATCTCGATCGACAGGTATTGCTGGCCCGAGATGCGCTCGATACGGATGTCCTGCGACCCCTTGATGCCGCCCGCCACGCGCGCGATTTCACCGGCGAGGTCGCGCAGCTTGTCGAGGTCGTCGCCGAAGATCTTCACGGCGATGTCCGAGCGCACACCGCTGACCATTTCGTCCACGCGGTCCGAAATCGGCTGCGCCATCACGATCTGCACGCCGGGAATGGCCTTGAGCTTGTCGCGGATGGCGTTGGCGATGTCGTCCTGCGTCCAGCCATCGGGCCACTCGTCGCGGTCCTTCAGGCTGGCAATCGGCGTCGATTCGTTCTGGCCCTGCGGGTCGGCCGGGCTTTCGCCACGGCCCACACCGGACACCACCGACTTCACGCCCGGCACTTCCAGCACCAGCTTGTTGGCTTGACGCTCCAGCTTGATGGACTCTTCCAGCGAAATATTCGGCACGCGGTCCAGCGCCGGCACGATCGAACCTTCCTTCATTTCCGGAATGAACGACGTGCCAAGCATCGGCACGATCAGGACCGTGGCGACGAACAGACCAACCGCGGACAGCACCGTCTTCTTGCTGTTGAGCAGCGCCCAGTGCAGCATGCGCAGGTAGTGGCGCTTCATGAACGCGATGATGCGCGTGTCGTGCTCGGCACCGCCCTTGAGCAGATACGACGACAGCACCGGCGACAGCGTCAGCGACAGAATCAGCGAAATCGCCAGCGCAATCGAAATGGTGATGGCCAGCGGCGCGAACATCTTGCCTTCCATGCCCTGCAGCGTCATCAGCGGCAGGAACACCAGGATGATGATGCCCACGCCCACGATCACCGGCGTGGCCACTTCCTGCACGGCCTTGACCAGGATCTCGGTGCGCGTGAGGCCGCTCTTGTCGGCATGCCCCAGCCGTTCGAACGCGTTTTCCACCACCACGACCGAACCGTCCACCATCAGGCCAATGGCGATGGCCAGCCCTCCCAGTGACATCAGGTTGGCGGACAGCCCGATCCGGTTCATCACGATGAAGGTCAGCAATGGCGTCAGCACCAGCGTGGCCAGCACGATGACCGACGAACGCACATCGCCCAGGAACAGGAACAGCACGATCACCACCAGCACCACGCCTTCGAGCAGCACCTTGGTGACCGTCCACAATGCGGCGTCCACCAGTTCGCTGCGGTCGTAGTACGGCACGATCTGCAGGCCGCCGGGAATCATGCCCTTGTCGTTGATCTCGGCCACGCGCTTCTTGACCCGGCTCACCACTTCCTTGGCATTGCCTCCGCGCATCATCATCACGATGCCGCCAACGGCCTCGGTCTGCCCGTTCTTGACCACGGCACCCTGGCGCACCTCATGGCCGATCGTCACCTGCGCCACGTCGCGCAGATAGACCGGCGTGCCGTTGATCTCCTTGAGCACGATGCTGCCGATGTCTTCCACGCCCTTGGCCAGGCCCACGCCGCGGATCAGGTACTGCTCGGCGTAGTGCGGCAGCACGCCACCGCCCGAGTTGGCGTTGTTACGCGCCAGCGCCTGGTACACCTGCTGCAGGTTAACCTCGTAGTGGCGCATGCGCTCCGGGTTCACCAGCGCCTGGTACTGGCGCACGTAACCACCCTGCGAGTTGATTTCCGCCACGCCCGGAATCGAGCGCAGCAGCGGACGCACCACCCAGTCCTGCGCGATGCGGCGCTCGGCCAGTTCCTCCTGCGTCAGTTCGCGGTTGCCGTCGTCGGGCCGATCCAGCGTGTACTGGTACACCTCGCCCAGACCCGTCGACACGGGACCAAGCACCGGCGCCACACCTTCCGGCATGCGGCCGCCCACCTCGATCAGCCGCTCCATGACGAGCTGCCGCGCAAAGTAGACGTCGGTCTTGTCCGTGAATACGAGCGTGATCAGCGACAGGCCGGCCTTGTTCAGCGAGCGCATCTCTTCGAGCCCTGGCAGACCCGTCATCGACATTTCGATGGGCACGGTGACAAAGCGCTCCACTTCTTCCGGCGAGCGTCCGGCGGCTTCCGTGGCGATCTGCACCTGGACGTTGGTCACGTCCGGAAAGGCATCGACCGACAGCTTGCCGGCCGCGCGCAGGCCGAAGAAGAACAGCACCACCGCAATCACGCACACCACCAGCCGCTGCTTGATCGCGGCTTCCACAAGCGATGTCATCATGGCGGCTTACCCCTGTTCCAGGCGCTTGCGCTCGTTGTCGAGGTGGAACGCGCCCTCCACGACAACGCGGTCGCCCGCCTTGATGCCGCTCTGCACCACGCGCATGCCGTCGCTTTCCGAGCCGAGCTTCACCTTGGTCAGGCGGTACTGGCCGGGCGCCGTTTCCACGTAGACCTGCTCGTCATTGCCGTCCCGAACCACGGCGGAACCAGGCACCACCAGCGTGTCGATCGGCTTGCCGGCGATCAGCATGCTGGCCAGCATGGCCGGCTTCAGCCGCCCTTCCTTGTTCTCCAGCTCGGTGCGCACGAGCACCGTGCGCGATTGCGGATTCACGGTGCGGCCCACGTAGATCAGCTTGCCCGTAATGCGGCCGTTGCTGTTCATCAGCGACGGCACCTCGATATCGACGGCCTGCCCCTCGGCCACCTGAGCGGCCTGCTGCTCGGGCACCTCGGCCACGACCCAGACGCGCGACAGGTCGGCCACCGTGTACAGCGCATCGGCGGGCTGCACGACCTGGCCCTGCGCCACGTTACGCTCGACCACCGTGCCGCTGATGCTGGAAAACACTGGCGAATAGGAATCGATGCTGCCGTTCTTGGCCAATGTGGAGATCGCCTGCACCGACATGCCCAGCACGCGTAACTGGTCTCGATAGGCGCGCATTTCGGCGGCGGCAATCGCGTACTCGCTCTGGCGGCGCTGCAGCTCCGCACGGCCGATCACATCGGCATCGAACAATTGACGCGCGCGTTCGGCGTTGCGGGCCTGCAGCTCGTTCTGCGCTTCGGCCTTCAGGAAGGCCATCTGCGCCGCGCCCAGCTCGCTGCTGTGCAGGCGGGCCAGCACCTGGCCGGCCTTCACTTCCTGGCCCAGGATGGCGTACAGGTCGGTCACGCGGCCGGTCACGGTGGCGCCGATACGCGACACGCGCTGTTCATCGAAATCGACACGGCCCGCCACGCGCAGCATTTCGCTGAACGGGGACGTGGCCACGGCGGATACCTTGAGGGTTTTCTGGAGGTTTTCGGCGGGCTGGACCACGCCGGGTGCCAGCTTGGGCGCTTCGGCCTCGGGCTCGGGCTCCTTGGAGCAGCCGGCCAGCGACATCGCCATCACAACGGCGGCGGCAATGGAAAGCAGGGAATGTGTGGGGCGCATGTTCAGTTCAGATTCGGGGAAACGGGCATGGAAGGCATTGCGCCGGTGGGTGCACCTGGCGTGGCCGACATGAGCTTTTCAATCTGGATGGCGGCGATCTGCAGCTCGTATTGCGCGTTGATCAGTTCACTGCGCGCATTGCGCAGCACGCGCTGGGCATCGAGGTAATCGAGAATGCCGCGCTCGCCAAAGCGGTAGGCGGATTCCGCCACGCCCAGTGCCGATTCGGCTTCACGCACGATGCCCGATTCGAGCGCCGTGACCTGGGCCTGCGTGATTTCATATTGCTGGTACGCGGCGTCCAGCTCCTGCGCGAGTTCGAATTCGCGTGCCTCAAGCGCCGTGCGCGCCTGCGTGGCCTGTGCCGTGGCTTCGCCCACCGGGCCACTGCGCCGGTCCCACAACGGGATCGTCATCACAAGGCCGATCTGCGAAACGTTGTTGTCCGGCTGGCGATCGGTGCTGGCGCGCACCGATACTTCGGGCCACCGCAGCGAACGCTGATAGTCCACGCCCAGGCGGGCACGTTCCAGTTCGCTGCGGCGCTGGCTCAGCTCGGCGTTGTTGGCCTGCATGTTGTCGCGCAGCACGGCCAGGTTCGGCACGTCGGGCGTATTGGCCAGGCTGCCGTCCAGCGCATAGCGCACCGGCATGGCGCCGCCGACCTGCTGGCGCAGCGTGGCCTTGGATTGTTCGACGCGCAGCTCGGCCGTCTGCAGTGTCTTCTGCGCGGCCAGCAGCTCGGTATCGGCCTTGATCAGCTCGTAGCGCGGCGCCTCGCCCACATCCACGCGCACCTTGGCGCGCTCCTGGATCTGGCGCGTCAGGCTCAGGTCCTCACGCGCGGCGGCCAGTTCGGTCTCACGGCGCAGCACCTGGAAATAGGCGGTCTTCACGCGCGCGGCCAGTTCGGCGCGGAAGGTCTGGCGCTGTGCCTCCGAGGCTTCCAGGCCACGTCCGGCCATCTGCTGGCGCAGGTTGCGCTGGTTCGGATAATCGAATTTCTGGACGACGGCATACGACGGGGCATTGCCGCTGGCCACGCCCGGCTGCTTGCCGGACAGGCGCCCGTACATCACTTCCACCTGCGGGTTCGGATATGCGCGGGACGTGGTGACGGCGGACGTTGCCGCATCCACATTGGCCTGCGCCGCTTCCACGCCCTTATTGGTCGATTGCGCAAGCTCCAGCAGCTGGGGCAAGCCGAAGGTCTCGGCAGCGGGGGTGGTGGCACGCGGCATGGGCCTGGCGGCCAGTTGCTTCGGGGCCGGCGGCGCGCCGGCTCCGGGCTGGGTCTTCGCCGCGTTGGGGCTGGCCGGAAGGGGCTGCGCGGCCCAGGCCGGCGCGGCCACGAACGACAGCGACGCGACCCAGGTCAACGTTTTCTTGGTCTTCATGTCGGATTGGTTCAATCGGTACGGCTGCCCGGCGACCCACGACATTGGCGCCGAGTGCGTGCCGGCGTCAGCTAGGGACACCGGGGGCAAGCGGCAAACGCAACAGGCCGCGACGCATATCGGTCGCGGACTTTTTCGGGGCGCAAGGGCAAGGGAAGCGCTCCGCCGGACAGTCGGTCCTGGCGGAGGCCTGGAGACTCAGGCGAGCAGATTGGGCGGCCGGAACAGGCCTTCGGACTCGAACGTGGTGCGCGCGGCGGGCGCCTGGAACAGGTCGCTCACGGACTGGGCAAGTTCGAAATTGGGTAGCACGAACAGTGCGCTGGTTTCATCGACCGCGTCGAACAGGTCGAGCGGGTCGAGCAGGTCGGCCGACCAGATATTGCAGTAGCCGGGCGGCGGGCCGTCATCGACGGCGGCGTCGTCGGCACCGAAGTCCGGATCGCCGGGCAGCACGAGCTGCGCAAGGTCGTCGCCGGTGGCCAGCATCGCGTAGTCAGGCCCATCCACGTTCTGTACGGCCCGTTCCGCCTGCGGGGCGTCCGCGCGCACGTTCGCGGCTGCCGTAAAGGACAGCGCGGACAGGCACAAGGCGGTCAGCAGGAAGAGGACGAAACGTAACAAGATGGGGGTGCGATAGCGGACATTTGCAGACAATGCCAGACAGGCATTGCTGCGGCACAGCATTGTAACCGAACGTCACAATTGACTCGGGAAACGGCTATGAGTTCCGCGATGGCAGCGGTGACCGCACCCGGCGGCCAGCCCCGCCGGCATGACGCTGGCCAGTAGCCAGCGTCATCGGTGTGAATCAGCCGCCTTCGCCCTGCCCTGAAGCGAGCCTGTCCGAAGGCAGCAACAGGACGACCAGGGCGGTGCAGGCGGCGATGCAGGCCATTCCCAGAAACAGCGAAGCAAAGCTCGAAGCCTTTACGACCGGCCCCAGGAGCCACACCGCCAGCGAACTGATGCCAAATGAGACGGCCAGGCGCATGCCGGCGACGCGGGAGCGCACGCTATCGTCCACATACCGAACGATCATCGCGTCCGTGAACGGAATACTGCCGAAAATGCAGATCATCGCCCCGAGCAGGGCGACGAACAGCCACCATCCACTGGCCAGCGCGGCCAGCGTCAGCCACGGGATCTGCGCCAGCACCAGGCCAAGGTAAAGCCGCTTGAGCGGCACCCTGTCGATGAGCTTTCCGACGATGACCTGGGTAAAAGACGCCAACGTATAAATGACGGCCAGCAACAGGCCGATCATTGCCGGATCGTGGATCAGTCCGTCGAACCGCTCGGTCAGGAACTGGGTGTTGCCGTTGGTGGTGAAGTTGAAAAGAAGGCTGCCGGTGACTGCCGCCGCCGTCATCACCACCAGCGCGCGCGCCAGAAGTTGGGGTGGCAAGACTACCTGCGGCGGCTTGCGGCCACGGCCGGGTGCCTGACCCTGCGGCGCACAAAGAAGGACAAACGCGACACCGCACACGATGGAAATGGCGCCGGGCACTGCAAATGCGGCGCGCCAGCCCCACGCCTGAACCAGAAAGCCGGTCAGCAGCGCTGCACCCGCCACGCCGAGATTGCCTGCCAGCCCGTTGAGTCCGATCGCAGAACCAGGCCGGCTGGCGCGCTGCACCAGCATCGGAATCCCGACGGGGTGGTAGATCGACGCAAACAGCCCGATCAACGCCAGCCCCGCCGCCAACTGCCACGGCCCCTGTGCCAGTGCCGTAAGCAGCGCAGCGATGCCGAGCCCGAAAAAGAACACGATCATCATCTGACGGCGTCCCCACAGGTCGCCAAGCCGGCCGGAAGGCACCGACCCCAGACCAAACAGGAAGAACGCCCCCACGCCGTAAGGCATCAGGTCCTCCCATCGGGCAAAGCCGAATTCGGCCGCGATGGTTCCTACTGCCGTGGCAAAGATCAGCAGGAACAGATGGTCGAGCGCATGGCCGACATTGAGCAGCAATACAACCTGCAGCGGATGATCGTGGGTGGCAGCCTGACCCAACTGCGGCGGCGGCGAAAGCTTGGTGTTCATCGTGGGTGTCTCCCCCTGAGGATTCCGCGCCTTCTTGTATGTCATCTTCGAAGCGCGACACCGTAGTCTGCCGGATGTCCAACGGGACGTCCTTCGCAATTTGTCAGGCGACTATCGCGAAACGGACACCCTGACAGCGCAGACTCCACGTCGAGTCCGACAGCGTCCTGCGTGTCGGACTCGTCGATTTCCCGCGCGCTTCAGGCTGCCTTGGCCGCCAATACCGGGTAGTCGGTCAGGCCATGTGCCCCGCCGCCGAACAGCGTATTGCGATCGTGCAGGTTGAGCGCCGCGCCGGTACGCAGGCGCTCGGGCAGGTCCGGATTCGCCACGAACGGTCGGCCAAACGCAATCAGGTCAGCCCAGCCCTCGCGCAGCGCAGCGTCGGCACGCTCCGCCGTGTACTTGCCGGCGTAGATCAGCGTGCCCGGAAACACCTCGCGCAGACGCTGCTTGAAGGCCAGCGGCATGTGTGGCGCATCGTCCCAGTCCGCTTCGGCGATGTGGATATAGCCCACGCCGAGTTCACCGAGCAGTTTCGCCGCGGCGGTATAGGTGGTTTCCGGATCGGCGTCGACGCAGCCGTTCAGCGTGGTCAGCGGCGCCAGCCGGATGCCGACGCGGTCCTTGCTGCCCGTGCCTTCAATCAGTGCCTGAGCCACTTCGTCAAGAAAGCGCAGGCGGTTTTCCAGCGCACCGCCGTATTCGTCCGTGCGGTCGTTGGCCCCGGAGTCGATGAACTGGTTGACCAGGTAGCCGTTGGCGGCGTGCAATTCCACGCCATCGAAGCCGGCCGCCATCGCGTTGCGCGCGGCCTGGCGGTATTCGTCGACGATGCCGTGAATCTCGGCCACCGTCAGCGCGCGCGGCTGCGATGCCTGCACAAAGCCCGGCGTGCCATCGCGTTCCGCCACAAACACATTGACACCCTTGGCCTGGATGGCAGACGACGATACGGGCGAATGGCCATCAAGCAAACTGACATGGCTGAGGCGGCCAACATGCCAGAGCTGCGCGAAGATGCGGCCACCGGCCGCGTGCACAGCGCTGGTGACCTTGCGCCAACCGGCCACCTGCTCGGGCGTATGAATGCCCGGGGTCCATGCATAGCCCTTGCCAAGCGGCGAAATCCACGTGCCCTCGCTGACGATCAATCCGGCGCCTGCGCGCTGTGCATAGTAGTCGGCCATCAGGTCGTTGGGTACATCGCCGGGCTGACTGGCGCGCGAGCGCGTCATCGGCGGCATGACGATGCGGTTGGGAAGCGTCAGCTCACCCAAGGCATGTGGCTGGAACAGCGGTGCTTGCGAATCCTTGCCGATCGAGGGAATGCTCATCGGAAACTCCTGTGTAGTCCTTCGGAATGCGCTCGACGGCTTAGTCCCACGCAGGCGCGAGGCCATCCGGGCTGACTTCACGGCCATTGCGTTCCAGTGCGGCAATCGCGGCCATATCGTCGGCATCGAGCTTGAGGTCGCGCGCCAGCAGGTTGCTGGCCAGATTCTCGCGCCGCGTGGACGACGGAATCACCGCGTAGCCAAGCTGCAATGCCCAGGCCAGTGCCACCTGGGCCACGGTGGCCTGATGCTTGTCCGCAATGCGCGCCAGCACCGGATCTTTCAGCACCTTGCCGTAGGCGAGCGTCATATACGACGTCACGGCAATGCCTTGCTCCTTCAGAAACGCCGTGAGCTTGCGGTTCTGCAGATACGGACTCAGCTCGATCTGGTTGGTCACGATCTCGCCCTTGCCCACCACTTCCACCGCCTGGCGGGTCAGTTCGATATTGAAGTTCGAGATGCCGATCTGGCGCGTCAGGCCGCGTGCCTTGGCCTCTGCCAGCGCGCCCATGAATTCGGGCAGCGACACGCCATTGCCCGGTGCCGGCCAATGGATCAGTGTCAGATCGACGTAGTCCGTGCGCAGCTTGGCCAGGCTGTCGCGCAGGCTCGGCACGAGCTTGTCGGCCGCGTAGTTCGCGGTCCAGATCTTGGTGGTCACGAACAGCTCGCCGCGCTTGACGCCGCTTTCGGCAAGCGCCTGGCCGACATCGGCCTCGTTGCCATAGATCTGCGCGGTGTCCACGGCCCGGTAGCCCAGCTCCAGCGCATTGCGCACCGAATCCACGGCGGCCTGGCCGGTCAGGCGAAATGTGCCAACGCCAAAGGAAGGAATGCTCATCGGTAACTCCTGTGATTTAGCCAACTGGGTTTCAACTTGGAATGACCGCAGTTTGCCGGAGTTACCTTTGTCGATTAAGCCATGTATCAGCGAATCACCCTTGAAACGGAATCAACAATCTGGCGTCCCGCCCAGGGCTCATCCCGCATGTTCGATGCGCGTGCGAGGTTGAAGACCGGTTGTGGGGAAAGCGACGCTCACCATAGTAGCGAGGGCGCCCGCATCGACGTATTTGCCATTTGCGAATCGGGGCTTCGCCTGCGCCAAACGGGGGGCGCTACCCATATTCAATCGCGCGAGTCCCGTGTAACAATCGCGCCCACAAGAACATTCGATTCAGGAGACACCCAGCCATGCAGCCCAGCCCGCAGGGTTCGCGGCGGCAAGATGACGATGGTGCCGGCCTGCCGGCCATCGTCGTGTCGAAACTGGTGCCACCGGCCCGCGCCGGCTCGCACTTGGCCCGCCCGCATCTCGTCGACAGCATGCTGGCCGCGCACAGCGCGCGGCTGGTGCTGATCCGTGCGCCGGCCGGCTTCGGCAAGACCACGCTGATGCAGCAATATGTCGCCGCCTGCCAGGCGAAAGGCCACGCCACGGCCTGGATGCGGCTCGATGCCGCCGACAACGACCTGCCGCGCTTTCTTGGCCACCTCGATATGGGGTTGAGGTCCTTGACGCCAGACAGTGGGCACCGCCCCACGTCCGCCGAGCAACTGGCTGCGAACGTGATTGCGATGGTGGCGTCGCTGGAAAACCCGTTTGCGATCCTGCTCGACGATTTCGAATCGATCCAGAGCGAATCCGTGCTGAATTTCGTCCAGTTGCTGCTGGAATCGCTGCCACCAACGGGCACGCTCGTGGTGGCATCCCGCACCACGCCGGCACTGGGCCTGGGCCGCGTTCGCGCACGCGGGCAGCTGCTGGAACTGCAGCCGGGCGCGCTGCGCTTCACCCTGCCGGAAGCCACCGAATTCATTCGGGATAAATGCGGCATCGCGCTGGGCGACGCCGATATCTCGCGTCTGCATCGCTATACGGAAGGCTGGGCCACCGCGATCTTCCTGGCAACGCTATCGCTGAGGCAACGCTCCGACCACGGCCGCTTTGTCGCGTCGTTCTCGGGTTCGAATACCGAGCTGGCGGAGTACCTGGCCGAAGACATCCTGGGCAGGCAGAGCGAACAGGTGCGCAGGTTCCTGCTCGAAACCAGCATCCTGTCGCAGTTGTCCGCCCCACTCTGCGACGCGATGCTGGGCCGCACCGACAGCCACGCCATGCTGGCCACGCTGGAGCGGGACAATCTGTTCCTGTTCCCGCTCAACGGCGAACACGACGAGTACCGCTATCACAGCCTGTTTGCGAGCTTTCTGCAGCACCGCCTGCACCTGATCGATCCCGCACGCGAGACGCAACTGCACGCGGCGGCGGCACGCTGGTATCTCCAGGCGGACCGGCCGGTTCCCGCAATCGATCACCTGTTGCGTGCCGGCATGCACGAAGATGCCATCGCACAGATGGCACTGCATGCCGATGCGCTGCTCAACAACGGACGCGTCAGGCTACTGTCACGCTGGTTCGATCTGGTCCGAGAAAAACTGCCCGATGCGGACCCGCGTGTACGTATCAGCGCGGCATGGGCGCTGCTACTGAACCGGCGTTTTGACGAGGCCATGTCCGCCGTGCAGCGCATCCTCGCTGACACCGTCGCCGACGCGCAGCGCGAAGCCGTCATGCTTCAGGCCGAGACCCTGCGTTGCGTGCTGTTCGCCATGCGGGACCAGATCGACGCATGCTGTCAGACCGGCTTGCCGCTGCTGGACCGCTTGCCGCCCGACGATTCGTTCCAGTACTGGATGCTGACGAACTCGGTCGCCTACGGACTGGTCTCCGCGCGCCGTCACGACGAGGCACGCAAGGTGCTGGCCCACGCCTGCGCGTGCGGCCGGCCCCAGGGCGCCGCACTGCTGCGCAGCGTGGCCGATTGCCTTGAGAGCATCATCGATCTGATTCACGGCCGGCTGGGCCGCTCGATGGCCCGCCTGCGCACCGCTCAGCAGGCATGGCACGAACGTTCCGACGCCGTCACGGGCGGACGCGCCGCAGCCGGTGTCATCCTCGGGCTACTGCTCTACGAGTCGGACCAGATCGACGAAGCCGCGCGCTTTGTCAACGACACGCTGCCATTTGCCAAGATGACCGGCCCCGTCGATTCGATGACGACCGGGCATATCCTCAGCGCACGCATCGCCCATCTGCGCGGAGACCGCGATCTCTGGCAGCGCCGGTTGCATGAACTCGAAGAACTCGGACGCCAGGTGCAATCGCAGCGCGCGGTCTGCTCGGCGTGGCTGGAACGCGCCCGGCTGGCCACACTCGACGGCGCCCTCGACGCCGCCGCGCAAGCGTTGGAAGCCGCCGAAGCACACGGCGCCTGGGAGGCGCTCGACGATGCCGGCTATGCGAATGAAATCGATACCCCGTCCGTGGCACGCTGGCGCCTGCGGATTGCGCGCGGTGCCGATCGTGCCGTTTGCGACGCCCTTGCCGGCGCCATCGCCACGGCCGCGGCACAGCAGCGTCATTGGCGCCAGGCCAAGCTTCGGCTGCTGCATGCGATGGCCCTCGATGCCACGGGACAGGAGCGGGCCGCGCTCGACGCGCTGACCGAGGCACTGCGGCTATCGAGCCATGAAGGACTGGTTCGGACCTTCCTCGACGAAGGCCCCCGGCTTGCCAGGCTGCTGGCCCGATGGCTTGCCGCCCAGCCTGCTGGCACGGCACCGGCCGGCGTGGCCGCCGCCTTCGTGCCGTCTCTGCTGACCCGCCTGGGCGAAAGCGTCGTCGAAACGGCCACCACCGTCGAGACCCAGCCCGCGCCCGACGCCGGTGGCATGGACGCACTGACAGCGCGCGAACTGGACGTCGTGCGCATGCTGTCGCACGGTCATCGCAACCGCGCGATTGCCGAAAAACTGTTCGTGTCGGAACTGACGGTGAAATCGCATCTGCGGCGCATCAGCGCCAAGCTGGGCGCGCAGAGCCGCACCGAAGTGGTAGCCATCGCGCGCGCACGGGGCCTGCTCGACTGACCAGCCGGCGGCCCCGCGGCGCGCTCAAGTGCGTCGCATGCGTCAGAGCGTGCGGGCGATCAGCTCCTTCATGATCTCGT